>CAZPMW010000060.1:10238-12885 GCA_964587805.1 uncultured Elusimicrobiaceae bacterium
GGCGGGACTTTCGACAAGGAATACAACGAGCTCACCGGCGAGCTTTTCTTCAGGAAGACCCACCTGGGCGAAATGCTGGCGCTAGGACGCTCAAGGGTACGGGTGCGCGTAAAGGTCCTGATGATGCTGGACAGCCTTTTCATGACCGCGGCCCACAGGCGCAGGATCCTTAAAGAATGCCTGTCCTCGCGGGAACGCAGCATAGTGATCACCCACGGCACCGACACTATGCCGCAGACGGCCGCCCTTCTGGGGCCCAGCGTAAAAAACAAGACGGTGGTGCTCACCGGGGCCATGGTGCCATACCGCTTCGGCAGCTCGGACGGGATGTTCAACCTCGGCTCGGCTATTTCTTTCGCGCAGACCCTCCCCCCGGGAGTCTATCTCGCTATGAACGGCAGGTACTTCAACTGGAACAATGTGCGCAAAAACAGGAAGAAAGGAGAGTTTGAGGAGATTGCCGGAAAGAAAGCAAAGAGATAGATGCCCACCGCCCTCGTACTTCTTTAAACTTCACTAAAACAGGCTTTTTGTTTTTTCCCACCTGGCGGCGCTATTTCCGTTGATCAATAATTCCGTCCCGCCGGAGCCGTCTATCCAGAGAGCGGCCGCTCCCTGCACCCGACTGAGAAGCGCAAAAGCTTTCTCTCTCCCCATTACGGCGAACACGGCGGAGGGGATATATTCATCCTTTTCCGTATTCGGGAAAAAAACCAGCAGATTGGAGAAGTCGGGCACCGGGTACCCTGACTTCAGGTCCAGTATGTGAGAGTAAAGCTTGCCCTCTATGCGGACGAAATGATCCCGCCCCGACGAGGCGAGAACCAGGCCTTCGCCGAAATGCAGCCGGCCGAGCGAGGCCCCCTCGTGAAAAGGGTCCGGCACTTCATAATACCAGTCCCGTTTTCCATAAGCGAGTATGTTGCCGCCGATCTTAAGTTCCACCTGGTACCTGCCGCCCGCGGCCTCCCGCACTACCGTCCGGCCGCGCTCAAGGGCGTAGCTCCGGAGCAGGCCGCCCAGGTTGATTTCAACCGGCCTGGTAAAACGGAGCATTTTATTTACGCGATCTATCTGCACATATCCGGAGCCCATATTGGCCAGAGCTTTATTTATTTCCTCCTTCGCCGGCATTTTCTTAGAAGCCGCAGCCTCCCGCCAGATCGGCCAAAGCGGAGCGAAGGTGATGTCGAACGCGCCTCCGGTAAGGCTGAAATAATCCATGCCCTGAACCAGCAGACCCAGAAACTCATCATCGACCCGGACCCATTTCCTGAAGGCGTTTTTATTCACGTACGCGACAGAGCTGTAGGGCTCGGTGATACTGTATTCGGCTGAGATGCGCCGCCATTCCTTAAAGACGGCATCAGCCAGCTTTTTTGCCTCCGCGTCGCTTGCGCCGAAAACCCTGACATGCGCCTGGGTGCTCATTATGAACGCGGTTTGAATATACGGGGCGTCCTCCTTTACGGAGCACGCGGAAACGAGAAACAGCGCGGAGGCCGCTAAAATATGTTTTTTCAGAATAACCATCTCCCCCCCTTCTTACCGAGTCCTGCCTGCCGCAAAACTTTCAGGCGCGCTTCCCGGTTACAATATCAATTTTACCGCGCGCTATCAATGTTTTGACTTGACCGACGGGTTTTTGTATCCTTGATTTAATCAAAAAGCCCGGCTTTTAACAGGAGAATATTATGCGCGCGTCAGCACGGTTTTTCATCATGGCCCTGATACCGGCAATTATGCTGGTAAGCCCCGGATTCTGCGAATCGGAGCAGCCTGCCAAAGCCGCGACCTCCGGCTCAGGTGAGTTAAGAGCACTGAGCGACACCCTCCGCCGGGGAATAAAGGACCAGCCCGGCCTCAAACTGGCAGTGCTGGACTTCGCCTACATAAACGGAAAAGAGTCCGACGGCCCGGTTATCGTGCAGGAGCGCCTTACCACTCTGCTGGCGCAGGACAAGAGCCTCGTGCTGATTGAGCGGAACCTTTTAAAAAAAGTGATGGGAGAGCTGAAGCTTCAGTCCTCCGGAGCAGTGAGCGACGAGACGGTAAAGCAGCTGGGAAGACTTCTTGGCGCCGCGGCTGTGGTCGCTGGCACGCTGAACGATCTGGCCGGCGACGACACGGAGGTGAACGCGCGGATCATCGACGCGGAGACCGGCAAAATACTTTCCGCCTCAAGCGCGGTGGTGAAGCGGACCTGGCAGGCGCAGGTCCCGCCGGTCTCAGGCGATCCGGACCGGGATTTTGCGGGGAAACCGCTGGTGCAGATAGCGTTGCTGCTGGACACCTCCAACAGCATGGACGGCCTCATCAACCAGGCCCGCAACCAGCTCTGGAAAATAATCAACGAGCTGAACGCCTCAGAAAAAAGCGGGTCGGCTCCCGTAATAGAGGTGGCTCTCTATGAATACGGCAACTCCGGCCTCAGCCCGGAAACAGGCTGGGTACGGCGGGTGCTCCTCTTCACGCGCAACCTGGACAGGGTTGCGGAGCAGCTCTTCGCGCTGAAGACCAACGGCGGTGACGAATACTGCGGAAAGGCCATAAAGGACGCGGTGAACGAGTTAGCCTGGAGCGGGAAGGACGATGTCTACAAGGCCATCTTTATCGCCGGCAACGAACCATTCACCCAGGGCGCGGT
>CAZPMW010000061.1:0-12802 GCA_964587805.1 uncultured Elusimicrobiaceae bacterium
GCCAAAGGCCTGCCGGATGGGATCCACAACACTTTTGCCCGCAAAGGCCCCTATGTTTACGGCCCAATAGAACAGGGAGAAAGCGCGCGCCCGGTTCATCTCGTCGGAGCACTTGGCCACCGTCCCGGAGACCACGGGTTTGACTATCGCAGCGCCGGTGATGATGAGCAGCAGGGAGATGATCGCCGTGAGCTTGGTCGGCACAATACCCAGCAGGGCGTAGCCGAAGCAGAGCAGCAGGAACGCCGCGCACAGCGCCCTGCGGAAGCCTATCCTGTCTGCGAGGGTGCCCATGAACGTGGGCATGAGGTAGAGAAAGAAGGAGAAGACGCCGGTGACAACACCCGCCTCCTTGTCCGTGAAGCCGATACGGTTCGTCAGGTATACGGTAAGGAAGATGAAACATCCGTAGTACGCCGCCCGCTCGAAGAGCTCGATAACGTTGGCGGACCAGAATGTAGAAGAGAATTTCCAGGTTGTTTTAGCTTCCGTCATACTCCTCCTATATGGATACAGAACATGCGCCCGGGGAAAGTATAGTATAAAAATGCGGCGTTTGACTTCGCGGCCCGCCACCCCAAGCCGCTAGAACTGATGCGCGTCTTAATCTCAGTCTTTTTTAGCACGCCAGGGCTTGCTGCCGTCTTTCCCCAGGTTTTCCTTTTCCTCAAGCGCTGACAGTACCAGCTTCCTTATAACATCTGCTTCGAATGGTTTTGTTATGTAGCTTGCGGCGCCTGATTCCAGAGCCTTGCAAGCTGTCAGCAATTCATCGTTTCCGGTGAGCATAATAAACAGCGGTTTCTCCTGAATATTTTTAAGAGCGAGCAAAACTTCCAGGCCGTTCATCCGCGGCATATTAATGTCAAGCAGCACCAGCGCGGGCCGCTCTGCTATTACTATGCCGACAGCGGTCTCTCCATCACCTGCGGAAAGAATATGGTGATCAGAAAAGACATGCTGAAGAGCGATCCGTATATTTTCATCATCATCAGCTATTAGTATTTTATACCTCATAAATCAGCGCTCTCCCGCCGCGGACAATATCTCTTCACAAGGCCAAGCAATTCTCCGGGGTTAAAAGGTTTAGGCAGATAGGCCTGCGCGCCGCAGGCGGCAGCTGTTTTACCGAGTCCGTCCGTGGTTGAGGAGATTAGAATTACCGGGATATGCTTCAGCTTTTCATCCTTCTTTAGCTCCCGGGCAAGGTCGTCACCGTTCATAAAAGGAAGATAGATATCGAGAATTATGAGGTCAGGCAGAATCTGCCGCGTCAAGGACAGCACCTTGCTTCCGTCTTTCTCACCGCATACGACATAGCCACCCTTCTGCAGTACGCGCGACATCAGCAGCAACATGTCCGGCTCATCGTCCACAACCAGAATATTATTTGCCATGCTCAGCCTCCGGCCGCGTCAAAGGGATGGCAAAATGAAAAACCGATCCTTTTCCGAATTCGGATTCCGCCCATATTTTCCCGTTATGAGCTATAATAATTTCCTTGGAGATAGCCAGCCCCAGGCCTGTGCCGCCTTTCTTCCTACCGCGTCCGCTATCGAGCTGCTCAAAAGCCTGAAAGAGCTTAGGCAGATCTTCGGCTTTAATGCCAGCGCCCGTATCACCGACGGAGACATGAAGCATGCCGCCTTCATGGGCAGCATGCACCGATATAGTTCCTTTTTCCGTGTGCGATATCGCGTTCCCCAGAAGGTTTATCAGCACCTGGGTAATCTTATCCTCATCGAACAACGAATGCGGCAGACCTGCAATGGAATCGGTTACCAGTCTCAGCCCCTTACTTCTAGCCAGAAGCCCCATAGACTCGGACGTTGCCACTATCAGGCCGCAAACATCGTTCTGCTTGAAGTCAAAGGTCATCTTGCCGGCAGCCATTTTCTGGAAGTCAAGAACATCATTTATCAGGCGACCCAGCCGGTCGGTATTGTCATGCGCAAGGCGAAGAAGGCTTTTCTGCTCCTCATTGAGGCCGCCAGTCTTTTCCAAAACGAGGCTGATGCCCAGCGTGATGGCGGTAAGCGGGCTTCTCAGTTCATGAGACACCATAGAGGCGAATTTAGATTTCATTTTCGCGCTCTCATTTAATACCCGCTCCGCCTGCTTCAACTTTGTAATATCCGTCAGTACGGTTAGCAGACATAAATCTTTACCTATGTAGATAAACTCCGCGGAGAACAGGCCGTCTATCAGTGAGTTATCTTTTACGCGCACCTGCGCCTCAATCTCTCTGACTGATTGGCCTTCTTTGATTCTTTCCAGGATTTTTTCCCGCTGGGCTGGGTCGTTGAAAAGCCGGAGGTCGGCGGAGGTTTTGCCTATCACCTCTTCGCGCGAAAAGCCAAGCGTCCTAAGGAATGAATGATTGACATCCATGAACCGGCCGT
This sequence comes from uncultured Elusimicrobiaceae bacterium, assembly GCA_964587805.1. Lineage (GTDB taxonomy): Bacteria > Elusimicrobiota > Elusimicrobia > Elusimicrobiales > UBA9959 > YA12-FULL-51-18. The sequence goes on from CAZPMW010000061.1 coordinate 2,403, forward strand.
CGCTAAAACTGCTTATTGCCATCAGCGCCGAACTAGAATGGAAAGCCTTGGAGAACTTTTCCTCAGACAGTCTGATCTGGGAGATGTCTTTGGTGACTCCGAAGACCGCTGGCTTCCCGTCCCAGAACCCCGGGGTCACCCTGGTTTCCACCGGTATTTTAACGCCCGCCTTAGTGAGCAGCGGAACGGGGCAGAACTCTGCCGTGCCCGCCAGCATTTCACCCACAATGCGCCCCGCCTCTTCCCTGCGTTCAGGCGGATGAACTATAAGGACCGACTGTCCGATAAGTTCTTCCTTAGAATAACCCAGCCTGGCTGTAACCGTGTCATTCATGTGGAGGATATTCCCTTTTTTGTCCAGAATAAACAGGAAATCATTTATGCTGTTGAAGAAGGTCTGATAATTCTTTCGCACTTTTTCCAGTAATTCTTCCGCGCCCTGGCTATTTATTAAGCTTGAAAGCAGGCGGCTCCACACGGTTAAAAGACTAACCTCAATGGAATTCAGCTCTTTCGGCTTACGCACGAAATCCAGACCTACGAAACCGATCAGGGCTCCCCGGGACTGGAGAGGGATAACGAAAAGCGACTGAATGCCCTGCGGCTCCAGAATATCACGCTCACCGTGCCATGCGTCCGGCAGGTCCCTGACCGAGGGGATAACGACATTTTCCATTCGCCTGAGGGTAGCCATCCACATGGGGAACACGCCGCAGGGGAGATTTTGAAGGTTGCTTATCTCTGGCTTGATACCTTCTCCGCACCACTCGTGAGTGTTGCTCATGGTATCATTGCCGGAATTGATTGCGAAGATGTAGGCCCGGTCGGAGGCAAGAAAGCGCCCGATCTTCAGCAATGCCAAGTCCAGGGCGGCCGGGATGCTGGCGGCGAGAATGCCGGTTAACTGGGTGGAGAGAAGCAGCAGTTCCTGTTCAAAAGCCTCACTGCGCCTGCGCTCGGTGATGTCACGGCTCAGGCCCAGGATCCCGACCAGCTCACTGTCCGGGCCCCAATAAGGGGTCTTCAGCGTGTCCAGCAAAACTTTAGCGCCATCGGGATAGGCGACCCACTCCTCGTTATGGCGCGGCTGCCTAAGCTCCAGCATTCGCCTGTCCTGCTCCCTGAAAAACGCGGCCACATCTTTATCAAACAGCTCATGATCCGTCCTTCCTATAATCTCTTGTTTGGCGCGGCCTACAAACCTGGTAAAGGGCTGGTTACAGCCCATATAGACGCCGTTAATATCCTTAAAAAAGATAATGTCAGGGACTGAATCCAGCAGAGAATTGAGCAGTGCCGTCTGATGCCTTATATCTGCCTCTGCCAGTTTTCGGCCTGAGATGTCGCGTGCAAAACCGAAGGTTCCGCATAATCTTCCACACGCGTCAAGCAAAGGAGTTTTAAAAGTTTCGAACCATTTAGGCGTCCCACGCTCGGCAACCAGCTCTTCCACATTTTTTTTGCCGCGGCTCCGCATAACCTCTGCGTCGTCAGCGCGGTAGGCATCGGCCAGGTCCCTGGGCCAGACATCGAGGTCTGTTTTCCCGGTAAGCGCCTTCGCGTCCGGCTGCCCGCAGGCCAGGGCGAAATTATTGTTTACGGCGAGGAAGCGGCCCTCGGTGTCTTTAAGCCAGGCAAGGAACGGAAACCCGTCCAGAACGGCCTGCAGCAGGGCTCCACTTTCCAGCGCCACGGCCCCAGCCGCGCCCGCTGTTTCCAGCCTGGACAGACGCTTTTGAAGCAGGTCTATCTCCTCGATAAGCTGTTCTCTGGTTTTATCTTTATGCGGCATGATGTTTTTTCGAATATCAAGCTTTCGCCGGACCACTAACTCCTGCGCGCGGTCCGATATTTCCGCTAGGCTTTACCCAGCAGATTATCCAGCAGCATCATAATTACAAAACCGGCCACCAGATACCAGGTGGCCAGCTTACCGTATCCTTTTTCATGCGATTCAGGTATCATTTCCCCGCTTATGACATACAGCATACAGCCCGCTGCGAAAGACAGGGCGAAGGGCAGCGCGCCGGAGAAAACAGTTACGGTGCTGACGCCCAGTAAGCCGCCTACCGGCTCTACCAAGCCGGACAGGAAAGCGACGCCGAACGCCTGCCGCGGGGCATATCCCAGCGAGAGCATCGGCAGAGCCACCGCCGCCCCTTCCGGAATGTTCTGTATCCCTATGCCGATGGCCAAAGCCAGGGCGTTCTGAGGGTCGCCGGACCCGTATCCGACGCCCACGCTCATGCCTTCAGGAAAATTGTGTATTGTAATAGCGAGGATAAAGAGAAAAACGCGCTTTAAGTTCGTGTCCGGACCCTCATGGCCCTTGAAAAAATGCTCGTGCGGCACCAGCCGGGCTATGATCTCTATAAAAAAAACGCCGCACAGCAAGCCGGCGGAAGCCATATACACCCCGCCTTTCTCTATAGCCGGCAGCAGGAGGCTGAAAACAGTGGCGGCGAGCATTATGCCGGCGGATACGCCAAGCATGGCGGAATACGCTTTATGATTTATCTTTTTAAAATAAAATACAGGGATCCCGCCCAGCGATGTCGCCAGCCCTGCGGCCAGAGAGGCTAAAAATCCGTTCAGTATGGTTTCCATTCAATTCATTCCCTATAAATCCGGAACTATATCATCAACTCTATCAGATTCCACCACAGGTCTTCAATTATCTTTTGGCCGTTGTCAGTTGATTTGTTATAATTTACAGACATACGAAGACACTCCCGGCTTACGCAGCTGCGGACACCGGGATAATTTACCGACAGAAACGGAGACACATGAAAAACACTGCAAAATTCGCGGCACTCGCCCTGGCGGCCGGCGTCCTTGCCGGATGCGCGCATATGCCCGGCGGTATTAGCGACTCCACTACCCCGATCAACAACAGGCCCTATGAAGAGCTCGGAAAAGTTTCCGGGACCAGCAGCAAGATAGTCCTTTTCGGCATTCTTCCTATCAGCGGATCCAATAACACCCAGGATGCCGTAGACGACGCAAAGTCAAAAATCGGCGCCGACGCGCTTATCGATGTCACGGTTGAGGCGTATAATCAGTGGTGGATACTGTGGTCCAACACTACCACCAAAGTCATCGGCAAGGGCATAAAATTCAAGTAAGCGGCCACTCTTCACATCAGCAAACGAACGCGCCCCTCTCCGGAAGCCAGCACGGTTTCCGACAGAGGGGCGTGTTTCAGCTAAATAGTCCAGGATGTAAAAGCCTGCGCCCGCAGTTCCCGCCGATGGTGAAAAAAGCCGGCAGACGCCCTATCCTTAATTGCTGAACTCCTTCACCATAGAGTCAACTATCCTCTCGTGCGCCCTCTCCTGGCGCTCTAAATCAGAGAAGAATCTTTTAAGCGCCGGGTCGTCCACCGCCCCGGCATAGGCGCCGAACTTCTCTTTCATCTTCACTTCGATATTCCGTATCTGGAGGAAATACTTGACGTAGTCTTCTTTAGAAAACATTCCGTTCATCCTCCTCTATTTTCTTCTTCATCTCTAAGAGCGCTTTCGTATGCCGGCCGGATTCCTTCTCCAGTATTCCCAGCTGTATGCGAAGCTGCTCCCGCACTTCGGGGGCAAGTCCGCTCCAGAACAGCGCGGTCTTAAGATGCCTGCTGTAGATCGGCATGGCCCCCTCCTCCAGCGCCAGAGCGTCCTTAAGCATAGCCAGCAATTCATTTTTAGAAACGCCCATAGTTTATCCCTTAAAGAGCCGCGGCACGCGCGCCGCGGCTAAAACCGGACGCGCCATAGTCAGGATGCCTGCCATTGCGCATGCTCTTCCCTGCCCAGAACCGGCAACTGGTTGAAATAGAAAATGCTCCATAGTATGAGCACATGATAAGAAACCCAGAACATATTCACACCGATGGCCCAGGGGTGATGAGAAAGTTTGAACAGGCCCACGAAAAGAGCGGCGAAGTTAAGCCCCAGCATCAGGACGTAGGGCCAGAGGGCGGCGAGCGGCATTACCTCGGCCTTCCCCTTTGTAGTCACCACAAAGGTCATGCGCTTGCCGATAAGGCCGTACACCGCCGCCTTCATGAAAAGAGGGAGCCGAGAATCAGGCCATAGTATATCTGTTTTATGCTATAGTGGCGCTCCTTCATCGTCCCGAAGAAGATAAGCAGCGTGAGGCAGAAATACGGCATATAAGTCGCAATATATACCTGCGGGTAGAGGAAGAAAGACGGAACATTGAACAGCAGGAACGCTATGGGACAGATCATCAGAAAGAAAAAGGCCCACCCCACGAAATAATAGGTGCCAGCCAGCGCGTATTCCCACCACTGCATAGGCGAAAGTTTAAACGGGTCCCTGAAAAAGCTGATGACCAGCTTGCGGAAAACGCTTATCGTCCCACCCGCCCAGCGGGCCTGCTGCTTGAAATAGGCCGGCAGGGTTTCAGGCGCGCGGCCGAAAGCCACCACATGGTTATGGTACCAGGAGCGCCATCCCTTCATGTGCAGATTGACTGAGGTGGCGAAGTCTTCGGTGATGAATTCCTCCTCAAAGCCTCCGACATCCAGCAGGGCCTCCCTGCGGAAGATGACGTTCGTGCCGCAGCAGAACATGGAGCCGGTCGCGTTCTTCCCCTCACAGATGGTTTCGTAAAAGATAGCCTGCTGTATGGCTGAACCCTTGGCCACGGGACTCTCTCCGATATTGGTGTAGAACTGGGGGGTCTGCACAAAAGCAAGTTTTTCATCCCCCTCCAGAATAGGGACCAGTTCATTCAGAAAATCCGGCATAGGGTTCTGGTCGGCGTCAAAGATGGCTATATATTTCTCGGTCATCCCCCGCAGAAAGTCGTTCACAATACCGGCCTTGGCACCATGGCGCTCCGTGCGCCTGAAGATCATTATCCCGTGGTCGCGGGCTAAGGCGTCTGCCTCTTCCCGATACGACTGGTCGGAAGAATCATCCAGAAAGTATATGGTCTTTTTGGGATAATCGACGTTCCGAAAAGTGATTATCGTACTTTCAAGCACCTCGCGCGGTTCATGCCTGGCCGCCACCACTATAGCCACAGAAGGCTCCTGCCCGGGCTTTAATACCGCTCTGGGCGCCTCCCGGCGCAGGCTGGCCAGGGAAAGAACGTTCATCATATATCCGAAAGCGTGCACCAGCATGTAGGTTTCGCCCAAGAGCAGGAAAAGACCGAAGAGTTTCTCAAGCCGGCCGTAATCCGAATATGTAAACAGAATAACTCTGGCGATAAAATAAACACAAACCGAAATAGCCGCGACAAGGGCGACGATGCGTATCTTGCGCAGAAAAGTTATAAGCATAAAAGTCTACGGCGCCATATTGGCGGCCAGCAGGCCGCAAAACCATTGCCAGCATGAGTAGATAACAGCAATCATACTAATATAACTCTGGCCAGTAAATGACAGGCCGTGGTCCGGGCTCTGCCCGGCTTCCCGCTTTTCACTGAAAGATTTGACCGGGCCGGCAACAAACGATACAATATCGCAGAATCGGCTGACATCTTACAACGGTTTTGAAACGTTCCGGCATCACATATAATCTGGCCGCCACTTTACCCATATGGCATTCCCACCACGCCTCCGAGCCAGAACGATAATCCTGACTGGCACGATAATTATTTCAGCGATAATTGCGCTGCTCCTCATTTTTAAAGAACATCCTGAATATTTCCGGAGCAGAACACAAATGGAAAAGCAGTACCCGGTCTGTGTGCTCGGAGTAGCCGAGCGGTCCGGCAGACTCTCACCGGAAAAAGCCGGGATCAGAAATATTTATATTAATTGGAAGACCTCTTTTCCGGCGTCAGGGGTGAAAGCCATCCGCGCTTCCGGAGCGCTGCCCATGATAACCTGGGAACCATATCTGAACGACATAAAACGCGAGAACCTCCTGCCTTCTATCGCCGCGGGAAAGTTTGACGCCCATATCGGACAGTTCGCCAGGTCGGCCGCAGGCCTTCCGCTTTTCATCCGGTTCGGGCACGAGCCAAACAGCGACTGGTACGGCTGGTCCGGCAATAATTCAGGGCCTGAAACCTATGTCCGCGCGTTCCGCCGGATAAGGGAGATTTTCAGGACGCAGGGTAACACGACTGCGAAATTCATTTTTTGCGTGAACGCCGAGGATGTTCCGGCGGAGGAGCGGAATCGTTTCGAGAATTATTATCCCGGAGACGAATACGCCGATGTTATAGGCATAGACGCCTATAACTGGGGGAATGGCCCCGAGCCCTGGCAGAAGTGGAAGAGTCCCGCGGAAATGATCAGGGACGCCTATGAGCGGGCGGTCAGATCGTTTCCCAGCAAGCCTGTCTTTATAACCGAAACCGCCTCCTGCTCCGCCGGCGGAGATAAAAACCTCTGGATAAGACAGTTGCAGGACTCTATCGGAACCCGCTTCCCCGCGGTTAAGGCCGTGGTCTGGTTCGATATAAACAAGGAGCGGGATTGGGCCCTTTCACCGGACGCGGTGCGGAAACAGTTTTACGGAGCCTGCGGCACCGGGCGCTTCGAGTGCACGGATAAAAGTTTAAACTGGCTATTCACGGGCGCATCATCATCTTCTGGTACTGGTACCTGTTCTCTGCCGCAGCCCTTTCTTTCTCCGGCTACATCAATCTTGACCTGTTCCTGACTGGCGCGATAGCGGCGCTGGTGCATGCTCCTCTCCGGTTCTTTTTTCCCCGGTCGCGCGGCCTGGCCATGCTTAAAGCGGCCGCGTCGGCTGCGGCGGCGCTGGCGCTGCTCTGGCGGGAGTCCTATCTCCCCCCGGTGTCCAAACTGATCTCTTTTCTTGCCGACCCTGTTACCCGCCCGTCAAATCAATACCTTTTGGAGTTCATCCGGCAATCCGTAAACTTCCACATGCTCGCGGTCGCCATTCTTGGCCTGGCGGCGATCATTGTCGCCTCCCGGAAAAGGCCGCTGGTCCTTGTTACTTCCGCTTACTTGCTGCTGGTCACAGCCTGGATCATGCAGCCGAAACAAACCGTGCCGGATCTTGGCAGCGAATCACCGGAGGCCTTTTACCAAAAAGAGCGCGACAGGATAGTGAATTTTTCCGCTCCGGAAAAGAATTCTCCGCTTTTCGACGTGCTTATACTGCATATCTGCTCTCTTTCCTGGGAGGACATTAAAGATTCCGGTTCGGATTTTATGCCCTTCCTGTCTAAATTCGATTATGTCTTTACCAATTTCAGCGCGGGCTGCTCCTATAGCGGCCCGGCGGCGCTGCGCGTTTTAAAATCCTCCTGCGGGCAATTGCCCCACCCGCTGCTCTACGCCGATTCCCCCCCGGGCTGTTACCTGATGGACAACCTGCGCGCATCCGGGTTCAAAACATACACGATGTTCAGTCACGACGGCAAATACGCGGATTTCTTTTCAAGCATACAAAAGTACGGCCACGCGGACGCCCCGATTGGAGCAGACGGGCTGCCTGTTGAATACACCATGTTCGACGGAACACAGTTATATGCGGACGGGGCGGCGCTCGATAAATTCTGGAAGACACGTTTAGCGTCTAACGTACCAAGGGCGGCGCTGTACTACAATACCGCCAACCTGCATATCGGCACCCACCAGCCGGGTATTGACCGCGGGCCGGATGACGCTGCATCCTACAGGCAACGGCTTAATAGAATGACAGCGCAGTTGGAGGGCTTCTTTTCGGAGATTGAAAAATCAGGCAGAAAGGCAGTTGTGATATTAGTGCCCGAGCACGGGGCGGCTTTATCCGACACGAAAATGCAGGCGAAAGATGTACGGGAGATACCGCTTCCTGGCATAGCGACACTGCCTGTCGCAGTAAAATTGATCGGAAAGGGGTTTTACCGGGATAACCAGGGACCGCAGGTGATAACAAAGCCAGCAAGTTTACAAGCTATGGCCTGGATGATAGCGGAATTCCTGCGCTATAACCCTTTTACAGGCAGCGCCCGCAAACCGGATATAATCGCCGCTGAAATACCAGGCACGGATTTTATGGCCGAAAATGAAAACGCCGCGGTGTTCCGCGCGGGGCTCGGCTACATTTACAGGCAGAAAGCCGGAAAGTGGTCCCCTTTGCCGGCCTACGCGACGATTCCTCCCGGCACCATCCCGTCTCCCCAGGATTTCAGACGTACAAATCGCTGATTAGCGCGCGTCGCCCCGCTTAAGATCCCAGGCCTTATACACAGTGATAAAAGCCTCAAGCCCGCGGCCGCGCTCATGGAGTTTCGGATAGCGCTTCCAGGTATACTTCGTTCCGAGCTCTATCACACCGTTCCCGATCTCAAACCCCGCGGCGGCCTCGCTGAAATTAAAATAATCCGCGTTCCGGTTGCGCAGGCGCCAGCTATACGAGGCGAACGGGCCCGCCATGTAATTGCGCGGCAGCCAGAACAAGTCAGCCTCCAGCTTAACCCAGCCCATTGTGGCTGAGCCGTTCTGATTCAGCAGATCGTAGGATGCGTTCCCCCAGGTAGAAAGCGGTAGCGCCTTGATAAAATCGCTTTTCCGCCATTCCTTGAGGCTCCAATAGCGGAACCAGCTGGCGAACACATTATAATCCTTGCTGCTATTGGAAAGAGAGGTGTAGTGCGGCCAGCCGAATTCGGCGCCCACATCCACATACTTAAATGAAAACATGGTCCCGGCGTAAGGCGTGTAGGAATTATAGTAAGCCTGATTAACGTTCCTGAGCCGCCAGTTATAGCGTCCGTAAGCCTGAAGGCTTTGTCCCCCTTCCAGACGCAACAGCCCGACTCCCTGCCTGACGAACCCCTGCGTATTAGTGCCGTCGATACCGCTGAAGTCCCGGCCGGAAAGCATCCATACGGCCCCCGGGTAACCTGTCGGCGATAACGCTGCGCTGTAACCGCCGGAAAATATCAGACAGATTAAAAAGAGATACCCGGTGCGCGATCTGCGTAAGCAAGACGATAAATGTTTCATTATTACCCCGATTTTCCCGCTGGCGTGCGGACGCATCATTCCGTCACCCTATTGTATAGATTGCACCCGCTGCTGTCAAACCATTTAGAAATTCACCTGGTCTGTGGCGCGACTCCCGGAAAAATAAGTTTTTCCGTATTGAAGCCCAGTTCCCCGGCCCGGTTTACAAGGCGCTGCGTTATCTGCGGTGAGAGTTCTGGCTCGCGGGCCAGTATCCACAGGTATGATCTGGAAGGCCCGGCCACCAGCGCGTAGCTATAACCTTCCCGGTCCAGCTCTATTATGTTGTATCCCCCGTAAAAAGGCCGGAAGAAGGAGACCTTGAGCTGACCTACGGCCCCGTCTCCCGTAAAATAAGCCCGCCCCTCGGCCTCTTTCCATATGCCCGCGGATGTCTTATAGCCCCGGTTCACTACTTTTACGCCGCCATCCTGACGCAGCGAGTATTCAGCCGTTACACCAACCAAGCCGCGCTCGAAGGAATGGTCCAGCCTGGCTATCTCGTGCCAGGTGCCCAGATACCGCTGCAGCTCAAACCCGCTTACGGGCACGATGCCTTTTGGCGCAGTGGCGCACCCGGCTGACAAAACCGCGAATAAAGCACAAATATACTTTTTCATAGGCAACTCCTTGGCACCGCGCATCCGCATCGCTTGGCCGCCAGCAATTTCAGCTGCTTGCGCGGTGAATCTACATATTTATCCTGAACGCCCCCGCCTGTGGCCAGCCGCCGGTCAAGCGGGCTTTTATGTCTATAACCCCTGGCTTCCATTTCCGAGACCTGTTCCGCGTGCCGGGAATACAGGGCTTTCAACCGGCCGCGCCAGCGCAGCGTTTCGGGATGCCTGGAATAGCCTTTTTTCCCACGGGTAAGAACTACCCATATACAATGCAGTTCCCGGTGCTCACCGAGCAAATGGTTCCTGCACAGCCGCTTCGGCGCTATATCCCAGATCCTCATTCTGTTATCGCTTATTCTCCGACAGCGGAGATCTCGAACTCGGGAGGATTCGCCAGATGCCGCTTTACAGCGCAGAGCTCAGCCGATTTTATCAGCGCCGACTTATACTGCTGCGGAAAGCCCTTCGGAAGCGTTATGCGCATATCCACCTTTTTCACCAGATGGGACGCTTCGTCCCAGTTGAAAGCCAGATTTATCTTGAAACCCTCCGTTGAGAGCTTGCGGCTCTGGAGAAAACCCACGGCGAAAATACCGGCGCAGGTGCCCAGCGAGGCCAGAAAAAGGTCGAACGGCGTAGGCGCTGACCCCTCGCCTCCCGCGCTTTCCGGCTGATCGGTCTTTATCTCAAAGCCATGAAAAGATGCGTTGATTTTTTTATTCCCGCCGAATGTTATTTCCATGTTCATTCTCTCCTTGTCATAGCGCATTCAACATTTTCGTGATTGCTTTCTTAACATTTTACTTGTCAAATATTTATATCATCAGGGCGCCTGCAGA
>CAZPMW010000062.1:0-7115 GCA_964587805.1 uncultured Elusimicrobiaceae bacterium
GACATAGAAGCGAAAAAGAACGTGCTTAAGGCCCCTATCGAAACGCTTTTCCAGGAAGGGCTGAATTATTACGTCTACAGACAGAAGGAAGCGCTGGAGGCCGATAAGCTGCAGGTGTTCCCGGGTTTAAGGTCCGAAGCCGAAGTGGAACTGGTGGGGCCGGTAAGCCCCGGAGATAAGCTGTTTACCGCGGTGCCGGAGACCCTTAAATGAGCATAGAGTGCTCTGAGTTGTCGAAAATATACGAAGGCGGACAGTCAGGGTGGCCCGCGCTGCGCGGCGTTTCTTTCGACATCCGGCCCGGGGAGTTCGTCGCGGTTACCGGCCCTTCTGGATGCGGCAAGTCCACCCTGTTGAACCTTATAGGTCTGCTGGACGAACCCAGCGGCGGCCGGTACAGGCTGAACGGCCGGAATATACTGGATATGCCGGACCGGGAGCGCTCCAACGTACGGCGCGACACCATAGGCTTCGTATTCCAGTCGTTCAATCTGCTCAACAGGCTGTCGGCCATAGGCAATATCTGTCTTCCTATGATGTACGCCGGGGTATCGAACGAGCGTATGCAGGACCGCGCGCACGAGCTTATATCCAAGGTCGGACTGAAGGGGAAGGAGAAAAAAACTCCTCTGGAGCTTTCGGGAGGTGAGCGCCAGCGCGTGGCGATAGCGCGAGCCCTCGTCAACTTTCCGAAGATCATACTGGCCGATGAGCCGACAGGGAATCTGGATTCTGTTTCCAGCCGGGAAATAATGGACATGCTGCTTCAGCTGAACGCGGAAGGAATAACCGTGATTATGGTCACACATGACAGAGGACTGGCCGACAGGGCGCAGCGCAATCTAAAAATGATGGACGGGAGACTGGAGCAGTGAAACCGCTTATCAGCGCCATAAAAACCGGCCTCGCCGAAATACGCATACACAAGATGCGCTCCGTGCTCAGTTTCCTCGCTATAGCCGTGGGGTCCGTGGTTTTTATCGACGCCTTCGCCTCCATTTTCGCCACGTATGACCGGTTGCAGAAGCAGAAAGAGATCTCCGGCATGGCACGCCTCAGGATAGCCCAGGCTACCGGCCAGGCCTACTCTTCCCCGGACGACTACGTGCCTTTGCCGAATATCACCTACGCGGACGTGATCAGCCTGAGGGAGAAATTGCCGGGGCTTTATATGGTTTCCCCTGAAGGATCCCGCTGGCGAAATGTGTTCGCATACAACGGAAGGCGCGTAGTGTCTTCGGTGTGCGGGATAACCCCGGAGTGGAAAAAACGCGATTTCATTTATACGCTGAAAGGCCGGTTCCTGGATTGGAACGATGTCGATAAACAGCTGCGGGTCTGCGTAATTGTGAAAAAGGCCGTTCCGCCACCGGAGAACAGCTTTTACAAGACCATGCAGAAACAATGGAATGTAACCAACGCTTTTGATGTTATGGTGTCCCATAACGACCTGCTGGGCAAGCTGGTGCAGATCGACGGTGTCGCCCTTACCGTGGTCGGGGTCCTGGAGGAACTTCCGCCTTCAAAACGCCCAGACATCATACAGAGATCAGGGCGGGATTATAAGATACTGCTCCCGGTGACCACGCTCGAGCGTTATTTTACCAGGTTCGAGCAGTCGCTGGAGGTAAGCATAGACGCAGGCGGGGAAGATGCTTTCGAGGAATCGCTGAAATTGATAAACAATTTCCTTAAGATACGCTTCGGCGATGAGGAATATTTTTTGGTCGAGAACCAAATGGAACTCATAAAGGAAAAAATAGCCAGGGCCTTGAAGGATTCGCTTATGGCCATCTCCCTCGGAATGCTGGCGTTCCTCGCCGGCGGCATAGGCATAATGAACGTAACGCTGGCCACGGTTTTCGCCCGCACCAAGGAGATAGGCATACGCAGGGCGGTGGGCGCCAGCCGCGGAGATATAATGCTGCAGTTTATAGTGGAAGCCGTAATGCTGGGACTGATCGGCGGCGTGCTGGGTTCGGCCCTCGGGTATCTATGGGGCGTGCCGGTCAAGGTAATGCTCGGTATGGGGGCCAGCCCGATCAAACCCTGGATGCCTGTCATCTCGGTCTTTATTGCGGCGTTCACCGCTTTTGTGTTCGCCATTTACCCGGCCTGGGTCGCGGCTGGCATGAAGCCTGCTGACGCGCTGAGAACTGAATAATGAAAAAACAACTGTCCAAAGTCAAACTCGCCTACGCTCCGGCAGGCCCCAACGCTTTCAGGCGGATGATAGATTCAGCGGAGGGCGCATCCGCCGGGGAGATCGTGGCCGTCTACGATAAGAACAACAGACCCTACGGCGTGGGACTTTATAACCCGCGCAGCCAGATAGCGTTGCGCATCTTCACCAGGGAGAATCCGGACGTTTTCGACCTTGAGAGCTTCATCAAACGGCAGGTAAGCCGCGCCGTGGATTTCCGGCGCTCGGTCCTCAAGCTGGACAAGGTCACCGACGCCTGCCGACTGGTTCACGACTACGGGGACGGCCTTCCGGGACTCGTCGTAGACAGGTACGGCGACAATATCGTGCTTGAGTTTTATTCATTCGCCATGTACCGGCTGGCCCCTATGCTCGAGGCGGCCTTCAGGGAACACTTCCCCAAAGCGGTATTCCATCACCGCGCCAGTTCGTATACGGAAGCCATGGAGGGTTTTAATCTTCCCGCCCCGCAGGCGGTCATCTCAACCGCCGGCGGAAAACATATGTCCGTCAGCCACGCTAAAAAGGCGCGCGTCTCAGAGAACGGAGTGCTGTTCGAGGTGGATCTGGCCGGCGGGCATAAGACCGGCTTTTTCTGTGATCAGCGCGACAACAGGCTTTACGCCTCCTCGCTGGCGGAGGGCAGGAGCGTGCTGGATATCTGCTCCTACACAGGCGGGTTCGGAATATACGCCATGAAACTGGGCGGTGCGAAGGAAGTTACGTGCGTAGAACTTGACGCCGACGCCGTCGAGCTGGCCAAGCGCAACGCCAATATCAACAAGGTGACCATAGACCCCGTATGCTCCGACGCTTTCCCTTATATGCGGCAGATGTTCCAGAACAGCAAAAAATACGACATGGTCATTCTGGACCCCTACAAGCTGGTGGCGTCAAGGGAGGACCAGGAAAAAGGAATTTTTAAATACCGTGATTTCAACCGCCTGGCGCTGTCTCTGGTGGCCGAGGGGGGGCTGTTTCTGAGCTGCTCATGCAGCGGGCTGGTCTCAATGGAAGATTTTTCCCACATCGTGCGAGCGGCCGCCGCCAACGCGGGCCGGCGCGCGCATATCTTCAGGAAGTCCGGCGCAGGCGCCGACCACCCCGTGGCCTCCGACTATCCGGAAGGCGAATACCTGAAAGCCGTCTGGGCCCGGGTGTACTAGGGGGAAGGACCAAGGATCAAGGACCGAGGACCGAGGAACAAGGCCGGATCTGGTCCTTACTACCTGTAATACCTGTCGGGATTATAGATAAAATAGAAGTCGAACGGGGCCAGGCGCGGTAATGAAACGTACTGGCGTCCGGCTTCGTCGGTCTGCTCTTCCAGCGGCAGTGTGGAGGCGATCCGGCCCTTTGTGCGCACGGGCTCTGTCTCGTCCGGGTTCTTTGTAATCCCGGTTTCTTCTATCTCCTCAACAGTATTCGTCGCCCATTTATATTCCACCGCCTTGTCGCCGAACTCTTCCCAGTCGCCGGCAGAGTTCTTTTCGTACATCTTTTTCCGGAATTCCTCTATGGAGATGCCCATTTTCTTGCTCACAGGGACATGCAGGCGGCGCTCCCATTCTCGGGCTTTTTCCAACTGCTCTTTGAGCTGCGTCATATTGCCCCAATTCATCGTGGACATCTGGTGGTGCAGTATTATCGCATTGGGATAGACATATGACTTATCTGCCATTGTCGTGATAACCGCCGCCATGCTGGCGGCGAAAGATTTTACTACCACGTAAATTGGCGCCTTGCTCGACTGCATGGCTTTCAGAATGCGATAACCTTCCATTACAGAGCCGCCCGGGCAGATGTCTATGACTATAAACACCGGCTGAGATGAGATGTTGTTGTAGTAATGAATGCGTTCGGTAACGTACTCTGCAACGCCGGAGAAGATGGGGCCGTTAAGCGCTACGCGCCTGTCGCTTACCACGAGTTTGCCATTAGAGAAGGGTTTAAGCGTGTATACCGGTTCGGTGTTGCTCTCTTTTTTCCATTCAGTTCTTTTCAGGCGCAGCTCAAGATCGCTGTTTATTTTATTCAGGCGGCTTTCCATGGCCAATCTTTCCACTTTCAGCCTCCGCTCCTCAAGGTCGGTGCGCTTAACTTCAATGTCTATTCTGTTCCTTTCTTTGGTGTCGGAGAGCAGATCCATGCGCTGTTGTTCTACGGTAAGATCATTCTCCGCTTTCAGTCTGGCTATGCGGCCGGACAGCTCGAGCACCAGCCTCTTGCTTTTTTCGTCAGCCATCCTGTTCTCCAGTACCAGTTTGGCCAGTTCGTAGTCCTGGGCCGCGGAAAGGGCTTTGGACTGTTCAGCCGAAAGTTTGTTCTGTGTGGTCAGCTTCTGGTAGTCAGTTTCCAGCTTCGCAATCGCGGCCTTGCGCTTTTCTTCCGCCAGCTTGTTCTCTGAGGTGGCGCGCGCTAGTTCAGCCTCCAGCTCAGCGGTCTTGGTTTTCTGTTTCTGCAGCTCTAATTCATACGCGGCCTTCAATTCGTCTTTTTCGGCCGTTAGCATCTGGACCTTAGCTTTTATTTTTGTGTCGGCAGGCTGGCTTTCTGCGCCCTTCTTGGGCGGGCCGGCTTGTTCATCGGATGAGTGCTGCTCCTGACTGACTGCGGCCGGAGCCTTCTGCGCCGCGGCCGGCAAGTCCATGCAGAGTAGCGCAATCAGGACCTGAAAAAACACAATTTTAAGCTTCATTATGGTGTCTCCTCCAACAGGTTTGCGATCGCAATGTTGCGTTTTATGTCCCCAGAACTTACTTGTACTTAGCAACGGGCTTATACTCTATAATATTTTGTTGAGGCCGGGAAAATGCTAAAATATTGTTTACGGTGTCGCCTGTGACGGTCCAGCCGGCGTTCCAGGTCCTCTTGCGCACGTTCCCGGTCAGGTTCCAATAGCTGTAGCGATAGCGCGTCGCCGCGCTGTTCCGGATTTATATGATAACTTTAAGGAATGTTTCCAAATCATTCGGAAGCCAGACGCTCTTTGAAGACGCGTCTCTCCAGATAAATGAAGGCGAGCGCTTCGCCTTAGTCGGCCCGAACGGGTCTGGCAAATCCACGCTTTTTAAAATGATGCTCAGGGAAGAGGAGGCCGATAGCGGAGACCTTCAGTTCAAGAAAGGGGTGGTGGTAGGCTATCTGCCTCAGGAGAACGCCCCGACCTCGGAACATACCGTTATAGGCGAAACCCTGAACGGGATCGAGGATTACGACGGCCGCCGGGAGGCGGAGGCCAAGGCCGTCCTGATGGGTCTTGGTTTTAAGGTCTCTGATTTTGACCGCAGGATTAATACGCTCAGCGGAGGCTGGTCCATGCGCGCAGCGATGGCGCGCCTGCTGGTATGCAAGCCTGATTTGCTTCTGCTGGACGAGCCAACCAACCACCTCGACCTCGACGCCCTGCTGTGGCTGCAGGATTATCTGGGTACCTATCCGGGAGCGGTATTCATAATCTCTCACGACCGGTCGTTTATAAACACGATCTGCAGCGCAATCGTATCCGTTCAGGATCAAACTCTGCGGGTCTATCACGGTAACTATGAGAATTTTCTGGCCCAGCGCGAATCCGAAAAGGAAAAACTTTACTCCGCCTGGCGCCAGCAGCAGGAGCAGATAGCGGAGATGAAGGATTTCATCGCGCGCAACCGCGCCCGCGTCTCAACCGCGTCCCGCGTGCAGAGCATGATAAAGCGCCTGGACAAGCTTGAGCTTGTGGTGCTTCCCACGGAGACCAAAACAGTGAGGATACGTTTTCCTCAGCCCTCCCGCACCGGCACCAAGGTGTTGGAACTTGAAGGAGTGAACAAGGTTTACCAGGTGCCTGGCCATGACCCCGTGCGCGTCTACGAGAATTTTGATTTTGAGCTGCTGCGCGGACAGAAAATGGCTTTTGTAGGTCATAACGGCGCAGGTAAATCGACGCTTTTAAAAATGCTGGCCGGTGTAGTCGAGCCGGATT
Source organism: uncultured Elusimicrobiaceae bacterium (assembly GCA_964587805.1). Classification (GTDB taxonomy): domain Bacteria; phylum Elusimicrobiota; class Elusimicrobia; order Elusimicrobiales; family UBA9959; genus YA12-FULL-51-18. Next base: position 6,168 of record CAZPMW010000062.1, read on the forward strand.
CCGGAGCGCGGAAGCTGGGGCTGAATGTCAAAACCGGCTATTTTTCCCAGCACCGCGAGGGACTGCTTGACCCGCGCAAGACCGTGCTGCAGGAGGCGATGGATAACGACAGGATGAACCCGGAACTGATGGTGAGGACTGTACTGGGGGCTTTCCTCTTTCCCGGAGACGCCGTGTTTAAGACGGCCGGTGTGCTGAGCGGCGGTGAAAAAAGCCGTCTGCTGCTGGTTAAGCTTCTGCTGGATCCTCCTAATGTCCTGCTTCTCGACGAGCCCACCACCCACCTGGATATTCCCAGCGTGGAGGCGCTGATCGGCTCTCTTAAGGAATTTGAGGGCACGGTTTGCTTTATCAGCCATGACCTCTACTTCGTGAACGCCCTGGCCGATTCCGTGGTGCACGTAGAAAAGGGGAAAACCACCATTTATCCCGGGAATTACGACTATTTCCATCACCGTCAGCTCCAGCGCGAGCCGGAGGCGGTCAGCGCCGGGATATCCTCCGCGCCTGCAGAGACCCGCGCGGAAACTCCGGACTGGGCGGAGAAAAAAAAGCAGGACGCGGAGGTCCGCAAGCGATCCAAGCGCGCCGACACGCTGAAAAAAGAGATCGCGTATTCAAGAAAGACCGTGGAGACACTGGCGGCCAAAATGGCCTCGCCCGAGATATACTCAGATTATAAACAAGTGCAGGAGCTGGGAGATAAAGCGCGCGCCCTGGAGCAGAAGATAACCGCTGCCCAGGAAGAGCTTAACGCGCTTGAAGCCAGCGAAGCGTAACAGCGAATAGCCGGGTGTGAGAAATAAGCACGAGCCTTTAGGATAAAATGCAACACGATACCGCCGCACGCAGGCAGGACCTGCGCAATATAGCCATCATCGCCCACGTCGACCACGGCAAAACCACCCTGGTGGACGCCATGCTCAGGCAGACCGGGACTTTTACAGA
>CAZPMW010000062.1:7125-12413 GCA_964587805.1 uncultured Elusimicrobiaceae bacterium
CGACCTTGAACGCGAGCGCGGCATAACCATTCTTTCAAAAAATACGGCTGTTAAATACAAAGACACCGCCATTCATATCGTGGATACGCCCGGGCACGCCGATTTCGGCAGCGAAGTGGAGCGCGTGCTGCGCATGGTGGACGGCGTGCTGCTGCTGGTTGACGCGCTGGACGGGCCCATGCCGCAGACCCGCTTCGTTCTTAAAAAGGCGCTGGCGCTGGGTTTAACGCCTGTCGTGGTGATTAATAAGGTTGATCGCGCCAATTGCGACCCTCACGCCATGCTGGATAAAGTCTTCGCGCTTTTTATGGAGCTGGGCGCCAGCGACGAGCAGCTGGATTTCCCGGTCGTCTACGCCGCCGGGCGGGATGGCTGGGCTTCCAAGGATTATAAGGTTAAAACAAAAGATCTGGTCTACCTTTTCGAAACGATACTCAACCGCGTGCCAGGCCCGCTCCAAAAGGACGCCGAGCCTTTGCGCATGCTTGTGACCATGCTGGATTACAGCCCTTACACCGGCCGCATCGGGATAGGCCGTATTTTTCAGGGCACGGTCGCTACGGGGGCTATGATCTCGCTGGCGTCCCCTGGCTCCCAGCCGGTGACGCGCAAGGTGGTTCAGCTCATGGGTTTCAAGGGCCTGGCCCGGGTGGCGGCGCAGACAGCGCGCTCCGGAGATATCGTGGCCATGGCGGGCCTCGAGGGCATCGAGGTCGGAGACACCGTCTCAAGCGTGGAGAATCCCGGCGTTCTGCCTGGCCTTGAGATAGAGCTGCCCACTCTTTCCATGGAGTTCTACGCTAACGACGGGCCCTTTTCCGGACGGGACGGTAAATTCGTGACCATAACCCAGCTCCGCGAAAGGCTTTACCGCGAGCAGCAGGTGAATGTGGGCCTTAAAGTCGAGGATATCCCCGGTCAGGCCGGCTTCAAGGTTTCAGGCCGCGGTGAATTGCACCTCGCCATACTTATCGAGACTATGCGCCGGGAAGGATATGAACTCTGCGTTTCCAAGATGGTCGTTATCACCCATCAGGAAAACGGCATTACCGTAGAGCCGGTTGAATATCTTGTGCTGGACGCTCCTACTGAGTTCCAGGGTGCCTCTATGGAAGCGCTGGGCCGCAGGGGCGCCCAGATGAAGGACATGAGGATAGGAGACGACGGGCGCGTGCGCTTTGAGTATATCGTCTCTTCAAGGGCCCTGATCGGTTTTAAGTCGGAGTTTATGACGCTTACCAAGGGTTCCGGCCTGATGCATCACAACTTTCACGGCTTTATGCCAGAGGGCGGATTCCAGGCCCCGGCGCGCAACGGCGTGTTCATCGCTAAGGAAAGCGGGAAGACCGCCGGCTACGCCCTGAACGGACTTCAGGACCACGGCATAATGTTCATCAGCCCCAATCAGGACGTTTACTCCGGCCAGATCGTAGGAGAGCACTGCCGGGCCAACGACCTGGTGGTGAATCCCTGTAAAGAAAAAAAACAGACCAACATGCGCTCCTCGACTTCGGACATGTCAATAACCCTGACGCCGCCGCGCAATATGAGCCTGGAGCAGGCCATCGAATACGTGGAGGAGGGGGAATATGTCGAGGTCACGCCCAAAAGCCTGCGCCTCCGCAAAAAGGTGCTGGACCACTCCCTGCGCAAAAGAGGCGAGAAAGAATACTCCTAGCAGGGATAAATGGAAGACAGCGTAATCTTGCAGGGGGCTATCCCGCCCGTTCCTAAGACGAAATTTGACAGCGGCTCCATGTCCGAACTGCTGTCCGTAGCGTACCCGCTTATCATCTCCACGGCTTCTAACACGGTGATGCAGTTCATCAACCGCGTCTTTCTTTCGCGCTACAGCGCCGACGCACTGGCCGCCTGCGTACCCGCCGGGATACTCAGTTTCACCCTGATCTGTTTTTTCATGGGGACTGCCTCGTATACGAACGCCTTCGTTGCCCAGTATTACGGCAAGGGCAAGACCGCCAGCGTTTCCGTGGCCGTATGGCAGGGCGTATGGCTGGGTATCATTTCCGGGCTTATACTGCTGGCGCTGACACCGGCCGGCCTGTATTTAATCGCCGGTTCCGGCCATCCGCCCGCAGTTAAGCTGCTTGAAGCGCAGTACTTTACCATCCTCAACTTTGGCGGCGTGCTGGTGATCGTTAACACCGCGCTGTCTTCTTTTTTCACAGGCCGCGGTCTTACCAAGGTGACCATGGCCGCCAACATGGCCGGCAACGCCGTATGCGTAATGCTTTCCTGGCTGCTGATCTTCGGCCGGGGTCCGGTTCCTGAAATGGGTATCCGCGGCGCGGCTCTGGCCACCGTGGCCGGGCAGGTATGCGTAATGCTGATCTATCTCTCTGTCATATTTTCAGCGGAAAACCGACGGACTTACCGTACCGCCAGGCTGATCGGCCTTCATAAAGGTCTATTTACGCGGCTGATTAAATACGGAGTCCCTAACGGCGTAGGCTTTTTCCTCGATGTGGCATCCTTCGCCGTCTTCATCTTTGTTGTCGGGAATATGGATAAGTATTCCCTGGCGGCAAACAATATTATTGTTTCCGTCAATATGATAGCGTTCATGCCGGTCATTGGCCTGGGGATCGCCAACCTGACGCTGGTCGGCCGCTATATCGGCAAAAAGCGACCGGATATTTCAGTGAAGGTTACGCACAATGCCGTAAAACTGGCGCTGGCGTACGTGCTGGCTATCGGCCTTCTGTTTTTCTTTTTCCCGGGCGTTTTCGTAAATATCTTCGGCGGCGCTGATTCGACCGAGTTCGTTCCTATTCTGGCCGCAAGCCGGCCTTTGATGAAGCTGCTCGCTTTTTTTATTCTTTTCGACGCTATCGGAATAATCTTCGTTGACGCGCTGCGCGGGGCGGGCGATACCAAATTTCAGATGGTGGCCGGGAGCCTGCTGGCCTGGCTTGTATTCGTGCCCGGAGTCTATTATCTGGTCAATTACGCGGGGGCCCCGCTTGCAGCGGTCTGGGCCTGGGCGTCGTTCTACGTGATACTGCTTGCGCTGGTCTACGGCCGCAGATTTAACTCAGGCCGCTGGCGTGAAATAAACATACTTAAAGGATGAGCGAAAACAGAATATAAAAATCCCTTGCGGATGCGAATAACCTGATGTATACTGTTTTTAAGGTTATCCCCCGTATTTGCTTAACACAATATATCGGGGGATAACCCCTTTTTTTAGCCGTCCCGCGCTTCTTCCGGCGGGATTAGGCGCCGCCGGGAAGTCGGAAGCGGCGGGTCCGGGCCGCCGGCAAATGCCAAGACCGGGATAAAATTATATAATAACTCCTGCGCTTCCCGGGAACTGTTTTGACGGCGGAGACCGTCTGCTTTTTTATGCTATTCACCGAAGACATCAGGAATGTATTTTCCAAAGATCCAGCGGCCCGCGGGGTTCTGGAGGTTCTTACCTGCTATCCCGGGCTGCATGCGCTATGGCTGCACCGCTTAGCGCATCTGCTATGGGGGCTGGGCCTCTGCCTGCCGGCGAGGCTGGTGTCGCATTTCAGCCGCTTCCTGACCGGCATTGAAATACATCCCGGCGTCAGTATCGGGCGGCGGTTTTTTATAGACCACGGCATGGGGGTGGTTATAGGCGAAACGGCCGAGATCGGCGATGACGTGCTGATGTACCAGGGCGTGGTGCTGGGCGGCACAAGCCTTGAGAAAAAGAAGAGGCATCCTACAATTCTGAACGGCGCAGTGATAGGCGCCGGGTCAATAGTGCTTGGCGCCATAACGATAGGCGAGCGAGCGCGCATCGGCGCCGGCTCGGTGGTCATGCGCGATGTCCCGAACGATACCACTGTATTCGGAGTCCCTGCTAAGCCCAAGCATGGCGGCGCAGGCGGCGGGTCGCAGCTGGACCATGACAAGGTGCCGGATTTTATGGGCGATGAGTTGAGGCTTATATGGAAAGAAATAGCGGAGCTCAGAAAGGAAAGGCAGATAAAATGATATACGCAGAGGGCTTACCGGGGAAAGATACAACGGGAAAAAATAAAAAAGCTCTGGTCCTTGGCCTGATGTCCGGCACCTCAGCCGACGGGCTTTCAATAGCTTTGTGTTCCATCTCCGACAAGGGTAAAGATCTGAAAGTGATGGCGTATAAAACTTATCCGTACAGCGCCGGGCTGCAGGGACGGATACTCGCCGCCAAGGGCGTTAAAGTTCCGGAGCTTTCCGCGCTGAACTTTGAGCTGGGGCGCCTCTGGGCCGGCATGTTAAAGCGTTTTTGCCGGGAGCACCGGACGGCTTATAAAACTATCTCGGTCATCGGCTCACACGGCCAGACAGTTTATCACCGGCCGGGCAGCGGCGGCAGTACGCTGCAAATCGGAGAGCCCTCTTTCCTGGCTGAGGAAAGCGGCCGGCCCGTAGTCGCTGATTTCAGGCCGATAGATATGGCGGCCGGCGGCGAGGGCGCGCCGCTTATCCCGTTCTTTGACGAATATATCTTCGGCGGCGGAAAGCCGGTGGCGCTGCAGAATATCGGAGGGGTAGGGAATGTGGCTTTTGTGGGAAAAGGTGTTACGACTTTCGGATTTGACACCGGCCCCGGCAATTCCCTTATGGACACCGCCGTTTCTATGCTGACCGGCGGCAAAAAAAACTATGACGCCGGAGGCCGCCTTGCGGCCGCGGGGAAGATTGATCACGCGAAGGTAGCCGCGCTTATGAAACTTCCGTTTTTCGCGCTTAAGCCTCCTAAGTCGCTGGACCGTGATGAATTCTCAGCTGATTTCATTAAAAAGCGCTTCGGTCGGATTAATGCCCGGAGCGGCTCAGACACTCTGGCCACGCTTAATTATTTTACGGCCGCCTCTATCGGCCTGGCTTTCAGGAAGTTCGCTCCGGAAGGCACGCTGGAGATGATAGTCAGCGGCGGAGGGGCTTTGAACCCGGTTCTAATGCGAAATATCGCTTTAGCGCTGCCCGGCATAAACGTTAAAAGCATAGCGGAACTGGGCGTAGACCCGCTTGCGAAGGAGCCGGCCTGTTTCGCCTTGCTGGCCTGGCTGGCGTTTAGCGGGCGGTCCAATCACTGCCCGTCAGCTACCGGCGCGCGGGGCAGCCGGATATTGGGGAAGTTAATTCTTCCGGGTCGTTAGACAGGGGGGGGGGCGTGGGACTGACCAAAGATCAGCTTACTTCCGGATATCTTACACATGAGCTGAGAGCGCCGCTGACGGCCATACGCTGCTCTCTTGAAATAATTCTGGACGAAGGGCCCGGAGGGCTGAAGCCGCAGAGCCGTG
>CAZPMW010000063.1:0-238 GCA_964587805.1 uncultured Elusimicrobiaceae bacterium
TGGCTGGAAGCCCGGAGGAGAGCAATGAGCCGAGGCACCTGAGGGCGGAATAAGTTATGCCCCCTAGAGGGTTCGGTCACAAGTCGCGCACTCACCGTCGTTCGTGCGCGCTCGCGACCCCGCCTCGCTGTCTCGCCTGCTGGCTCAACAACGCTCCGGCTTTCGAACCCTCACGCGTGTCAAGCAGTTGACACGCTTAGGGGGGCGGAATAAGTTATGCCCCCTAGAGGGTTCGAAC
>CAZPMW010000063.1:272-12160 GCA_964587805.1 uncultured Elusimicrobiaceae bacterium
GCTGCTTCGAAGGCAGTCGCTCTATCCAGTTGAGCTAAGGGGGCGCTTGTGAAAGAGTTCCCATTATTATAGAATTTATTTTATTGGCCGCATAGAAAGCCAATGGTCCGGAAGATTCGGAAAGGACACAAGGAGCTTACCATGGGCGGACATTCTCATTGGGCCGGGATCAAACACAAGAAAGCCATCACTGACGCTAAAAAAGGCAAAGTTTTCACAAAAATAATAAAAGAGATAACGATGGCCGCCAAGATCAGCGGCGGCAAGCCGGATGAAAATCCACGCCTGCGCAAGGCCATGGAGGACGCTAAGGCCGCCAATATGCCTATCGACAACGTGAAGCGCGCCGTCATGCGCGGCACCGGCCAGCTCCCCGGAGTTACCTACGAAGAAATAATGTATGAAGGATACGGCCCCGCCGGCACCGCCGTTCTGGTGGAGGTCACGACGGATAACCGGAACCGGGTATTCAGCGAGATCCGCAAGATCTTTGAGGTGGGCGGCGGCAATATAGGCAGCACCGGATGCGTGGCCTGGATGTTTGAAACCAAGGGATATATTTCGGTTAAAAAAACGGACATGAAAGAAGATGAGCTCATGACGCTCGCGCTTGATGCCGGCGCGGAAGATTTTAAATCTTCCCCCGATTCCGATGAATACGAGATCATAACAGCGCCAGCCGACTTCGAGGCCGTTAAGAAAAAAGTGGAAGAATGCAAGGTGCCCATCGTGCTCTCCGAAATAACCATGCTGGCCAAGAACGAGGTTATGGTAGGGGAGGAGAAGGCGCTGCAGGTGCTGAAGCTGATGGATAATCTGGAAGATCACGACGACGTTCAGAAGGTGCATTCCAACTTCAACATACCCGACGCCATCATGGCCAAGCTGGAATAGCCGACTGTCCCCTATGAAAATCCTAGGCATAGATCCCGGGCTGGACCGCACCGGCTGGGCGGTGCTGGAAAGCCTGCCGCCGGCCCCCCCCCGGCTGCTCTCCTCCGGCCTCATACACACTGAAAAAGGAACGGAGCCCGCCAAGCGCCTGGCCCGGATATTCGACGAGCTCAGCCTGGTGATAACGGAGAACTCTCCCGATGAAGTGGCGATAGAGGAGGTATTCTTCTCTAAGAGAGCCGATACGCAGGCCAACACCACGCACGCGCGCGGAGTCATATTGCTGGCCTGTGAAAAACTTTTCCGCACCCCGGTCTCCTATAACCCAAAAACCATAAAAAAAACGCTGAGCGGCAGCGGCAGCGCCGAAAAGCCGCAGATGCAGCGGATGGTCCAAATGACCCTGTCCCTTAAGGAGCTGCCCCGCCCCGACGATATAGCCGACGCTATGGCGGCCGCCATCTGCCATATACGGGTAGCGCCTTTTAAGGCTGCGCTGGCGAGGGCGCGATGATAGCTTCGCTTCGCGGAACCATAACCCGCAAGACGGAAGATAGCGCCGTCATAGAAGCCGCCGGCGTGGGCTACGAAGTGTTTTTATGTGAGGCGTCCCTGCGGAACCTGGGTCCTGAGGGCGGCCAGGCCTGCGTGCTGACAGCGGAATCGGTCAGCATGTATGGCGGGGCGGCGCTCTACGGCTTTCTGACCAGGGAAGAAAAAGACCTGTTCGACCTGCTCCGCGGCGCGGTGCCGGGCACCGGCGCGAAAAAAGCACTGGATTATCTTAATAAGGCGCTTAAATCGCTCCCGGATTTCAGACAGGCAGTGATCAAGAATGACCCCAAGCTCCTGACCGCGATCTTCGGATTTACCGCAAAAACCGCCGACAAGCTCATCTCCGCCCTGAAGGATAAAATGCCGGATTTTCACACATCCGGCGCGGCCAGGCTCGGCGTTTTTAACTCGCAGGGTGTCTATGCCAGGGTGTTTTCCGCGCTGTCCAGCCTTGGTTTTAAGGCGGGCGAGGCCAAGGCCGCTCTGGAAGCGGCGGCGGCTGAAGGACCAGCTGAAAATGAGAACGCAGAGGACCTGCTCAAGCGCGCGCTGAAGATGCTGTCCCCGGGATGATCTTACCGACTTATGTCTGAAAAAGAGAGTTTTCTAAGCGGCAGAGCGAACAGCGATGAGCTGAAATACATGGACAGCGCGCTGCGGCCCTCCAGCCTCGCCGAGTTCGTCGGCCAGCCGAAGCTCAAGGAAAACCTCGGCGTTTTTATCTCGGCCGCCAAAGGGCGAAAAGAGACGCTGGACCACTGCCTGTTTTATTCCCCTCCCGGGCTTGGCAAAACCACGCTAAGCTATATACTCGCCAAAGAGATGGGCGTGAATATCAAAGTCACTTCCGGCCCTGTTCTCTCTAAGCCGGGGGATCTGGCCGCCATCCTCACCACCGAACTGCAGGAAGGGGACATACTTTTCATCGACGAAATACACCGCCTGAACGCCGCCGTGGAGGAGGCTCTTTACCCGGTGATGGAGGATTTCCTGTTCTTTATCAGCACCGGATCCGGGCCCGGCGCTACAACGCTCAAGCTGTCTGTACCCAGGTTCACGCTGGTCGGCGCCACCACCAGGAGCGGCCTTTTGACCGGCCCCCTGCGCGATCGCTTCGGCATTGTTTTTAACCTTGGCTTCTACGGCAGGGCGGAGCTGGAGCAGATACTGGCCAGATCCGCCCGCATCCTTAAGACCGAAGCCACCCCTGAGGGTCTGGCGCATATCGCGGCCAGGGCGCGCGGCACCCCCAGGATCGCCAACCGTCTGCTGAAGCGGGTGCGAGACTTCGCCCAGGTGCGGGCCGGCGGAATAATCACCCCCTCCGTAGCGCTGGACGGCCTGGATTCCATGGAGATAGATAAAGAAGGCCTGGACAGCCTGGACCGCAGGCTACTGAGCACGCTGGCCGAGAAGTTCAGCGGAGGGCCGGTGGGCGTGGAGACCCTGGCTGTGGCCGTTTCTGAGGAAACCGATACACTTACCGACGTGATTGAGCCGTTCCTGATGCAGTCCGGGTTTATCCAGCGCACTACCAGGGGCCGGCTGCTGACCGCTAAAGCCTATCTGCACCTCGGCCTTAAAGTCCCTGCGCAGGACAAGTTCCTGTAATCCGAGAATCCTTAACCCGCGCGGCCGCCAATGATGAGATCTTTATTTTGCTTACTGCTGCTTTCAGTCGCCGCTGGCGCGGTCCCGTGTCAGGCCGGTGGCAGCGATCCGGTCATCAGGGTCGCGATATCCCGCAACACCAGTAAATTCAAGCTCAATACCTCCGTCAGCGTTTATGTTCTGGAGCTCAAGACCGGGCTTAAATATCAGCTGCTGGGAAAATCGATCTATGAAGTCAGATATATAGGCCCCGGCAGGCTGGCGGTAGCGGGACAGACACTGGAATCGCCGGTCAAGATCCTGGCCGCGGACGGCGGTGACAGCGTCAGACTTAACGGGCATTTTTATAAGGGCGATATCTATATGAGGGCTACGGAAGAGGAGAAGCTGGAGATCATAGAGCATCTGTCCATTGAAGATTATCTTTGCGGCGTCTTGCCGGCGGAGATGAGCCCGGACTGGCCGCTGGAAGCACTTAAGGCTCAGGCAGTGGCCTCCCGCACTTACGCGCTGAAGAAAATAAACCTGAAAAAGGACTACGATATCACGGATGGCGTGGACACGCAGGTCTATAACGGCGCCTCCGGCATAAACGAGCGCATCAGGGAGGCCGTAAGCTCCACGCGCGGAGAGGTGCTTATATATAAAGGAAAACTCATTACGGCCTTTTTTCACGCCTGCTGCGGCGGGCATACATCCGCGGCCAGCTCAGCCTGGGGCGAGGATGTGCTCAAGCCGCTGTACGGGATCCCAGACCCGTATTGCTCCCGCTCCAGCCATTACAAATGGGAATTCTACGCCACCGCCCGCGACCTGCTCTCGTTTATCCAGGTGCAGGGCTCTACCGCGGTGAGAATAAAAAGCGTGAGGGTATATAAACGCGACCGGATCGGGCGCGCCGTTCAGCTGCGGTTCGCCACTAACTCCGGCTCTTTCACTGTGTCCGCGGCCGACCTCCGCCGGTCTTTCGGCACCTACGATATTAAAAGCACCTTTATCACCCGCATTGCGTCGGCAAATGGCGGTTATGAATTCACCGGGAAGGGCTGGGGACATGGCGTCGGCATGTGCCAGGAAGGGGCCAAGCGCATGGCTCAAAAAAGGATGGCCTATAAAAAAATACTCAGGCACTATTACCCCGGCGCGCAGGTAACTGATGACCGATAAAAACAGGAGCATGCCCATGACAGCCAATCAGGCACTGACCGAATTCGAAGCGCTTGATATCGGGCCGCTTATAGCGGCCAGGCCGGCGGAGCCAAGAGATTCCGCCCGTCTGATAACCCTGGACCGCGCAGGCGGACCCGCGGGACACAGAACGTTCAGCGAGCTGCCGGGCCTGCTCCGGGCAGGAGATGTGCTGGTGCTGAACCGCAGCAGGGTCTGGAAGGCCAAACTGCCGGCGCGAAAGAGCACCGGCGGAAATTCAGAGCTTCTGCTGATAAGGCCGGAGACACACGATTTTAAGAGGTGGAGCGCCCTGGTGCGGAAAACGGAGCCGGGGCGAAAGATCCTCTGCCGGGGCGGCGCCGAGGCCGTTTGCGCAAGCCGGAACGCCGACGGCAGTTTTGTTCTTGATTTTTCCCTGCCGCTGGACGCAGGCTACCTGGAAAGGAACGCGGAAGTTCCTCTGCCGGGCTATATCCTGAAGGCCAGGGAAAGAGCCGCGCACGACCTGACGCCGGCCGCCAGGGACGAGTCAAGATATCAGACAGTTTTCGCGGACGCGCCGGGCTCAATAGCGGCGCCGACAGCCGGTTTTCATTTCACCCCGGAGCTGCTGGAAAAACTCAAGGCCAGCGGAGTGGACGTGCGGTATGTCACGCTGCATATCGGCTGGGGAACCTTCAGGCCGGTCAGAAGCGAAAATCCGGCAGACCATACAATGCTTGAGGAAGCCTGTTCCGTTACCGAGGAGACAGCCTCGGCGGTCAACGCCGCCAGGGAGAGAGGTGGCAGGATAGTAGCTGTCGGAACCTCCTCAATGCGGACCCTGGAGACTTTCTCGGACGACTCAGGGCGCGTCTCCCCGGGCGAAGCTAAAGCGGGGCTGTTTATTTACCCCGGCTACAGGTTCAAGGTTGCCGGCGCCTTTATAACCAATTTGCACGTGCCGTCTTCGGCGCCGCTCTATATGACCGCGGCTTTTGCCGGCCGCGAGCGCCTTTTCAGCGCGTACAAGGATGCAGTAGAGAAAAAATACAGATTTTACTCTTACGGCGACGCGATGCTGATAGTATAACTAGAGGCGGGATCTAACGATCCGGCCATATGCCTGAGATCTGAGCCTGGAGAACTATGAAACATTTCAAAGTGCTTGCAACCGACCCGTCGTGCCGCGCCCGGGCCTGCCGCCTTAGCACCGCCCACGGGGAGGTGCATACGCCGGTTTTCATGCCAGTAGCCACCCAGGCCACGGTAAAAGCAGTTTCAGAAGAAGACCTTAAGGCGATAGGCACCGAATGCATCCTTTCAAACACCTACCATCTGTACCTGCGGCCCGGTCTGGAGGTCCTGGAAAAATTCGGCGGCCTGCACAAGTTCATGGCGCATCAGGGCCCCATACTGACTGATTCCGGAGGCTACCAGGTTTACAGCATGAGCAACCTCAGGAAAATCACCGAGAACGGAGTCCACTTTACCTCCCATATAGAGGGCAGCTCTCATTTCTTCACGCCGGAGCGAGTGATAGACTACCAGGCCAGGATCGGTTCCGACATCAGGACCTGCCTTGACGTCTGCGTGGAAAACCCGGCCGGGCGTGACGAGGCGGTTGAAGCCCTGAGAAAGACCAAGCTGTGGGCCGAGCGCTCCAAAAAGCATTTCATGGAGACCGCAGGACGAGAGGAGGGTCCGTCGCGGCCGCTGCTGTTCGGGATAATACAGGGGGGCATATTCTCCGATCTGCGCAAAGAAGCGGCCCTGCACATGGCTGAAACGGTGAACCCCGACGGTTTCGCCGTAGGAGGGCTATCGGTTGGAGAAACCAAGAACCAGATGCACGCGGCGCTGGCTGTCGTTACGGAAAACCTGCCGAAAGACCGTCCGGTGTATTTCATGGGGCTCGGCAGCCCGGAGGATATCTGGGAGGCCGTGGAATCCGGCGCGGATATGTTCGACTGCGTGCTGCCGACCCGCAACGCGCGCAACGGGCAGGTGCTCACCTCCCGCGGCAGGTTCTACGTGAAAAACGCGCAGTACAAAAACGATGAGTCGGCCATAGATCCTGACTGCGACTGCTATACCTGCAAAAATTATTCCAGGGCGTACCTGTCACATCTCTTTAAGGGCCGGGAGTTCCTGATGAACCAGCTCCTATCCATTCACAACCTTCGCTTCCTCATCAGGCAGACCGAGATCATGCGTGAGGCGATAAAAAACGGCGACTTTCAGGCCAGAAAAAAAGAATTTTACGATTCATATTTCCGGGATTCCCCCCGCCCCTCCAGGGATTAGCGGTTTCCGGAAACCCCGCCCGGAGTTCCGGACCGGGCGAACATTCACGCGCAAAATTTGTTAGAATATCTGCGTAAGCACGCTAAGTTCACGGAGGTACGATGCCGAATCAGAACGCCGCTTTTATGCAGTTCGTCCCGTTAATCATCATAATGGGAATATTTTATTTTCTCCTTATACGCCCGCAGCAGAAACAGGCGGCCGAAAGAAAGAACATGCTGGCCGCCCTTAAGCCCGGAGACAAGGTGCTCACAAACGGCGGGCTGATAGGCCTTATCGCCGCGGTGGAAGGTGAAGAGCTGCAGGTGGAAATATCTAAAAACGTTAAAGTCACTGTGGTAAGGTCAGGAGTAGCCGGCCTGCTCAACGAACCGGTAAAAAAATAGGCGATACCGGACGCTGCTCAAAAAGCCGCAGCCCGTTATGTTTTGTCTGACAGAATGGCGCTAAAGGCTTAAAACTGCGCCGATTAATAGGAGCGTGCGATGAACAAATTACAGTGGAAAATGGGCCTCATTCTCGGCCTTGTCATTCTTTCGATATTCCTGTTGTATCCCACTGTCGAATGGTATACCAAGCCCGCTGGCGAGAGAAGCAAGCTGGAAGCGGCGAGATTGCGCCCGGCGCGGATGCTCAACCTCGGCCTGGACCTGCGCGGCGGCACGCATATGCTTCTGGAGCTGGATGTGTCCAAGCTCAATAAAAAAGAAACGCTTTCTGACGCCATGGCGCGAGCCATAGAGATCATCCGCAACCGCATAGATCAGTACGGCGTTGGCGAAACCCCCATTGCCCGGCAGGGCGAGCGCTGGATATCCGTGGACCTGCCCGGAATTTCCAACACCGAACAGGCCGAGAACCTTATAGGCAAAACCGCATTGCTGGAATTTCGCCTCGTAGATACAACCCCGGAGGCTGAAAAGGTCCTGACCAAGATCTCGGACCTCGCTGATTCCCCCTTTGACAAGGACGGATCCCTCCTGCCGGAAATTGCCAAGCTTATGCCAAAGAATACCGGGCTATTTAAAGCGACGGCAGATGAAGAGCGCTCCGGAGTCAAGTATTATGTCCTGTCTTCCTCCGTGGGGCTTACCGGCGCGTACCTGGAGACCGCCAAGGTGACCACAGACAGCCAGTTCGGCTATCCCAACATTTCTTTTACTTTCAACAAGGAAGGCGGCAAAATATTCGAGCGTTACACCGGTGAGAATATAGGCAAGCATCTGGCCATCGTGCTGGACGGAATGGTGCATTCCGCCCCGGTTATCAAGTCCCGCATCGGAGGCGGCAGCGGAGTAATAGAAGGTTCCTTCACCATGGAAGCGGCCAGGGACCTTTCCATCGTACTGCGCGCCGGCGCGCTGCCGGCTCCCGTTAACATCATCGAAAAGCGCGTGGTGGGCCCCGGCCTCGGAGAGGACTCCGTTAAGAAAGGCGTCATGTCCATGGGCATCGCATTTCTGCTGGTGGTGCTTCTTATGGCTGTCTACTACAAAGGCGGCGGCGTTATAGCCGATGTCGCCCTTTGTCTCAACTTCGTGCTGCTGCTGGCGGCGATGAGCTATTTTTCGGCTACGCTGACTCTGCCCGGCATCGCCGGCATGATACTCTCACTGGCTATGGCCATCGACGCCAATGTGTTGATCCTGGAGCGGATGCGCGAAGAGCTGGCCCTGTCAAAGCCAATCCCCATGATAATTCCCACCGCCTACGACAAAGCATGGAGCGCTATCCTGGATTCTAACGTTACCACCTGGATAGCGGCTATCTTTCTCTTCCAGTTCGGATCCGGCCCCGTAAAGGGCTTCGCTGTTACGCTGACCATAGGCCTTCTGGTGGGTATGTTCACTTCGGTGTTCGTCACCCGTGCCGTGTATGAATTCTGGCTCACGTCCAATCCAAAGGAGCTAAGCATATGATAAGGATACTTCATAAGACAACTATTGATTTTGTCAAACTGCGCCACGTGTTTTTCGCTATCTCCGGGGCCATTCTGCTGGCAGGTACCGCCTCCCTTTTGATAAAAGGAATAAACCTGGGCCTTGATTTTACCGGAGGCACTATGATGCAGGTTAAATTCGAGAAGCCGGTTGAAATAGGCGCGCTCAGGTCCGCGCTCGAAGCCGCGAAAGTGAACGCCGAAATACAGAGCTTCTCCGCGGAAAACTCCTTCGCGCTGAAAGTGAAAGGCACGCAGGAGAATGTCAATGAAACAGCCAACCAGATAATTTCCGCGCTGAAGACCATGCAGGGCGCCTCTTTCACCGAGGAGAAGCGCGATTATGTCGGCCCCGTGGTGGGCCGCGATCTGGCCAAAAAAGCCATCTTCGCGATAGTGTTGTCCATGTTCGGGATAATAGTATATGTAGCCTTCCGGTTCTCGAACCCGGTCTGGGGCGTCGCCGGCGTTATCGGCCTGCTGCACGACGTATTCGTAGCGCTGGCGGCCATGTCGTTCACTAACAGGGAGATAGACCTGGTTATAGTGGCGGCCTTTCTGACCATAGCCGGTTACTCCATCAACGACACCGTGGTCATCTTCGACCGCATGCGCGAGAACATGAGGAACTACCCCAAGATGCGGCTTGGTGAACTGATCAACTTCAGCGTGAACGAGTGCCTATCCCGCACGATAATCACCACTTGCACGGTCTTTGTCACCGTCCTGGTGCTTTATCTCTTCGGCGGACGGGCTATTAATAACTTTGCCTTCGCGATGCTCTTCGGCACCATTGCCGGAGTTTACTCAACGGTCGCGCTCTGCACCCCTATGGTATACCAGTGGGAGGGACGAAAGAAGTAACCGTCAGCAGCGCGAGTTTAAACCGGCCTGCCGCCTATGCGGAAAATCAAAAAGTTCAGGATACCGATTTACACCTACGACATACTGCGCAAGGCCAAAAAGCGCAAGATAGACCTGTTTGCCCTCGGCCTGGCCGACCAGGAGAGCGCGAAAGAGTATATCGCCTCTCTTGCGGCCGCGCTGGAGCCCTCCACCGTCTTTGACCTTCTGGCCCCGGGCGAGGCCCTGGCCGGGCCCGCGGGCATAGCGCAGGGCGGTTCCGGAACGCTGGGTCTGGTAACGCTTGGCGCCGCTTTTGAGGCCAAACTGAACGCCGTCACTGACCCCGGGCTTTTCCGCCTGGCCGAGACCGCCGCGCTGGTATTCTCCGAGACCGGACTGAAAGTAGTATCTGAGCTGATAGACCAGGAGATTTCCGCTGAAGGTTTGACCCTGGGAGATCCGGTCAGGATCTTTTCCTTCCGCCCTCTTTCCGAAGGGTCCGGGCCTGAGCCTGAAGCTGAACCGGATGAGCCGTCCGTTCGGTCGGACATTGGCATAGCAGCCGCCTGCCTGACGCGCCTGAGCGCCGATAAAATCGGCGTCGGGCTGAACGAGGGCGCCATCAGCCCTAAGCACACGGTTATTTTCGGCATCCCCTGGCTGGCCCCCAAAAAAAAGAAACCCGCCGCCGGCACAGCTTCCAGATAAGACAATGAACGAAGTCACCCATTCCGGCTTCAAGCACGCCATCCTCTCCTCTTTAGCGCACATGTATCTGTCTTTTACTGGCGCCACCACCCGTATTAACTCCAGATTTACGCCGGAAACTAACGGTTTCATACACGCCGCCTGGCATTCGCACCTGGCGCTTATGCTGTATACGCTGCGCGATCAGGGCATTTCCGCCCTTGTCAGCAGGAGCGCTGACGGGGAATACGCGGCCCGGGTAACCAGGAAATTCGGTTTCAATACGGTTCGCGGCTCATCCAGCCGCGGCGGAGCCCAGTCAGTAATGGAGCTTGTTGACCGTGGGCGGCAGGGCCTGCCGCTGGCGATAACTCCGGACGGCCCCAGGGGCCCCAGGCGTAAAGCGCAGCACGGGATAATCTATCTGGCCCAGAAGACCGGCCTGGCGATTATGCCTGTGGGAGTAGGGCTGAGCAGCAGGATCGTTTTGAATTCCTGGGATAATTTTGAGCTGCCTCTGCCATTCGGTAAAGCCGAGATAGTGTACGGCAAGCCGATAAAAGTCTCCGAAGGCGACCAGCTAGAGGCTAAGGCGAAGGAACTGGAAGACTCTCTCAACTCGCTCTGCGATCAGGCGCGGGCACTGCTCGGGTAAAATCGCCATGGGCATTTTTTTTCTAATCCTCTATAACTGCCTGGCGCCAGTAATAGCTTTGGCGTACTTTGTGTTTTTCCTCCTCTCTCCGCGGCGAGGGCTCCTTAAAAATCTGGCGAATGAGCTGAGCGAGCGTCTGGCAATAACGCCGCCCGTGCTCACCGGGCGGCCAATCTGGATACACGCCGCTTCGCTGGGAGAAGTAAGGGCGGTAAAGCTCCTGATCCCGCTTCTTAAAGAGCGCTACCCCTCACATCCGGTGCTGATTACCGCCTCTACGGCCTCCGGGCGGGCTGAGGCGCTGCGGCTTACCCCTCACGCGCGCCTGCTGCCGCTTGACTCATATCCGCTGATGCGCCGCTTTATAGCAGCCGCGAGGCCGGAGCTGCTGATAATAGCGGAAACGGAGCTCTGGCCTAATCTGCTCTGCGCGGCGGGGCAAGCCGGGGTCAGGACAGTAATGATAAACGCCCGCATTTCCTCCCGGACCCTCGCCCTCTACCGCCTGCTTGCCCCTGTCGCGCGTCTGATATTCTCCAATATTTCCAGCATAGCGGTTCAGAGCCGCGGCGATATGGAAAGGTACGGCCTTCTTCCGGGAGTTGCGGAAAAACTGGTCCTGACAGGCAATCTGAAGCATGATCTGGTGGTACAGGGTCCGCAGGACCGCCCGGCGGTAGAGGACTTCCTGACTCTGGCCGGCTGGCACGGGAAAAAGATATTCTGCGCCGGAAGCACGCACCCGGCGGAAGAGGACCTGATACTTGACGCGTTTTTAAAGATACGGGCGGCAGTTCCCGATACCAGGCTGATACTCGCCCCAAGACACCCGGAGACCGTGGCCGGCAGCGCGGCCAGGCTCAGGAAAAGAGCGCTGGCCTCTCCGCTGTGGTCGCAGCGCGCGCACGCGAGGCCGGGCCCCGATTGCCTGCTTGTTGATGAAACAGGGCGGTTGGCGGATATCTATTATTTTTCGGATGTAGTATTCGTCGGCGGCACGCTGGACGATACCGGCGGGCATAATGTTCTTGAGCCTTCAGCTTTTTCCAAGCCCGTGCTTTTCGGCCCGAACATAAAACACACGCGCGATGGCGCCGAGGCCCTTATAAATAAGAACGGCGGCTTCATGGTAAAGACCGCCGGAGAGCTCGCCGACAGAACAATTTCACTGCTGAAAGATCCTTCAGCGCTCCGGGAAGCCGGAGCCGCCTCCAAAGCAGTCCTGGAGTCTCTCCAGGGCGCCAC
>CAZPMW010000064.1:0-1357 GCA_964587805.1 uncultured Elusimicrobiaceae bacterium
ATAGAACGATAAAAGCGGATAGGCCTGTGGCGCCCCCGCCAGCCCGCGTGGCTGAAACAACTCTTGAAAGCGGGGGGGGGTCCTGTGTATACTATAACGCGGTGAAGCCCGGCAACCGGGGGATGTGATGCAAGACACAAATAAGCCATACGCTCTACAGGACGGTCTGTACTACAAACTACTGATCGCGGGCGCCATCGCCCTGACCTGCGTTTTTATCCTGGGCATCAGATATTTTCTTAAACCCCAGGACACGGCCTCCGGGACTGCCGCGGACAGGAATAATGTTTTCAACAGCAACCCGGGCCCGCTGGCGCCAGGGCTTCCGCAGACGGCTACTCAGGACGGAGAGCCGGGCGCAGGCCATTAAAGCCTTCCGCGCGGCAGAAGCCGCGGGAGAGTAAAGCGGGATCAGTTTGTTTTGGAAGACGAGCTCACAGCGGGGTCAGGCCGGCTTCCGGCCTGGCTTTTTTGAGGCGGGAAATAACTTTTTATGCGGGAGCCGGGTCTAAGGCCATGTCCGCGGGAGACGCCGCCGGCGAGTTCCAGCACATAGCGGGCCGGGGCTGAAACTCTTGACACCTCGGAGTCGCTCTGCCCTGAACGCGACGGGGTGACCCGGTGAAAGATCTTGCCTGCCTTCAGGTCCTTATCCAGGAACACTATATCCAGTTCCACAAAAGTATTCTTCATCCAGAAGCTCTTCTCGCCCGCGTCAGAGAAGACAAACAGCATCCCCCTTTCCTCTTTCAGCCCCTTACGGAACATCAGCCCCCTGGCTTGCTCTTCCGGGGTCCGGGCCAGTTCGGCCCGGACCTTAAAGCCGTCGGGCAGAACAAGGAGAACTTCCTTTGCTCCTGGCGGAGGTTCAAAAGCGCCGGCCAACCGCGCAGACAGCAGCAGCGCAGTAAATATTTTCCCGGTCTGGCTAATTTTTTGAGGCAGTGGAAAGTTTGACATCGGCATCCGTAGCTGCGGAACGAACAGCCCGTGAAGAGGTGTCCGGCGCGGCGAACATAGCTGCAGTTTCAGCGGCGGCAGTCCCCGCCTCTATCTTTTCCTGAAGCGCTTCCGCCCCCCGGAATATTTCCATCAGGTCGAGCTTATACCGTCCGGCCAGGGTTTGAAGGGCAACGCCTTTTTCCCGCTCCCGGATCAGAGCGCTGAAAGTGGTTTTGGAATCCCTGGCGATGGCGAACAGGACCAGGAACTCCAGGCGGTATATTCCCCGGCGCAGGTACTCGGCTGCGGCATGTTCAGGAGCGGTGGACTCGAAAACCGCGTAAAGCGCGGCGGTGGAGGGGGTAAGAATGAATTCCCCGGCGAAAATATCTTCCGCCGCGGTGCGGGTATCCGC
>CAZPMW010000064.1:1457-12102 GCA_964587805.1 uncultured Elusimicrobiaceae bacterium
GAAAGAGTCGGCAGATCGTCAGTCTCCATATCCAGGACCAGGTCCCAGCGCCCGAATACGGCGGACATATGGATAATGCTTTTAAGCGTCTTCAGCTTGACAAGGGTCTGCTTCTCTTTGCCGGGCATCAGTTTTACCAGCACAAGTCCGGTTACCATATTTATAGCTCCTTACTCCCGCATTGACTGAAACCATTATACTATAGAACACGGCGGACGCTTAAATTCTCCCGGCGTATGCCGGCGAAATCATTCAAGTGAGTGTGCGGGGATAATAAACGCAGGGTCGCCACGCTCTGGCCGGACAGGCGGACGGCACAGCGGAGCTAAAAATTCGTCCAGGGTGTTCCGGCAGTGCTGGTGTGCGTACAACCGACCCAGATATCACCCCAGTTTCTGGACGGCACTCCTGCGGCCCAGTTCCAATAATGCCAACCGCCGGTATCAGCCGTCAGGATCATGGCCGTACCCAGGTCGTCGTTATTATTCACCTCGGAACTCTTGGCGTGGGAGGTGGGGATATCAACCTCCGGAATAACACTGATATATTTACCGTTCCTGGCAAGACACGCAAGGTCATCGGCCGGATAAAGCCCTTCAGTATCCCCGTAGTAGACTTGAAGGACCGCGCGCAAGACCGAAAGCCTGCTTTTTGTAGCCCCCTCCCGGGACTTATTGATCAAAGCGCTGAATTTTGGAATGGCGATAGCCGCCAGAACGCCGATGATGGCGACAACTATCATCAGCTCGATCAAGGTGAACGCCTGCCGGATTTTCCGGGTTTTATTTTTCATATCAGCTTTTCCCGGCTCAATAAAGTTTTCCGCCTGCGCCGCATTATCAGGCTAATGGATTATACCATCGCCGCGAAGAGCGGTCAATTCCCGGCCGGCTTTTACAATTTATTTTAGAGAAATCTTCAGCGATATTGTGTTAAAATCTTAATATAGCGGTCTGCATTCACCGCGCGTTATAACAGGCGGGGGCAAGGATCAGCGTGGATTTAGATATAAACGAAAAACGGATGGTTCAGACCTTCATAGAGCTGGCCAAAATAAGTTCCCTCTCCGGCCAGGAGGCCGGAGTCGCCAGATATCTTCAGCGCACGCTGAAGGCTATGGGCGCAGAGGTCCGCGTGGACGACGCCGGCAAAAAGACCGGCGGCAATACCGGCAACCTTATAGCGAACTTCAGCGGCGGGGCCGCTGGCGCGCCCTTCCTTTTGTCCGCGCACATGGACACCGTGGGCCCCGCCGAAGGCATAAAGCCCGTGCTCCGCCGCGACCGCATTACCTCCGACGGGTCCACCATACTGGGCGCCGACTGTAAAGCCGGGATAGCCGTAATACTTGAAACGATAAAAGTTCTGCTGGACAGCGGCATGCCGCACCCCCCTGTCGAAGTTGTCTTCACTGTGAGCGAGGAGCTGGCGCTGCTGGGCGCCAAGCATCTGGACTATTCGCGCATAAAGGCCCGCTGCGGCCTTATCTTTGACAACGAGCGCCCGCTTGAACATGTCATCACCCGGGCGCCCGCCGCAGACAAAATGGACATACGGGTATACGGCGTGGCCGCGCATTCCGGAGTGGCGCCAGAAAAAGGCATCTCCGCCATTGAATTGGTTTCAAAAGCCATAGCGTCAATGAAGCTGGGACGCATAGATTCCGAAACCACGGCCAACATAGGCCGCATCAGCGGCGGCAACGCCGTTAACATAATCCCGCCGCTGGTTGAGATGCAGGGCGAGATCAGAAGCAGCAATCTGCCGAAACTTTTAAAACAGAAAGCCCACATGGAAAGCTGCGTCAGGAAAGCCATGCGCGGAGCCTTTGTCAGGGTAGACGGCAGGATCTTAAAACCGAGATACGAGTTTCTGGTAGAGCGGAAATTCCCCGGGCTTGCCATCGGCGGCGGAAATCCCGTGCTGCCGCTAGTAGCGGCTGGCATGAGGGAGATGGGGATGACGATGAAGGCCATTACCTCCGGCGGAGGCACCGATGCCAACATCATGTTCGGCCACGGCATAGAAACCCCTGTGCTGGCCACCGGCATGCGTGAAGTGCACACCACGGGCGAATATCTGGACCTGAAGGATTTTTTCAACAGCGCCCGTCTGGCGGCAAGGGTAGTGAGCGCGGCGTAAGCCTGACCCGGGCGGCGCCTGACGGCAAATAACGGGGGAGCTGGCGGCGCAAACAGCGCCATTTTTTAAAAACTATGGAACGAATCTGCCGCATACTCTGCGTTGACGACGAATGTATAGACCTGGACCTCTACAAGGCCATACTGGCCCCGCTCGGCCATGAGGTGGTTACGGCGCATGACGGCAAATCAGCCCTGGAAACGCTGGCTGATAAGAATATAGATCTTGTGCTGATGGATATCAGCATGCCGGGGATGGACGGCCTGGAGGCCTGTAAAAGGATGAAAAACGACTACCAGACCAGGCATATCCCGGTCATAATGGTAACCTCGCTTGAATCCCGGGAGACCAAGCTCAGGGCCATAGAAGCCGGCGCGATCGAATTTCTGGGCAAGCCGCTGGATCAGACGGAGCTGCTGCTGCGCATCAAAAACATCCTCACCGCCAGGGAGTACGAGGACGCATTTACCTATCTCATACACGCGCTGGCCAGAACGTCGGAAGCCAATGACATGGACACCGGCAACCATATACTGCGCGTAGGAGAATACTCCGCCATGATAGCCAGGGAACTGGGCATGCCGGAAAAATTTATAGAAACTATACGCCTGCAGGCGACCCTTCACGACGTGGGCAAGGTCCACGTGCCCAGCCACATCCTCAAAAAAGAAGGCAAACTGGACCCGGAAGAGATGGAAGAAGTTAAGAAACACTCGGCCTTCGGCTCCCGTATAATCGGCGATCACCCGCGCCTGGCGCCTGGCAAGCGCATCGCGCTCAGCCACCATGAAAAATGGGACGGCACCGGCTACCCATCCGGCTTGAAAGGCGAAGAGATACCGATAGAGGCGCGGATAGTGGCCATAGCTGACTGCTACGACGCACTGCGCAACTCCCGCGTTTATAAGCCCTGCTACGATCACCAGGGCGCCTGCAAAGTGATAACGGAGGGGGACGGCAGGCTGAGGCCGGAACATTTCGATCCCAGGATACTGGGCATATTCAAAAAGATCGAGCCGCTGTTCGAGGGGCTGTACGAAAAACTGAAGGACGCCAGCACGTCGTGCTGAAACAAACGCTTGAGCGCTAAATTCGCCGGAGGCAATATGACTGAAACAAAAGAAGAGTCGTTCATCGGAAAGTTCATGGTCCTGAAAGGGGCCATGCGGGAACTATGGCTCATCTTCGGCACCAAGATCCTTACCATCACTGCCTACGCGCTTGTAGGAACCTCAACGCTGGGCTTGTGGCTGTCCTCGGATGTGGGTCTGAGCGACCAGAGCACCGGCGTAGTGATAGCCAGCTGGTCTTCCGTGCTTACGATCTTCACCGTGATGGTGGGTTCGCTGGTGGACGCCATAGGCATACGAAAGTCGCTGCTCGCTGGTTTCGGACTTTGCGTCATCGCGCGCTTTGTAATGTCCTTCTTCTCCGCGCCGTGGGCTGCCCTGCCGCTTGGCCTGCTTCCACTGGCCCTGGGCGAGGCCCTGCAGACCCCGGTGATGGCGGCCGCGATCAGGCGTTTCTCGACTACAAGGCAGCGCTCTATCGCCTTTTCTGTCTACTATTCCATGATGAACGTGGGCTTCGCGGTGGCCGCCTGGACCTTCGACAAGGTGCGCGCGGGACTCGGTGAATACGGCCATTACAGCGTGCCTGTGCTGGGCATCCAGATAAGCACCTATCAGACGATAATACTGCTGGGCCTGCTGTTCACGATACCCAATCTGCTGATAACCTATTTCGGCCTGCGCGAGGGCGCGGAGGCCACGGACGAGGGCGTGAAGTTCGCTACTTCCGAGCCTAAATACCCCGAAGAGAATTTTCTGGGCGCTTTTTTACTCTCCTGCCGCGACGCGCTGAAAGACTGGGTCCGCATCTTCTCCAACCTCTGGAGCCAGCCCACTTTCTACCGCTTTCTGTCTTTCTTCGGCCTGGTTGTATTCGTGAAAATGATCCTCTACCATATGTACTATACGTTTCCGAAGTTCGGCATACGCGAGCTGGGGGACGGCGCGCCTATAGGCCATGTCTTCGGCCTCCTCAACGCGGTGATCGTGATTTTCCTCGCCCCTGTTGTGGGCGCGCTTACGCAGAAATTCTCGGCCTATAAAACAGTGATCATAGGCACCACCATCGCGGCGGCTGCGGTGTTTTTCATGGCCGTACCGCCGGCGCTGTTCCAGGGCCTGGCTGACGGCTGGCTGGGGAACCTGATAGGACACACCTGGCTCGGGCTCACCGGACCGGTGCACCCACTCTATGTGGCGATAGTCCTGTGCGTGGTGCTGTACTCGATAGGCGAGTGCTTCTATTCCCCGCGGCTCTATGAATATCCGGCCACCATAGCGCCTAAGGGCCAGGAAGGCTCCTATCTGGCCCTTTCCATGCTGCCCTACTTCTTCGCTAAATTCCTGGTGGGCTCCATCTCAGGCTTCCTGCTGGCCCGCTACTGCCCGGCTGAGGGGCCGCGCAATTCGCAGATGATCTGGCTGATAGTGGGCATGATGGCGCTCCTCTCACCCGTGGGGCTTGTCGTCTTCAGGCGCTATATCCAGGTGCACGAGGAAGGCCGGGATTAATATGTCAAAACCAAAAGACCTGTATTCCTGCCTTGCACGGGCGGCGGAGTCTGTGCCGGCAAGGACAGCGTTCTGCACCGAAAAGCTATCCATGTCCTATAAAGAGCTTCTTCATAACGTGGACCGGGCCGCGGACATGTTCTGGCAGTCCGGCGTAAGAAAGCGCGACACGGTCGGCATCGTCCTCAGGAATTCCACGGAATTCGTTATCACCTATTTCGCTTTGGCCAAGCTGGGCGCCATAGCCGTACCAGGCAACTACATGGTCTCAAAAGAAGCGGAGATAATTTACGCGCTGGAGAATTCCGGCTGCAAAGGGGTGGTCACCGCCAAAGAATTCCTTCCCGCCTACCTGAAAGCGCAGAAACGGCTGCCATCCCTTTTCCTGATGTCGGTGGACTCCCCGGGCGATTCCGCCGTCATCGATTTCTGGAATTACCTTAAACACGCGCACCACCACCCACAGACACGGATTACGGCGGCTGAAGAACACGACGTAGCGACCATATTATACACGTCCGGCACCACAGGGCATCCGAAAGGAGTTCTGCTTACGCATCACAACCTTATAGAGAACTCCGGGGCCGCCATCCAGGCCATGGGGCCGGCAAAGAAGGACGTTTTTATGGCGCTTCTTCCTATGTTCCACACTTTTTCCTGGACAGGAAACGTACTTATACCGATAATGCTGGGCTGCAAGACCTATATCTCCGGCAGCATCACTCCCCCGAAAACCTGGCTGCGCGCCATGGGCCGGGAAGGCGTGACCATCATGGTCGCGGTGCCGCAGATATACAGCGTGCTGGCCAAGGAAGCGAAGGGGTTAAAAAAACTATATCTGAAACACTGGGCCCTGCGCAAAGTCCGCCTATGCCTCTCCGGGGCTGCCCCCCTGCCAGACACAATAAAATCCCGCTTCGAAAAAACATTCGGCATCCATATACTGGAGGGCTACGGCCTGACCGAAACAAGCCCTATCGTCACGCTGACGCACCCCGGGGCCAAGAAGCACGGCTCGGTCGGCCGCGCCCTGCCCGGAGTGAAAATTCGCATTATGGACGAACAGGGCGGCCACCTCGGGCACGGTGAAGAGGGCGAGATCTGCGTGCAGGGGCCGAACATAACCAGGGGCTACCACGAGAACCTGGACGCCACGAAGGAACTGTTTACCGGGGATGGCTGGCTCAGAACCGGAGATATCGGCGTGCTGGATGAGGAGGGCTTCCTTTTTATACGCGACAGGAAAAAGGACATGGTCATAGTGAAAGGCCTGAAGGTCTTCCCGGCCCAGATAGAGCAGGTCATAACCTCGCACCCCGGGGTGCAGGAAGCCGCTGTTATAGGCATTCCCGACGGTTCCGGCAACGAAACCATGAAATGCTTCTGCGTGCCGAAAACGGATTCACTGGTGGATAAAGCCGATATCGCGCGTTTTATCCGGGCCAACCTGGACGCGTATAAACGGCCAAGGGAAGTGGAGATAGTGAGATCCCTGCCCAAGAACTCCATGCATAAGGTCCTTAAGAGGGAGCTGCTTAAAAACGAACTCAACAAGCGCGCCGCGGCGAGGATAAAGTGACGCAGGCAGCCGAGATACTGAAAATTTTCGGGCGCGCCTGGCTGGTGGGCGGGGCTGTGCGGGACGCAGCGCTGAAAAGGCCGGTCAAAGATCTCGACCTGGCAGTTGAAGGCGGACCGGATTTCGAAGCCGGAATAAAAACTCTCGCGCGCAGGCTGAAGGCTTCGGTCTTCCCGCTGGACGAAGAGCACAAGGTCTACCGGCTGACGCTGCGCACCGCGGAGCGGGGCGCGAAGCAGTGCCTCCAATGGGATATTTCTCCCTTTCAGGGCCGGGACCTTGCTGAAGATCTGCTGCGGCGCGACTTCACCATAAACGCAATGGCCCTGCCCCTGACGGCCGATTTCCGTCCGGTGCCGGATAAAAAATCAGGTCTCTTCTCGATAACCGCGCCGAAAAAGACGGAGCTTATTGATCCGGCCGGAGGCCTGAAGGACCTTAAAGGCAAAACTATCCGCCTCGTAAGCCCGGAGGCGCTCACCGAAGACCCGCTGCGCCTTCTGCGGGCGTTCAGATTCGCGGCCGGGCTGAATTTCAGCATAGCGCCTGGCACGCTCAGGCTGATAAAGCTGGGCGCGGCTCTCATAAAAAAATCCGCCCCTGAGCGCATCCACGATGAGCTGATGATGATCCTCACTTCGCCCGACGCTGCGGCCTGGACAAAAAAACTTTATGCCGCCGGCCTCCTTACGGCCGTGATCCCGGAACTGGAAGCGCAGCGCACCTGCGCGGAGGTCTACTACGGCAAAGGCGGGGTGCTGAAGCACACCTTTGCGGTAATGGACCGGCTGGACCGCCTCTTCAGTGATACCGGGGCGTATATCCCAAACTGGAAAAAGATAAGCGAGTTCTTCGCTGAAAAAGAGATACTGAGGCTGGATCTAATAGAGCAGTAGGTTCATCAAGCAAAAGGCGCGCGCCGGATAAAAGGGAGGCTGCGCTTTTTCGGACATGAGGAACACGGGGCGGTTGTAAGCAGGCGGCTTATGGAGGACCTGCGTTTTTCAAGGGATCACATCAAACTTGTCTCCAAAACAATAGGCAGCCACCTGCGGCCGGGCAATCTCGCGTCCAACGATCTCATCTCGGACAGGGCGGTCTTCCGCTTTTTCAGGAACATGGGAGAATATACCGTGCCGTTGCTGATCCTCTGCTGGGCCGACCACGCCAGCTATATAGCGCCCGCCCGGCTGGAAGCGATAAAAGAGCGGCTCAGAGAGAAGCCTTTTTCCATACCGAAAAAAGGCCTGCCGCGCAACGGAGTTAAAAAAACCCTGCGCTTCATGCAGGTGCTCAACCTGCTTTTCCAGTTCTACATTTCAAAAAACATCAAGCTGAAAACCGCCCGCCTCATAGACGGCCACGACGTCATCAAAGCGCTGAAGCTGGCGCCGGGGCCGGAGGTGGGGGAGATACTTGAGAAGGTCAGCCTCCGCCAGTTCGAGGGAAAGATAGCCACCCGCGAACAAGCCCTGTCATATCTGCTCACCATCAAGCGTGGCTAGCGGTCCTTAAAACATTTCCGCCGCCGCCTCAATTCCTTTGTGCCCCGGCTCCACCATATTGTAGAATCCCTGATATGAGCTCAAAAACCGAACGTCATATTTATGAACTGCTTAAGGAGATAGGTGAAGATCCGGACAGAGAGGGGCTTGTAAAGACCCCCGGCAGAGTGACCAGGGCCCTGGCCGAGATTACCGCGGGCTATGGCATGGATATAGACAAGGTGCTGAACGGCGCTTTTTTCAGGACGGATTGCAAAGAGATGGTCATAGTGCGGGACATCTCATTCTATTCGCTATGCGAGCACCATATGCTGCCCTTTTTCGGAAAAGCGCACATCGCTTATATCCCGAACGGTAAAATAGTCGGGCTCTCAAAACTCCCGCGCCTGGTGGAAGCCTTCGCCAGGCGGCTTCAGGTGCAGGAAAGGCTGACAGGGCAGATAGCGGATACTATTTTTAAAAAGCTGAAGCCCAAAGGGGTGGGCGTAATACTTGAGGCCCAGCACCTGTGCATGACCATGCGCGGCGTGAAGAACGCCTCCTCTTTCGCCACCACCAGTTCCATGCTGGGGGTTTTCGCGAGAGACACCCGGATAAGGGAAGAATTCCTGAATCTCGCAGGCAGATCGCTCAAATGACCGCGGTTTCAGATAACCGTTGAAAACAGAGGGCCATTTAGGTAAAATTTAACTATATTAATGTGCGGGCGTAGTTCAATGGTAGAATGAAAGCTTCCCAAGCTTTAGACGTGGGTTCGATTCCCATCGCCCGCTTAGATTTTCACCTCTAATCCGTTAAACGGGCGGGGGAATCGAAGCTGACCCGAGGCCGTTTGAAGAGCATAGCTCCTTATACGGCACGCGCATAGCGCAGCGCGTCCGGTGGACGATAAAGCGAGGCCGTTTGAAGGCCAGAGGCCATGATACGGCACGAGCATAGCTCAGGGCGGCCGGCCGCGAGGGAGCGACCGGGAGGGAGCGGATGAGCGGGATTCCCATCGCCCGCTTAGATTTTTTTACCGCCTGACTTAGGGGAAATATGACAAAAACCAAAGGTTTCTGGGCCATGCTTGCGGTTATATGCCTGATAGCAGTAGTATTTTCCGGATATTCCATCTATACCAGACTGACCGTTCATCTTGCCAACGACACTGTAGAGATACAGTCCAAATCTGTGCCCCCGCTTCCAGATCCTGAAGAAACCGAAGAGCCTGCCGCAGCCGCCCCGGAAACCTCCCAGCCCGCGGCAAAAACCCCGGCGTCGGCCAAAGAGGAACCCCGGAAACAGCGGGCCGTTAAAACCCGCTTTGAGTACAAAAACGCGTCGGCAAAACGCGTCTCCCTGGCCGGCAGTTTCACCAAGTGGAATGAGACCGCCATGGCCAAAAAGAACGGCGTCTGGAAGGCCGACGTCTATATCCTGCCCGGCAATTACCTGTATCACTTCGTTGTGGACGGGAAAAAAACCGTGGATCCCGGCAAGGCCAAATCCCCGCTCGGTGAATCCATAGCCATAGTCACGGACAGCGGCGCCGGCGGAAATTAAAGATTCGGCAACAATCCCGTAACAGGTCTTTTGTAAACTTCCTCTGGCGCACTTATGACTTTTAAAAAGGCTTTCCTCTTATTCGTGATCGCGCTGACCGGTCTTCAGCCTGGCGCAGAAGCGGCGCTTACTGCTAGGTACAGCCACACTACAACCCTTCTGCCCGACGGCAATATACTCATCACCGGCGGCGTTGACTCCGCCGGAGCCGCCCTTCCAGAAGTGCAGATGTACAATATGTCCACCAACCTCTACGAAGTATGGGGGGGCGGCGGCCCGCTGGATACCGCCAGGTCCTCGCATACGGCGACCCTTATGTCGGACGGAAAAGTATTGATAGCCGGGGGGTTCAACGCCGGCGCGCCCCTGGCGTCGCTTGAGATATGCGACCCGGTTACCAAGATCTGCAGCGCGGCCGGAGTAGCGGCGCTGACCACGGCAAAGGGGGGGCACACCGCAGTACTGCTATCTACCGGCACGAATGCGGGAAAGGTGCTTATCTGCGGCGGCCAGTCGGCAGCATCTTTGGCGACCGACAGCTGCTATCTTTTCGACCCGGCGACCCCAGCCGCCATAGCCGCCGGAGGCTCCATGGTCCATCAACGCATGGGCCACACCGCAACGCTGGTGCAGGGGGGCAAGGTCTTCGTCTCCGGCGGCAAAAACACAGCCGGGACTTACTTGCCTACGTGCGAGATGTACGACCCCAATAATCCCATCCCCTGGACTCCCGTAGACGCACTGAACCAGGGGCGCGTGGACCATACCGCCACCGCCCTGGGCAACGGCCTTGTTTTGATAGCTGGCGGCTACAACGCCCAGAATGTGGTTGATGTCAGCACAGGCCGCGCCGAGGACGTATGGACGGCGGCAGACACCACATACTGGGGATACGACGGCGATCACCAGGATCTGGGCTCGCACGGCTATCTTGACGGAGCTGAATTATTTGACAGCAAAGGCGGAATGATGGTCATAGCCGAATCCGTCTACGGAGTGGCGCCATACAGGACAAGCAGGCATTCGGCGGTCCTGCAGCCGGACGGTACCTGGAATATGTTCGGCGGCTACGGCAATATAGTGCGCACTGTTTTTTCCGCGTCACCGGTATTAGACCCGGACACCATCTTCTACCTGACTAATACCGGCCTCAGTACCGCGATCATAAATTCCACCAGCGTGGTCAGATTCCCGCTGGACATAAGCCTCGCGCGGCCTGTTTCTGGCAGGCTGGTGGACGCGGATGCGTTCTTTTCGCGTCCGCTGGACCTCGCTATTCCTACGGTTTCCAT
>CAZPMW010000065.1:0-11885 GCA_964587805.1 uncultured Elusimicrobiaceae bacterium
TTCCCATGTCAAGGGAACGCGCTACCGCTGCGCCAACTGGGCAAAATCAGTTCACACTCTGCCAAATCACCGCCCATTCCGGCGCAGAACAGTGTCATACTTTCCCGCGGTGCTACCGCTGCGCCTACCGGGCTTCTTAATAAATAATATAATATAACGCAGATGTTGACAATACGCATTTGCGACCAAATTGTGGTAGTCCAAATCTAACATAAGGTATATACAAACATGACTAACTCAACAAACTGCGGCGTAAGCTCTGCCGCGCAAGAACAGTCCCTCAAACGCCAGCTTACCGCGCGCGCCGTGATCGCGGGCATGCTGCTGGGCGGCTTTATGAGCCTGTCCAACCTTTATGTAGCGCTTAAGACCGGCTGGAGCATAGGCGTTTCCATAACCGCCGGCATCCTGGCCTACGCTATTTTCGCGAGCCTTTTTAAAATCAGGCTCGTACGCACCCATTTCGGCATGCTGGAGAATAACGCAATGCAGTCGGTGGCCAGCGCGGCCGGCTATATGACCGGCGGCGGCACGGTGGCGGCCATCCCTGCGCTGATGATGATAACAGGGCAGGCCATGGGCGGCTGGCAGATGTTCTTCTGGATCTCCTCCATCGCCATGCTGGGCGTGGTAATGGCCATTCCGATGAAGTACCAGATGATAAACGTGGAACAGCTGCGTTTCCCCACCGGCGTAGCGGCGGCGGAAACACTCAGGGCCCTGCACGGCGACGGCGTGGACGGCGCCGCCAAAGCCAGACTGCTGGGCTGGGGCGGCGTTACGGGGGCGGCGGTGGCTTTCCTGCGCGACGCCAAGGCGTCCTGGATGCACTGGAACCTGCCCGAGAAATTTAATATCCCATTTATCACGCTCAAAGGCCGGCCGCTGGCGGACTATACTCTGTCATTCGAGGGCAGCCTGATCATGCTCGGGGCCGGGGCGATAATGGGCTTCCGCGCGGCCTGGAGCATGCTGCTGGGCGCGGTGATAAATTTCGGCATCCTGGCGCCGCTGCTGTATGAGCGCGGGATAATCGATTCCCGGCTCGGCTATAAGCATATCGTGGCCTGGAGCGTCTGGTTCGGGTCGGCTATGATACTGACCAGCGGGCTGCTGGCTTTTTCCTTCCAGTGGCGCACCGTGCTGCGCGCCGTGAAAAGCGTGGGCTCGGCCTTCGGCGGCGCCCAGCTTACGGAGGAGGAGCGCACGGAAGTCCCGATGCTCTGGTTCTTTATCGGTCTGGCGGTGCTGTCCCCGCTGGTGATCTTCCTGGAATGGTTCCTGTTCGGCATTAAGGTCTGGATGGGCGCCATCTCCGTGGGGCTTGGCTTTTTTATTGCCATAGTGGCCTGCCGGGCCACCGGCGAAACGGACACCACGCCCACCGGGGCGCTGGGCAAGATCACGCAGATAACTTTCGGGGCGCTGGACCCGTCCAATATCACCACCAACCTGATGACGGCCAATGTCACCGGCGGGATGGGCCTGCATGCGGCCGACCTGCTGACCGACTTGAAAAGCGGCTACCTGCTCAAGGCCGACCCGCGCCAGCAGTTCTGGGCGCAGTTCTTCGGCGTGCTGGCCGGCTCGCTGTTCGTGGTTCCGGCCTACCGGCTGCTGATCCCCACGGCGGATATGCTGGGCACCGATAAATGGCCCGCGCCCGGGGCGCAGACCTGGAAGGGCGTGGCTGAGCTGCTGGCCAAAGGTTTCCATACGCTGCATCCCACCGCGCAGGCCGCGCTGGCAGTGGGGGCGGCGGCGGGGATAGCGCTGGTGCTGCTTGAAAGGGCCTTCCCGAAATACAAGAAATATATACCTTCGCCGACAGGGCTGGGCCTGGCTTTTACGACGCCGGCCTTCAACACTATCTCAATGTTCTGCGGCGCGTCCATAGCCTTGCTGATGGAAAAAAAGAACGCCGCCTCCGCGGAGCGCATGGTGGTCCCGGTAAGTTCCGGCTTTATCGCAGGGGAAAGTCTGATCGGTGTGCTGATAGCCGCGCTGGTGGTGGCAGGACTGCTTCAGTAAGCGGGGGCTCGCATTTTGGGGCGGGCCCCCGATCAGGACAGGCGGGGACGCGTTCAGTCGTCAGAGCCCCCTCTCCCCCTTTCTTTTGGCGCGTCGCAGCAGCTTCCTGTAATTCCCGGGCGACGCCAGCACTTTGGTCGTTAAAAAATCCATCTGCCCGCGCATCGCCGCCCGGTACAAATCCCGGTTCATGTGGTGCTTTCTCCGGAAATGAAGACGGAGGTACCGTCTCACATCCTCAAGCGTGACGGCCAGGCGCTTATCCATAAGCTTTGCGAATCCGAGAGTTTTCCGCAGCAGCTCCAGCTCGGATGAGTAGCCCGGCACCCGGCCCGCCCGGAACTCTCCATACAGAAGCAGCAGCCGCTCAAGATAGCATCTGGACGCCATTTGGCCCAGCAGGTCGGCGGAGCCGAGCATCAGCCCGATCACCTTTTCCGGACGGGACCTGAAACCTATCGTTTTTAAAGGAACGAACAGCTCGGTGCACCGGATCGCGTTGGCCGCTACGCGCGCTTCGCTCCTGCTGAAATTGTTCTTCAGAAGATAGGCGTCCGAGAACGAAACGCTTCTTCCGACATGGGTCAGCGTGTACTTCGCGCCGGTGCCTTTTCTGTCCCGCAAGCGCTGAATAAAACCGGCGTCATGCAGCAGCGTGGCGATGAGACCGAGCGCTGCGAACCGGGCGGGCATGGGCTTTTTATTCGCGGAGTTATACCCGTCCAGCAGCCTCGCCATCGCAAGGAACGAATCAGTAACGTGCATTTCATCATGGTAGCGGGTATTGCACGCGCGGTAGCCGGGGTATTTGCCTGAATAGAGCCTGATGAAATCCTCGAACACCTTCCGGACAGCCTCGAAGTCGCTATCCTTATACCAGCCGGAGAAGATGTTCTGTACCTCTGCCAGCACCGCCGCGTGGCTATACATATCTACCAGCTGCGAAAGTTGCACCGTTTTTATCATATAAGTGAGGGGACGCTGCTCAGCGGCCACTCCTCCGGAGAGGGTGTTCGGCTATTATTACCGATCTGATGCCGCCGCGGGGCGTGAACTCGCCGGTCACGGTGCATTTTACGGGTTTGATGGCACTGACAACGTCGTCCAGGATCCTGTTCACTGAATTTTCCATAAAAATACCCAGGTTCCGGTACTGCAGAAAATAGCGCTTCAGAGATTTCAATTCCAGGCAGAGTTTGGCCGGGATATACTCTATCGTTATCGTTCCGAAATCAGGCAGGCCGGTCTTCGGGCAGACGGAGGTGAATTCAGGATGAACGATCCGGATGGTGTAATCGCGCCTGTACTGGTTAAGCCAGGCTTCTATTTCGGGAAGGTCCGTTCCCCCGGACGCTCCGGCGTGCGCCGCGGTATAGCCTGTCGATGTTTTATTTTTTTTCATATTTTAATCCTTGTAAGCCTTAGGGAATTCATAACCACTGAAACCGAACTCAAAGCCATAGCGCCGCCCGCGAAATGCGGCGGGATAAGCACCCCGAAAAAAGGATAAAAAACGCCGGCCGCCAGCGGTATAAGCGCGGCGTTGTAGCCGAAAGACCAGAGGAGGTTTTCAACAATCACGCCGCGTATGGCCTTGGACAGCTTTACGGCCCTCGCCACGCCGCCTATGCCGCTGCTCATCAGGGTTATATCGCTGGCGTTGACCGCGATATCCGTGCCGGAGCGCAGCGCAATGCCTATGTCGGCTTCCGCCAGCGCCACGGCATCGTTAAAACCGTCTCCCACCACAGCTACTTTCGCGCCC
This sequence comes from uncultured Elusimicrobiaceae bacterium, assembly GCA_964587805.1. Taxonomy (GTDB): domain Bacteria; phylum Elusimicrobiota; class Elusimicrobia; order Elusimicrobiales; family UBA9959; genus YA12-FULL-51-18. Next base: position 3,797 of record CAZPMW010000065.1, read on the forward strand.
AGCGCTTTATGGCGCAGCACTATCTGCCGTTTTTCCTCCGGGAAGACCTCAGCGTAAAATTCCGTGATATCCAGGGCTTTTGCCGCTGCTTCCACCGCGGCGCGCCTGTCGCCGGAGGCGATAACCGGCTTGATCCCCATGGCGCGCAGCTCCCTGACAAGGGCCGGCGCTTCGGAGCGTATGGAATCGGAAAGCTCGGCGTAGCCGCGGAAGCGCCCGGATTCGGCGAGCAGCAGCACCGAGCCGCTCAGCGCCTCCAGCTCCGCGCTCACTTCCACAGGCAGGGCCACCCCTTCTTCAGCAAACCATTTCTGGCTGCCAGCCCTGATCTCCCTGTCTTTGAGCCTGGCGGTAATCCCCTTGCCGGGCACAACCTCTATCGCCGACGGCGCCTCATGGCCGGTTCCGCGGTCTTCAGCGTAGCGGCGTACCGCCTCCGCGAAAGGATGCTCGGATTTGGATTCGGCGCTTAACAGGAGCGAGAGAAATTCAGCCTCCTCCGTCTTCCAGGGCCTCAGCCTTGACACTTTAAGCCGGCCCTCCGTTATAGTTCCTGTCTTATCAAAAATAACAACGTCGACTTTGGAGACCCGCTCCAGCACCGAGCCGTTGTTGATGAGTATGCCCAGGCCGGCGGCCCGGCTGAAACCTACGGCCAGGGCCATCGGCACCGCCAGCCCCATCGCGCACGGGCAGGCGACGGCCAGCACCGCGGCAAAAACGCTCAGCGCGCGGGAGAGATCCGCATAGTAAAACCAGAGCGCCAGCGCCATAAAAGCCGCCAGCAGGACGAACGGCACGAACCAGGCTGAGATGCGGTCCACTAAACGCTGGACCGAACCTTTAGCCCCCTGGCTCTCTCGTACAGCTCTCAGGATCTTCATCAGGACCATATCTTCGCCGACTCCCGTGGCGGAAAATTCCAGCGCGCCGGTAGTGTTTATGGTCCCCGCGTATATCTTCGAGCCGGGGCTCTTCTCCTGCGGCTGCGCCTCCCCCGTAAGCAGCGCTTCATTCACGGCGGAAAAACCGCGCAGGATGGTCCCGTCCACCGGCGCCTGGTCTCCGGGCCGAAGGGCGATAACGTCTCCCGGAATTATCTCCTCGACCAGAACCATTTCCTCTTTCCCGTCCCTGACGCGGCGCGCGAATTTAGGCGCTATTTTAAAAAGGCGCGAGACGGCGTCGGCGGCCTTGCTTTTTGAGCGCGCCTCCAGCCAGCGGCCGAAGTTCACGAAGGTGATGAGCATGGCCGTCTCATGCCATTGCGCGCCGTGAGTCGCGGCCAGGGCGGACGGAAACAGCGTGATAAGCGCACCGTAGAAGAACGTGACGCTGGTGCTTAATGAGACCAGGGTGTTCATATCAGCGGAGCCGGCCTTGAGAGAACGCAGCATCCCCGAATGAAAATTAGACCCGCACCATCCCCAAACGAAAGCCGAAGCAATCATCATGGTGTAGGGCGAAAAATCGAAAATGCCGCCGGAGAGAAGGAAGCCGGTGAGGGCGAGCGACACCAGAAACTTTTTAAAAAAGAAATATTGTTCCCGCACAAAGCCGGCCGCGGCGATACTTCCCGCGCCGTCCCCGGATTCCGACACCGCCAGGGCCTTGTAGCCCAGCCCGGCTATTTCGCCTGTTATAAGCGCGATGGTCGCCAGCGCCGGATCATAGGTGAGAAAAGCGGTCCGGGAAGGCAGATGCACGCTAACCCGCCTGACTCCGGGCATGGCGCCCAGGCCGTCCTCGATGTGCGCCACGCAGGCCGCGCAATGCACGCCCTCCAGCGGAATAACCGCTTTCTTCAGATTGCCGTCTTCAACGGCGGTATCGCTCGGCATAAAAATTCAATCCCCCCGCCTCTCTGCCGTCACCTTACATACAGCAGCCACGCCTTTTCCGCGTCGGACATGTTTCTCCATAAACCGGGAAACGCAGCGGCGATGGCGGCGTCCGGCGTATCTCCGGCTTTCAGCCTTGCGATAAAAATTGAAAAGCCAAGCGTCCCGCCCTCATTGATCAGGAATGAAGCGACCGAACCGGCCTGGGCGTACCAGCGCTCCACCGCGGAGTTGACGGCGGGGTCAGCGGCCGCGCTGTCCGCGGTTCCGTGTCCGGGAGCGTCGGTTGAAAGCCCCGGCGGGGCCAGGTTAACCAGCTGGGAAAAGGGTATTGGGTTGGGCGTCACCAGCTCTGTAACGCGACGGCTATAAGCGGCCCGGGACGCGGCTGAGGCCCTGTTCTCCTCATAAACAGCTATCCCTTCGTTGATCCATTTAAAATCAGCGCTGTTGTTCAGCCCCATAAACTCGTTAAAGATGAGATGGGTCATCTCGTGGGCCAGAATGGCGGCGGCCCCTTCGGACTCGTAAACGAGTATGGCGTTTCCGTACGCCATCCCTCCGGACCAGCGCGGCTGACCGGTCTTTTTGAGGAATTCCGCGGCGTCCCTGTAGACCACGATGTTGTAGGGCTTCGCCGGCGCGAAAGAATAAAGCCCGAGGTCGCTCATGATGCGCCCGTAGTTCTGCTCGCAGACCACGGAATAGGCCACCGCCGTCTCGGTAAGATAGGCCTTCACCAGGAAATGCGCCGTCTCATAATTCTTGGAGCCGGGCTCAAGGCCCGTGTATGGCGGCTCGTTCGCCTGGGCCGGCGGAGCCATATCTTTCAGCGCGTCCTCAGGCATCGGCACGCAGCCGTTCAGCAGAAAGCAGAGCGGCAGCGAGATAAAGAAGCGTGAAAGCAGATAAGCGCCTCTTCGCCCCTTGCAGCGTCCCTGTTTCCTCACTTCCACTATCCGCCCCGTATTGATTATTTTTCGCGTCATATTTATGAGATCACCAGCATCTGCCGTTCTATTTTCACCTGGTTAAAAAGGACCTCGCAGGGCAGACCGGAGAGGATATGCTCGAAGGTAAAGGCCCCAAGCATGAACCCGGGAAGGCTGCGGCCGGAGTAGGCGAGATCATCGAGACGAAAGCGCAGTATCGGCGGCCGTGCGGCAAACGAGATCTCGGCGTACAGGTCTTTGCCGGAGCTGGTGCCTGAAACGCGCATGGTCTCGTTCAGTCTCACCTCAAGGCTCTCGACCTCAGGATATCTGCCGCTCAAGTATCTTTCGAACGCATAGCCGGTGGTCCTGGCCGAAATTATTCTGACGGACCCGGCGCCCGTAACTTTGAGGCCGGAGACGGAGCCGGTATCTAAAACCGCGGAAAAATCAGAGATCTCCAGATTAAGCCCGTAAACATCAAAACCGCCCATTTCAGCATAGGGAGCGAACAGCCGGGCACGCGCGTAAACGCCCCTGGCCGGGTCAAAATCAGACAGGGTGAGCACGCTGTCGCTGGCGTTAAGCCCGCCAGCCTCGATTCTTTTCAACAGGTTTTTTCCGGGCCGCAGCGCGGAGGCAGCCGGCTTTTTTTTCTCGTATATCAAGAGGCGCGATGTATCCGGCAGGTCATAATAGGCGGCCTGGGAGAACGTTTCGGCGAACCATGGCCTGGAGAGTTCCAGCGCCAGCCCGGCTGAGGCGTCCAGGCGCGGAGTGTTGAAAGCGGCAGTTTTGTAGACGACAAAGTCCGCCAGCCCCAGTGTGTCGGGGCTGTAAACCCCGAATTTAACCGGGGTTCCGCCCAGACGCTCCGAGAGAAAATTCAGGCTGACATGGTTAAAATCGCCCTCCTCCCCTATCACCGCCGCGGCCGTTTTTTTGCCGCCTGCCCTTGATCTAAGCTCGGCCATCAGCTTCGGCACGCTGTACCGCGTACGTGAGAAGCCGGGGCCGCCGGCCCCGCGCACGCCGCCCAGCATCACCGGCCAGGACAGCCCTGACTGGTTGGCGACAAGCAGGAAGATGACCAGTCCGGTGAAGTATTTCCGCACCTTGCCGGGCGTCATCACGGCCACAGCCACGCACATAGAAAGCAGCGCCGGATGCATGTATTCGGCTCTTCCGCCGAACAGCACGTACACCATCGCGAACGGCACCCAGAACCAGGCTGCGACTATCTTCCTGGCTGGGTAAGGCATGAACGCTGAAAAATACATCCAAAGAAGCGCCAGGCCGCCTGACAGAAAGAGCGGCAGGCCGGCGGCCGCGGAAAGATCAGACAGATAGTTGGTGAGCCCCGGCCTTGCGAAGGAATAAGTCACGGCGCCGGACAGATACTGAACCCCCCAGAAAATGCAGGCGGAAGCGTACCAGGGCAGAGACAGGGCCACGCCCGGCAAAAGCCCTTTTAAGATGGACCCGCCGGCCATCGGCCCGGAGAGGCCGTTGATAATGAACGGCACAAGCGGCAGGATGTAGAGCCAGAACCTCGCGTCGGAAAAAAAGCCGAGGCCGAGAAAAACGCCGAACCATAAACTCGGGGCCGGGTATTCAAAGTCATCGGAATGGATATACGCCGCGTAGGTGGAGGCCGCTAACGCCATAGCCGCCAGCCTGTGGTCCGGGTGCCGGGCCGTTTCAAGAACGAACGGCAGCGCCATGGCGAAGCCCGCGCCCAGCCAGGCCGATTGACTGCCTCTGCTCTTCCTGACGGCGAAGAAGATAGCCAGCGCAAGGCCCGACAGGTAAACCGAGTTAACCAGTATCAGCGCCCGGCTCATATCGCCTGTTATAAATTTCAGCACCGGCACATAGGTCAGGTAGTAGAGCGGCGGGCGCACCGGGGAGCTGAACCCGCTCGGAAGGGGGCTGAAGAGACTCCAGATGCCTCCGGACCGGAAATGTTCCAGCCAGGCGGAGGCCGTCTGAAAGCCGGCCACATCGCCGGCGCTGAAAAAATTGCCCTGCCTCAGCACCCACTGGGCCAGCAGCAGAGAAGCCAGCAGACATATGGCCAGCGCGCCGGCCAGCCCGGACGCCTGCCTCTCTTTACCTCCGGCAACCAGCTCCTTTTCAAACAATATGCTCTCGAAGGTCATCCTGTTGGCCAGGAACCTTTGGCGCCAGCCGGCAGATTTCTTTTCTTCCGTCATCAGCGTCCGCCCTTATTCCCGGACGACCTTTCATTCTGCCGCGCCGAAGCTGGCGAAAGCGCGGCTATCCTGGCCTGGTAAAAGCGGGCGTTCACACGGTCCGCCTCCATGGCCTTTAAATAGCTCTCGCGCGCGCGTGCCGGATCATTTATCCGCGCCAGAATATCCCCTTTAAGCAGCCACGCCCCGGCGCGGGCCGGCGAGATATTAAGCGCGAGCTCCAGGCTGGCGAGCGCGTTTCTGTAATAGCCAAGCCTTGAAGCAGCCAGGGCCAGCCGGTAAAGATACGCGTCAGAGCCGGGCTTCAGACCGGCGGCTTTATTAAAATCCTCTAAGGCGCCAGGGAAATTCCCGGCGTCATATCTAAGCCGTCCGCGCTCGAACCACGCCGCGGCCACGCCGGAGTTGCTTTTCAGAAAAAGATCGAGGTCGGCCATCGCCGCGGCCGGGTTGCCGAGCCTGGCCAGGCAGAGGGCGCGCTGATATCTCGCCAGCTCAAGCCCGGCGTCAAGCTTCAGCGCCGCTGAAAGGTCCGCGAGGGCCCCCCGGTAATCAGAAAGTTTGTAGCGGCACACGCCCCTGTTCAGGCGGGCGAGGGGATAGTCCGGGCTGGCCTCCAATATTTCCGAAAGGCGCCTATCCGCCTTGCCGTAGTCGCCGGCGTCCATATAAAGGGCGGCCAGGTTATTATAGGCCGGAGCGTAAGAAGGCCCGGCTGCGATCGCTTTCTCGTAGTCATACCTGGCCTTCTGTCTGTCACCAAGCTTCTCATAGACCATGCCGCGGGAGGTCAGCGCTTCAGGGTAATTTTTCTTGAGAAGAATGGCCCTGTCGTACAGCGCGATTGACTGCTGCCGCCTGCCGGATAAAGCCAGGCGGTTGCCCTGCTCGAAGTAATATTCAGGCGCCCTGTTGCACGCTGAAACACAGGCGCAGAACAGAGCGAGAACGCATCTCCCTCTGGCGAAAGCAGGCCCGGCGTTATTTCTTTCCTTCATCCTTGATCCTTGATCCTTGGTCCTTTTGGTTCATTCCTATTGCCAGCAGGAACGCGCCGGCCGTTATCGCGCTGTCGGCCACGTTAAAAACCGCGGGAAAAAACGACAGGTCTAAGAAATCCACCACAAACCCGTACGCGACCCTGTCGTACAGATTGCCCAGGGCCCCGCCCAGGACCAGCGCCATGCCGGCGCGCGCTGCCGGGCCGAGGCCGCAGGCCTTTCGCCTGAACACAAGCAGCGCCGACACAAGAACGGCTGAAAAAACGATAAAAAAAACATTGCTGTCCTGAAACATACCGAAGGCCACTCCGGTATTCTCCACATAAGTAAGCTTAAAGAAAGGAAACACGTCCGCCGACCCGTGCCGCATGCGCGCCAGGACCATATACTTGGAAAGCCGGTCCGGGAGAAAGACCGCCAGCACCAGCGCGGGCTCAAGCCATTTCAATTTCGCCATATCAGTTAAATAACAGCGCGTATTATTCAATATCAATTGTACTAAATAATAAAAGCTGCCTTAATCGGAAATTGCCGGGCGGGGTCCGGAGAGGGACCGGGGACGGGAAGTCGGAAGCGGGAGTGCGGGAGAGACGCGGCTATTCTGTTTTTAGAAGGGATATTTCTATGCGGCGGTTCTTGGCGCGGCCCAGCGGAGTGTCGTTGCCGGCGGCCGGGCGGTTATCCCCGTAGCCGCTGCCCGCAAGCCGCTTTGGATTTATTTCCAGCTCTTCCAGAAATTTTATAACGCTGTAAGCCCTGGCCATGGACAGTTCCCAGTTCGTGGAGTAAAGGCCCTTATGCATGGGAACGTTATCGGTATGACCCTCCACCAAAATATCATTCGGGAGTTTTTTAAGCTCCTGTACTATGGGCGCAAGCACCTCCCTCGCCCTGTCCTTCAGTATGGCCTTGCCGGAATCGAAAAGCACTGCCTCGGTGAGCACAAGCCTGACCCTGCGCTCGTTGGAGTCTATCTGCACCAGGTTGGACATCTGGTTGTTCTCCATGCTTTCCTTTATCTTGTCGGCGACATTATCCTCCTGTTCCTGGGCCCTGACCCGCTCCTGCCGCGCCTCGTCTACTTTGCCGCCGAAGGCCGTCTGGATCTTCCCCAGAGATTCCTCGTATTTACGGCTCTTTGTCTTGTCCGACTTTGCCAGGGAAAAAGAAAAAAGGACCAGGAAAAAGATCATCAGGTAGCTCATCAGGTCGCCGTAGGTGACGGCCCATAGCGCGCCCTTGTTGAGCTGGTTCTCTAGATCGTCGCGACGCGGTCGGTATATCATAGAAGTAAGGACCAAGAAACAAGGATAAGGGCTGAAAGCCGGAATGGCAGATAAGACCTGCAATAAACAAGGATACCGCTCTCCTTAATCCTTGTTCCCTGATCCTTGATCCATCTCTTTCGTCTTCCCCGCCATAGCCTTCAGGTTACCTGTTATTTCTGTTTCCTGGGCTTTGAAAAAGGCCAGTTCCTGCTCCATCTCTTTCAAGGAGATCTGCAGGCCTTCGTAATTTCTGCGCGCCAGGGCCCCGGAAACGCCGAGCAGCGATTCAAGTTTGACGCTCTTAAAGCCGTCCGCGAACGCCTGTATCCTGCTCCTCAGCGCTTCAAGCCGGCCCGATAGCTCGCCCAGGCTGCCGGCGAGGGACGCCGCGCCGGACAGGCTGTATGCTGAAAGACGGGAGAATTCCATTATCTTATCCGCGTTTTTAGAGTTCTCAGACTGAATACGCTCGCCCGTTTCAGCCGCGCTCCTGCGGAACATTTCCTCTATCCTGGCGCCCAGGGCCGCGAGGTCCAAACGGGCTTTCTGCGCGTTTATCCCGGCTTCGGCCTCTATTTTTTTAAGCTGCGATTCCGCCTGGTCCGCCTGCACGGTCAGCTGGTCCGCGTGGCTGAGCACGAGCTTCGACATGGAGTCCATGCGCTCCTCTATGTCCAGAATAAAACTGTCTACATGGCCGGTGACCGCCGAGCGCTCTTCCCTGAGGGAATCTTTCAGCGTGGAAACGATATCGCTCTTGATGCCGGAATAAAGCGCGCGGATGGATTCCTCGCTGGAGGAGATGGTGAGGTAAAGTTTACGGAACTCTAT
>CAZPMW010000066.1:0-11817 GCA_964587805.1 uncultured Elusimicrobiaceae bacterium
AGCTTTTTATGCTCAACGGCCTGCAGGTAGAAAAGGCGGGATAGAATAGGAACTGCCGGAATAGCTGCCAGTAACAGTGAAATCTGTATCCTGGCCCTTAAGGTCTTTGCTGTCATATGCGGGGCGGCCTGATGTGAAAATGAGGTTAAACCCCGGTTTTGGATGAAGGGTCAGCCTGGGAGTGTGACGCGGGCCGGAAGAGCTGGGCGAACCAGCCTTTGTCCGATTTGTCTCCGGGTATGTCATCAAGAAGAACCAAAGCGTCAGGCTCGGGGTAGATAAGCCCCAGCTTCAAAGCTTCTGCCTGCAGTTTCTCAGGCGACTGGAAGATGCGGATCTCCTTTTTCAGGTAGTTGTTAGCGTTCCCGATGTCCTTGATGTCTTTGCGGAGGCCCTCGATGCCGTATCCAAGCCTGGTCGCCTGCAGATTCTCCCAGGCATAGATGAAGAATACAGCTCCGGCGCCGGCCAGCGATGCCAATCTGAAAGTGCGGGTCCTTGTCATAGTTCTTTAGCCGGGAGCATGGCCAGGCGGAATTGCGCCTCTCAGCCGCCCCGCGGAGGCGCTCCTTTATTCCATGCTGAAAAGCTCTATCCTTTTGATGCCGCGTTTCTCCCAGAGGTAGAAAATCTTTGTAGGACAAAGGGCTGTTTTAGGGTTAAGATTTTTGCCGCGCGAGGTCCGCCCGTTGATCCCACCGAGGAACTTAGAACCAGTTTTAAGGATATTCACCGGATTCATATGTAACCTCCCCCTACGCTTTTTCTATCACGCGCAGCTTTGCGCTGCGCGCCCTGTTATTGCCAAGCACTTCCGCCTCTGAAGGAACAACCGGCTTTTTTGTGACCATCTTCCAGCCGCCCATGGCCGCCATGATCTTGAAAGTCTCTTTCACTATCCTGTCTTCCAGCGAGTGAAAAGTTATTATCCCCATTCTGGCGCCCTTGGCCAGAAAAGGCATCGCCTTCTGTATGCCGCGGGTAAGGTTGTCGAACTCACAGTTAACCGCGACCCTTAGCGCCAGGAACGTTTTGGTGGCCGGGTGTATTTTTTCGCCTCTGAAAGGGACCACGCGCTCTATCAGCTCCCTCAATTCCGCAGTGGTTTCAAGCGGCTTGATTGTCCGTTTGGCCACAAGTGCTCTGGCTATCCTGTTGGAGTGGCGCTCGCCGCATACGCGCACCAGGTGTTCTATCTGCTCGTACGGCCAGTGATTGACGATGTTATAGGCGGTCAGGGGATTGCCGGGATTTATGCGCATATCCAGCGGCCCCTCATGCTTCAGGCTGAATCCGCGTGACGGCTTGTCAAAATGCAGCGATGAGATGCCCAGATCGAACAGAATGCCGGTGACGCCGGTCAGATGCTCACGGGCGAGAAGCTCATCAATGTTCGCGAAATTACCCTGGAGGACCTTCGCCCTGTCACCGTAGGAAGCGAGGTTTTTTGCGGCGAGCGCCGCCATCTCGGGGTCCCAGTCCACTCCGAAGATCCTGCCGCCGTCATTCAGGACAGAGAGCAGCTTTACAGCGTGCCCGGCAAGCCCGAGCGTAGCGTCCACGTATATTCCGGACCTGTCGGTTACAAGCAGCTCCGCCACTTCTTCTAGAAGCACCGGCTGGTGAGTGTGGTCAGTTTCCATTGAATCATGTCCTTTTTCCGGAACTCCGGTGCCGGCCCCGTAAGCGGACGCAGGCGGCACCTTGGATATCCGTTCCGGGTCCCCAAAAACGGCCCGGAGCTGCGGCGGAAAGGCCGCTCCCGTCACAGGTCCAAAATCTTGCTGAATTTTTCGGCCGACGGCTCCATTACGTCTTTTTTGTATCTGTTCCAGCTCTTGGCATCCCATATCTCCGCCTTATTGCCCGCGCCCCTGATAAGAATATTGCTTTTAAGCGACGCGTAGCTTTTCTGGTTCTGCGGCACCAGTATCCGTCCCTGCTCGTCCAACTGGGCGTCGGTTGCGTTCCCGAAAAAAAATCGTTTAAAGGCTCGTTCCTCTTCTTTGTTCTCCGAGCGGAATATCGCCATGTTGTCGGCTATCAGCTCTTCCCATCTGGACGGCATGAAAAGATACAGGCAGCGGTCGAGGCCGATGGAAAGCATGAAATAGTTCTTATCTTCCTTGCGGAGCTCTTCCCTGAAGCGCGCGGGAATGAAAATGCGGCTCTTGGAGTCCATGACGTAGGTATATTCGCCGTAAAGAGTGCTCATGATATAATCAGCGGCCGGTATTAACTTTACAACATTTTTAACCACTTGCCAACATTATCCCCCACTTCCCACCACGAGTTTAGAGTATAGTGAATGGCCTGATATTTGTCAATGCCTAAATTTTTAAGGGGCATGTGCCAAAATGCGAGTTACCAATGAAAAGGAGGCCGCGCCGCCTTTGTACGCGGCTGGTGTTTATCTGAATATAATAAGGAAAGAGGCGGAAAGATAAGCGCGCGCTGGAAGGTCAGTCTATCAGTTTGTGCCTGAGATCTTGCCGGTTTTTATGTCGTAGCGCCAGGCGTATTCCAGGGCCGATAATTTATTATAGGGCATGCCGTACGCCTGATAAAGCGCCCGGTGTGTCGGCATGCCATCGCGGAGGTGTTTGCAGAACAGGTAAAAAGCTTCGCCGGCTTTCATCCTCATCAGAAAGCGCACCAGGCTGTATGATTCGGCGTACCAGAGCCGCACATCGTCCCCGTCGGCGTCCTTCAGATTCTCTATGAGGATATGGTCATCCAGCCTGGAGCCCCCGCCATTTTTAAGCAGGTCCAGGTTATGTCGCAGCCATTCCGGCGAGGAGTTGCCTCTCTCCGATTGTATATACGTAGCGATGCCTTCGCTTAGCCAGAGCGGGCTGTTCCCGGGAGAAAAAAAGCTGTCAAAATAAATATGCGTAAGCTCATGCGTTAATATGCCCAGGGCCTCTTCGCTCTTGAACAGGTAGATCTTCCGCTCGCGCAAAGATGACGCGCCGCCGGACCAGGCGGGTCGGCCCGTCAGGCGCTGGTAGGTGCTCTGGCTCCCGGCAAAATAGATGAAAACCTTCCTGTCCCTGGACCACGGAGAGAACGCCACCAGGTCAAGCATGATATTGCCGTGCAGCGTCTCAACGGAGCCGCTCAGCTCTTTTGAAACTTCAGCGCCTTCCTCGTAGATCACGAAATGGGGAGTTTCCAGCATCGCAAAGCCCTGCGGAGCCTGCGGAAAAGCAGCGCCGCGGGCTTCCGCTCTATTGCCGGCGGAGGGCTCCGGAGTCATCTCTGAGACTGAGCCTGCCACTTTTATGTCAAGCCCCCCGGCCAGCGGCATAATCATGCCTGGCGCGGATTTAGCGCGGGGGCCGGACAGCGCGGGCCGGGGATAAGGAGCGGGCGCGGCGGTTTTTCTTACCACCCGGGCGGCCGGCGGCACGCCGCCGAACGGATTTTTTATAACAGGCATTACCGGGACCAAATTCAGGTCTTTGTTCATGTACTGGTACATGAAAACGCCCCAGATTCCTATGACGCAGCCCCAGAAGAGCGCCCTTAGTTTGCCGAGAATATCCATAGGGTCAGGGAAAAGCCGCCCAAAAATAGCCGGGTGTCGAGATAGCGATCAGCGCTGAGAGTCACGGACCTTCAGTATCATCTCGGACATGGCGGCCACGAACAGCGAGAAGAAGATAACGAACAGGGCGTGGCATGCTGCCATGGCCCAGAGCTGCCGGCCGAAGTCGATGTCCAGCTGCACGCTTTTCAGATAATAGACACCGAGCATGGCGGCGGCCGATGCGAAGGCTATTAAAAATACCCGGAACTTGCTCATGAACATCGCCGAGGTCGCGGGGGCTATAATGAACAGCAGCCACATCGGCGCCCAGTAGGAGCCGAGCAGGTAGAAGAGCACGGCGCTGGTTATCAGGTTAAGCCATACCATAAGGGTCCTGACATTGTGCATCCAGCGCATGAAGCGGTAGGTGTTTCTGGTGAACCAGTAATTGGTCACGAATGACGCGCTCAAAATAGCGAATGAGATATAGGTAACGCTTCTTTCGGGCTCTGAGAAATAAATGGCGAACGCGATAAGAATTACGGCGAACGGAGTAAAGTAATAATTAAGGATATGCATAAGTTTTAACCCCTTTTCTCTAAGCTTTTCTGAAAACCAGGATCCGCCGGTCCTTCTTCTCATGCGGAAGCCTGTAAAAGAAGTGTTCTTCCGCGCGTGGGCCGGCGCCGCAGCGGCCTCTGACTTTTTCAGGCGCTTCTTCGCCGCAGGATTGCCAGGCTAAAAACACTCCGCCCGGCTTCACCATATTTAAGCATTGAGGAAGGATGTTTTCAAGCTTCCCCATCGCGCGCTCCACCACGGCATCGTATTTTTCAGTTTCCGCCTGTCCGCTCTGCCCTATGCGCGAGCACAGCGCCCGGACATTCCTGAGCTTCAGCCGCGAGGCGGCCCAGGTAAGGAACATCTGGCGCTTAAGGCTGGAATCCCACAGGTCGAAGCCGAGGTTTTCAAGAGCCACGGCGAGAGGGATGCTGGGGAATCCGGCCCCCGCCCCTGCGTCGGCCACGGCTCCGCCCGGCTTGATCAGTCTTGCCAGAAGCGGAGCGCCGGCCAGGGCGTCGAGTATGTGGCGCGGCCAGAGAACGTCCGCGTCGTTGCGGGAGAAGAGATTGAACCGCTCGTTCTTTTCCAGCAGCTCCTGCCTGAAAAGCTCGAGCCTGAGCGACTGCTCCTCTGTCAGAGAGACGCCCCACTTCTTAAGTGTTTCGGTTATCGCCGCTTCCATAAATCAATCCGCTCCTGACCTTTTTTTTCCGAGCCTGGTCAAATGCACCAATAAAAGCTGTATGTCGGCCGGAGTTACGCCGGGTATCCGCGCGGCCTGTGCGAGTGTGCCGGGGCGCACCCGGAGGAAGCGCTGGCTTGATTCAGCCGACAGGCCTCTTATGGAAGAGGGGTCCAGCGCGTCCGGGATCCTTATATGCTCGAAGTTCTTCATGTTCCCGGCCTCGCGCGCGGCGCGGTCTATGTAAACCGCGTATTCTTTCCCGATCTTCGCGCAGGCTTCGGCTCCCGCCTGTGTCCACGGGGCCATATCTTTGCCTGACACCCGCGCGCCGCCTTTTTGTGCCAGCTCCACGGCAGCTTTGTAGCGTTCAAAACTTGTTTTGAAGCGTTCCGGAACGAGGCCGAGGCGCAAGCCGTGCGGCATCAGCCGCAGGTCCGCATTGTCCTGGCGCAGCAGCAGCCTGTATTCCGCCCGCGAGGTGAACATGCGGTACGGCTCATCCACGCCTTTAGAGACAAGGTCGTCTATCATGACGCCTATATACGCTTCGTCGCGCCCCAGTATGAGCGGCGGCCCGCCCCTGAGGCCGAGCGAGGCGTTTATGCCGGCCAGCAGCCCCTGCGCAGCGGCCTCTTCGTAGCCGGTGGTGCCGTTTATCTGCCCGGCCATGAAAAGCCCGGGCAGGGATTTGGTTTCAAGAGAGCGGTTCAGCTGGATAGGCGAGCAGAAGTCATATTCGATGGCATAGGCGGCCCTCATCAACTGCGCGCGTTCCAGCCCTTTCACGGAGCGTACCAGTTCGAGCTGTACTTCTTCCGGCAGGCTGGTAGAAAGCCCGTTCACATAATATTCCGCGGTGTTAAATCCTTCCGGCTCAAGGAACAGGATATGGCCCGGATTGTGCGGAAATTTGACTATTTTGTCCTCTATGGACGGGCAGTAGCGCGGGCCCGCGGACTTTATGCGCCCGGAATACAAAGGAGACTTGTGCAGATTGGCCTTTATGATGTCGGCGGTACGCTTTCCGGTGCGGGTTATCCAGCAGGACAGAAGCTTGCGCCCGGACCAGTCCGTGAAGTGGGAGAACAGGCGCGGCGGATCGTCCGGGCGCTGCTCCTCGCATTTGGAGAAATCTATAGTGCGGCCGTTAAGGCGCATGGGCGTTCCTGTCTTCAGGCGGCCCAGTTTGAAGCCCAGCGCTTCCAGCGACGGCGAAAGCCCGTCGGACGGCGGATGGTTATAGCGGCCGCCCCGTGCGGAGACGGGGCCGATATGGATAACGCCACGCAGAAAAGTGCCGGTCGTGAGTATTAATGCGCGGCCCGCGTAGCGCGTGCGGCGGATAGTGGTAACTCCCCTGAGCCTGGAGCCTTCGGTCCAGACAGCCGCTGCCTCGTCCTGTATGACCGAGAGATTCTCGGCCAGCTCAAGGGCGTGCTTCATGGCGGACTGGTAGAGCTTTTTATCGCACTGCGCTCTGGGCGCGTGCACGGCGGGGCCGCGCGAGGTGTTCAGCATGTGCGCGCTCAGCGCGGAAAAGTCTGCGATGCGGCCCATGCGGCCGCCCAGCGCGTCCAGCTCGCGCACTATCTGGCCCTTGCCCAGGCCGCCTATCGAGGGGTTGCAAGACATCTGCGCGATAGTGTCCAGGTCCTGCGTCATCAGCAGCGTTTTCATCCCCATGCCGGCCGCGGCCAGGGCCGCCTCGCAGCCGGCGTGGCCTGCGCCCACCACGATCACATCGAAATCAGAGGGATAGGTGAAGTATGGCATAGAGAACGCTACATGAATAACATAAACCGGAAAATTTCAGCCGGGATGGCCCCTAGATTCCTGAGAATATAAAATGAAATGATAACTGCAGCGGCCGCGAACAGCATGGCCAGCGCGGCCCGGACGGCGGTCCCGCCAAAAAGAAATCTAGCCGCCTTTATGGTCAGGACCATTGTCCAGAGAGCCGCGGCGAGAGTAGCGACGATGAAAAGCTGTTCGCTTCCGATGCGCACTGCCAGAAAGCAGGCCGGTAGGCAGATAAGCCCTGCGGCGCCTGAGGCCAGCGTGAATCTGAAAAAAGCCAGCGTATCCTGCGCGCTGCGGGCGACGGCCGTGCCGCCGGCGGCTAAGGCAATAAGTAAAAACGGGAGTGACATAAGGGGAGAGCGTTTGAAATAGAACGCAGCGGCCGCGTATATCCCGCAGACGGAGCAGCAGAACAGGAATCTGAAGAAAAGTCCTCTGCCGCCCGGGATAAGCCGGCCCCCCTACTGCCGCGCGCCGGTCATAAAGGCGGAAAAAACCGCGAAAGCGGCGCAAAAGGCGGCTATGAAGGCTAATTCGGAGCAGGTGTGCGCGGCGAGAAGCCAGACATAAGACCGGCCGGAAAATTCAGCGGCCGCCTCGGCAAAGTCGGCAGGGAACCCGGCGGGTTTTGTGTAAAGCAGCAGCGCATACGCCGCGCAGGAGGCCAGGCAGATAGACAGCGGTGCGCCGGACCCGGAGCCGGGCGCGGCGAATCCGGCCGCGGCCCCAACGGGGTCCGTTACGGTTTTCTTTCCCGACAGAAAAATCTCTTTCAGTTTACCCATGGAAATCTTGTGCCTGGTGACGGCTACTTTCCTACGCAGAAATTTTTAAAGATATTCTCCAGAATATCGTCGGCGGTGGTCTCTCCAAGTATATCAGACAGGGCGGCCAGGGCCCCTCTGAGATGTTCGGCGGACAGTTCGAACGGCATGGGCTTCCGGCCGCCTTTGCTGTCCAGGCGGGAAAGCTCTTTATGGGCGCTTAGCAGCGACGAGTAATGCCTGGCCGAGGTTATAACGGCTGAAGACTCGGCCGAGAATATCTTTTTTTCCTCTTGCAGCATTCTGCGCTTAAGGGCGTCCAGGCCGGCCCCGGTCTTACAGGAGACCGCGGGACAGGAGGTTTTCTCCGCCGCGGTCCTGGCCTGCGGCAGGTCGCTCTTATTGAAGACCTTTATTATATCGGCGCCACTGGGGGCGCAGCGTTTTATCGCCAGCCCCACGCGCCGGTCCGACGCGGAATCTTTCCTGGAACTGTCCAGTACCCAGATAATAATGTCCGCTGTTTTAATGGCCTTCAGCGAGCGGCGCATTCCCTCCCGCTCCAGGGCGCCGCCAGCCTGCGGGCTGATGCCGGCCGTGTCAGTGAAAATCACGGTGAACCCGGAGAGGTCCAGCCTGGCTTCAATGGTGTCGCGCGTTGTGCCTGCCTGCGGAGAAACTATGGCGCGCCGGCTGCCTATAAGGCGGTTTAATAACGAGGATTTACCGGAGTTGGGCGCGCCGGCTATCGTCACGCGCGCGCCGTTCTTCGCGAGACGCCCCTTTGCGAAGCTGTCCGCGAGAGTCTTTATCTCCTCCGCGGCCGCCTTTGTGCGGGCCGCGAAGGCCTTCAGGTCCAGGGCCGGCAGCTCGTTATAGGAATCATCCAGCCGGACCTCCAGCTCGCTCAACAGGCTTATGAGAGCGCCGCGCGTTTTCTTTACTCGGCTTGAGATCTCTCCCTCCACCTGCGTGATGGCGGCGCGGTGAGCGGCCTCCCCCTCGGAAATTATCAGGTCGTTGATCCCCTCCGCCTGTGCCAGGTCCAGCTTCCCGTGGAGGAACGCTCGCAGCGTGAATTCTCCGGGGCGGGCCTCGCGCGCGCCGCTGGCTATGGCAAGGCGCAGCAGGGATGAAACTATATAGGGGGAGCCATGGCAGGAGATCTCCACCATATCGTCTCCGGTGTAGCTGCCCGGGGCGCGGTAGAATACCGTCACCGTCTTATCCAAAAGCCGGCCGCCGTCAACTGCATTAAGCAGATACGGGAACCGGGCTTTCGGGTTGCGGGAAACGGACGAGGGCCTGAGGAAAGATGACGCTATCTTTACGGCGTCCGGCCCTGACAGCCTGACCACTGCGATCGCTCCGCTGCCCGGGGGAGAGGCCGGGGCCACTATGGTCTGCGTGATATCTGGAAGAAGCATGGGAATAAGGTAAACAGAATGCCTCTAGCTCCGAGCGGGGAGATGTTAAGAGTGGATAGCGTAGAGACTGCGGGAAGAGTCACTTCTCACTCTCCACATCTACGCTATCCACTCTGCACCCTGCCGCTTATGTCCTGTGGCCTAGGCGCTCTTGCCGCTTTCCTGCGATACGTTGTTAGTGTCCTGCGGCCGGGCATTGGCGTCCTGTGACTTGCCGCGTATAACAACCTTGCGCCACTTGCCTTCTCCCTCTGAAAGCGTTTCCACTTCGGGATACTTGGCCTTTATGAGGTTGTGCACGTACTTGCGAAGGGGCGCCGACATCGGCTCCAGGCGGCAGGGCTTCGAGGTCCCTGTCACTTCTTTTACAGCGGCTTCCACTCTCAGCGCCAGCTCCTCTTCTCTTTTGGTCCAGTAGTCGGAGGTGTCCAGCCTGACTGTGTAGCGGTTCTTGCGGCTCCGGTTGACTATGGAAACTGCAGTGACTGCAGTCCTCTCGCGTTCTCGTCGGTAAAAGAAGCCGAAGCCGGAGAATCGAACTTAAGGGAGATGACGCCCTCTTCCGTTCCCAGCTTAGCCTCGGTGACCGTGGCTTCAAGCCCCATCAGCTTTATAGCCGTGGCGAACGTAACCTTGGTGTGCTCAACGGGGTCATCGGGCGTCGGGACGGCCTCCATGGCCAGGCTGACGTCCTGATAGACGGCGTCCGGGCGTCTTTCATAACCGGCTCCTGGCCGCCTTTCATCGGTGGTCCTGGCGTAGGGAGTGCGTTCCGTGCGCGGCCTGCCTTCGTACCGGTCACGCCTTCCGCCTTCGCGGCGCGGGCCTTCGCTTCTGCCGCGGCCTGAAGGTCGCTCGGTGCGAGGGCTCTGGCGCTCATAATGTCCGCCGCTGCCGCCGGTCCATTTTTTCTCGCGGAGCATGACGCAGGCTTTCTTCGCGCCTATGCCCAGGAAACCTTTGGTTCCCTCGCTTACTACCACAACTTCAACCTGGTCGCGTCTCAGTCCAAGTTCCATAATGCCTATTTCCACCGCGTCCTGTATGGTTTTTGCTTCCACTTTCGTCTCTTTCATTGGTTTAGTCCTCCAAAAATAAGCGTGGCGCGCGTGCCGCGGCCCGCTCTTTCAAATTTTAACCCTGGGCCGCCGTCCTCTTCTGCAGTATCATGGTCTGCGCGAAGCCCCACACGCTGTTTATCAGCCAGTAGAGCACAAGCCCGGCCGGGAAGTTCAGGAACATGAACGTGAAGATCACCGGCATCCATTTCATCACGGCCGCCTGAGCCGGGTCGCCGCCCGTCTGCGGGTTCATGACCTGCTGCAGGAACATCACGCCGCCCATGACCAGCGGCAGCAGACCCACCGCGGTCCCGCCCAGCAAGGGTATCGCGGCCGGTATATGGCCGAACAGAGTATCCGGAGCCGACAGGTCCTTTATCCAGAAAATAAAAGGCGCGCCGTGGAGCGGCCAGGAATTCCTGAGCGCAGTGAATAGCGCGAAGAAGATAGGTATCTGCAGGAGCATCGGCAGGCAGCCGCCCAGCGGGTTGGTGCCGTGCCGTTTGTAAAGCTCCATGACCTCGGTGTTCATGCGCTTGGGATCGTCCTTGTAGCGGGCCTGTATGGCCTGCATCTCGGGCTGTATCTTTTTCATCACCGCCATAGCTTTGTATGATTTCCAGCTGAGCGGGGTGAGGAGTATCTGCAGCAGCACGCTGAGGATGACGATGGCGAAGCCGTAGTTGCCGGTAAGCCCGTGGAAAAAGCCCAGTGCGGAGTCGGCGAGCTTGGCCAGAGGGGCGAAAAAGCCGAAGTCCACCGAGCGGTCCAGACCGCGGCCCAGCGTCTGGAGCAGTTTGTAATCCTTGGGCCCTATATAGAACTCCACCCGCCAGGTCCTTGTTTCCTTCGGCGCAAGCGTGAGGGTATCAAAAGGTATGGTAAGAAGCGGGGCTTTATTCCCGCTGATTTCGGGATGGGCGAGAGCGAGCGCGTCGCGCTTCAGGTCCCCGCCAAGAACTGCGGCCAGGAAATACCTGTTGTCCACGCCGGCCCAGCCCCAGTCGCCGGCCCTCATGTTTTCTTTCAGGACTATCACGCTTGGGTGTTTTTTGCCCTCTTCCTGGATGGTGTATTTCGCCCCCCAGAGAGACGGGTTTTCTTTCTGCTCGGTCTTGACCGTGCCGAGGCCTGGCCCGACAAGAAGGCCCCAGGCGCCGAGCACAGCCGGGGCCGTTTCCGGATTGGCCGCGGTTATCTCCAGCAGGTTGATCTTGTCTTCTCCGGTGAGAGTGAATTTTTTGGTTATGAGCACGCCGTTCGGCGCGCTGGCTTTAAAGGTAACGCTGTCGGCCGTCTTGGTTTTCAGCGAGAAGCGCAGGTTATCGAAAGAGCTGAGAAAACCTGGGGCCGGATCAAGTATCAGCTCGACCGGCGCCACCGGGCCCTGGTAGACAACGCTTTTTATGGAGGCTCCCGACGGGTGAAAGGAATAGGAGGCTTTCGGCAGTTCGAGTGTTACGCTGTTCTCCGGCCAGTCGGAAGCTGGCCCCGAACCGGGGGCAGCTGGCGTTTCGGCGGCGGGCTGCGCGTAGGCCGGCTCTCCGGCGGGCGCGGCGGACTGCCCGGCCTGAGGCCCCTGCGCCGACTGATCCGTCTGCCGCGGCATCGGTGGCTTGGCCACGTAGGAGTACCAGAGTATATAGACAGCTGAGGACAGCAGCACGGCCAATATTAAATTTTTATTCATTACAGTATCTCCATTATCCGTTGTGTTCCGGCGGCCTGCGAATGACGGGACATGGAGTTAAAGGACGGGGTCATACCCGCCCGGATTCCATGGGTGGCAGCGGACTATCCTTAAAACGCTCAAGAGAGCGCCTTTGAACCATCCGTGCCGCTTAAGTGACTGGAAGCTGTATTCCGAGCAGGTGGGGTGAAACCGGCAGGCGCGCGGCCCCAACAGGGGCCTGAAAAGCGTGTAAGCCGTTCGCGCCGCGTCCGCAATTTTTTCCCGGGCATTTTCCGCTGCTGGCGCGGAGCC
>CAZPMW010000067.1:0-11588 GCA_964587805.1 uncultured Elusimicrobiaceae bacterium
TGAGCCCTGCTCCACCTCCGGCAAGACAGGCCCCTGCACCGGCGCCGTTATCGCTGCCGGAATTAAGCGGGTGGTGATAGGCGCCCCGGATCCAAACCCGGCGCACACGGGAAAAGCCGCGGGGATATTTAAAGCGGCCGGAATCTCTGTGCGCAGCGGCGTGCTGGCCGGCGAAGCCGAAGCGCTTAACCCCGCCTTTAACAAATTTATGAGGACCGGGCTACCTTATGTCACGCTAAAGATAGCCCAGAGCCTGGACGGCAAGATAGCCGATTTCAGCGGCCGCTCGCGCTGGATCTCTTCTCCGGCGGCCCGCGTAGAGGCGCACCGCCTCCGGGCCGAAGCCGACGCCGTTCTGGCCGGCATCAATACCGTGCGTCTGGATGATCCGCTTTTAAATGTGCGCCATGTGAAAGTCCGCCGCCAGCCCGCTGTGGTCGTGCTGGATTCAGGGCTGGCTATCTCCCCCCGCGCGCGGGTGTTCGGGAGCGGCCGTCTTATACTGGCCGCCACAAAAAGGGCCTCAGCGCGGCGCGTCAGGCTGCTGAGCCGTGACAATGTCAGCGTTCTGGTTCTGCCTTCAGGACGGCACGGCGGAGCGGAGCTTAAGGCGCTGCTGCGTGAGCTGGGCCGGCTGGGCGTTTCTCACCTGTTGGTTGAGGGCGGCGGGCGCGTGATAGGGTCATTCTTGTCCCAGGGGCTTTTTGACAGGTTCATGGTCTTTTCTTCCCCGCTTCTTATAGGCGGGGAGAGGTCTAAAACCTCCGTCTCGTGGCCTGACGCGCTGAACGCCGCCGGCGCGGCACTGGGAATAAAGGCAGATGTTAAGTCTGTCAGGCGGATAGGGCCGGATATCCTCATGGAGGTAAATCCCGTCTGAAACGGGAGCATATGTTTACAGGCATTATCGAAGCTGTCGGAACGATACGAAGGGTTTCAAAAAGCCTGCTGGAGACTTCAATGCCCGCGGAATGGGTACTGGCCGCGGGGGAAAGCGTGGCGGTTAACGGCGTGTGCCTTACGGCGGTTCGTCCCGTTAAAGGCTCGGCTATTTTCGACCTGAGCCCCGAGACCTATGATAAGACCGTGCTGGGTTCGCTTCGGAAAGAATCGCCGGTAAACCTTGAGCGGGCGATGAAAGCTGACGGCCGCTTTTCCGGACACTTTGTCACCGGCCATGTGGATGGTGTGACCCGCCTGCTGAATGTAAAGAAGGCTGCCGGGAGCTTTGTGCTGACATTTGAAGCTCCGCCGGCCGCCCTGCTGGTGGAGAAAGGCTCCGTATCACTGAACGGCGTCAGCCTGACCGTTTTTGACGTCACCTCAGCTTCGTTCAGAACGGCCGTTATTCCTCATACCTGGACAAACACCGGCCTGAACCGCCTCAAGTCAGGCGATAATCTGAACATCGAATACGATATCCTTGGTAAATACGCCGGAAAAAAAAGCGGCGGCGGCCTGACCCGGGAGTTCCTAGCCGACAACGGCTTTATGTCCTGACCGGCCCGGCGCTGCCGCTTCCGGAAGGATTTGAGCGCTGTTTTGTTATCCTTCTCTGTGGGCCGGTCAGCCTGAGCTTGCCTCCCCCGAACAGCACCCCGTCCCTGAACTGAGGCAGGAATTTGCGCATCTGCGCGTGCCAGGTCTGCCAGTCGTGCGGCCAGGTCTCGTCCCATGGGTCGTACCAGCAGGTTATGGCCTTGTTCTGCGCGATCTCAGCCAGCCTTCGCGCCTGGTCGTTAAACTGCTCCCATGCGCCCCGGCCGTGCGAGATGACCAGATATCCTTTCCTCAGCTCCTCCAGGGCGCTGGCGTCCTCGAGGCCGGGAAGGTAGCTAAGGGGTTCGTTAATATAAACGCCTTCGTCCGTGTAGCCGCCCAGCTCATCCTGCATTCTGTATACCCCGCTGAGGCAGAGCGCCGAGTCGAAGAGCGCCGGAAATTTGAGGAAAAAATTAGCGGCGTGAAAAGCCCCGAAGCTGGCCCCGGTGGCCAGGAACTTTTCTGAGATGCCGTAAGTCTGCGCGATAAAACCGGTCGTCTCTTCCGTTATGCAGGCCTCGTACTGCGCGTGCCTCAGGCCTATCCATTTGTCCCTTACCGGTTTATACCAGCTTTCCGTGTCGCGGCCGTCCACCGCGAAGACTCTTATGTCGCCGCGCTCTATGAATTCGGACGCGGCCTCTATCATGCCCCTGTTTTCGTAATCGTAAAATCTGCCGCATGAAGTGGGGAACGCCATAACCGGCTTGCCGGCTGAGCCGTAGGATTTCAGCTCAAAATCCTGCCCGAGCGACCTGCTGAAGAATTTGTGGTAATTTATTTCCATAATATAAGAGCGAGCCGGATTTCTGCCCGGCCGGAGATATATTATAATATTTCATATGAATTTTGTTTTTCTCTCGCCGGCCTTTCCAGCGAATTATTATCATTTCTGCGTCCGTCTCAAACAGGAAGGCGTCACCGCGCTTGGCATAGGGGAGGAGCCTGTCTCCGCGCTCAGGCCGGAGCTCAGGGAGTCCCTGGCGTGGTATTGCCAGGTTGGAGATATGCGCGACAGCGGGCAGCTCGGAGAGGCACTCCGGTTCCTTATCGCGCGCTTCGGGGCAATAGACAGGATCGATTCTCTGAACGAGTACTGGCTTGAGACCGAGGCCGGCCTGCGCAGCGAATTCGGCATCCCCGGCGTCAAGGCGGATGAAGTTCTGCGCATACGCCGCAAATCGCTGATGATGGAAGTGTTCGCGCGGGCCGGCGTGCCTCACGCCCGCGGAGGCCTGGTGCCGGACGCGGCCAGCGCCCGCGTTCTGGCTGAAAAATTAAAATTCCCACTGGTGGTCAAGCCCGACGACGGCATGGGCGCGGAGTTCGCTTACAGACTGAATTCCATGCCTGAGCTGGACCGGTTCTTCGCCGGCAAGCCGGACCGTAATTTTATCATGCAGGAATTCATCGAGGGCGGCATCGTCACCTTCGACGGTCTGGCCGGCCTGGACGGGAAAATAATCTTCTGCACGTCACACGTCTACGGCCAGGGCGTGATGGAAGCCGTTCTGGCGGACGCGCATATCTCGTATTATTCCCTGCGCTCCGTCCCGCGCGACCTCCAGGAGGCGGGCCTCAGGCTTGTGGAGGGCTTCAATGTCAGGGAGCGGTTTTTTCATTTCGAGTTTTTCCGCCGCGCGGACGGCACGCTGTGCGCGCTTGAGGTTAACATCAGGCCGCCTGGCGGCCTTACCCTGGACATGTTCAATTACTCCTGCGATATCGATATGTACTCGGAGTGGGCGAAGATGATGGCGCATGGCCCGCTCAGTCTGGACTATGCGAGGAAATATTATTGCGGCTACGCCGGCAGGAAGAGCAGGCTCAGCTACGCGCATTCGCAGAGCGAGATCATGGCCCGCCTGGGCTCCGCTGTCGTGCATCGCGAATCGCTCCCGCCCGTCCTGGCCAGGGCCATGGGCGAAGAGGGCTATCTTATCCGGACCCCGGATGAGGCGGCCATGCGGTCGGCGGTGGGCTTTATCCAGGAATTATCCTGAATTATACTTCCTCGCGCAATTTCAGTGTTGAGTTTTACGGGAGAATCTTGTATGATTTATTCAGCAAATCAAACGCCCGGGTTCGGACCTGGGCGAAAGGACGTATAAACAAATGACGAAAGGAAAAGTGAAGTGGTTTAACGACAAAAAAGGTTACGGTTTCATTACTCCCGATGAGGGCGGCACCGAGCTTTTTGTTCACCATCAGGACATACAGGGCGACGGTTTCAAGACGCTTGCCGAAGGGCAGGCCGTGGAATTCGAAGTTGCTCAGGGCGAAAAGGGCCCCAAGGCCACTAAAGTCGTTAAACTGTAAGGTTAGTCTTTAAAAATAGAAAGCCCGCTTAACGGCGGGCTTTTTATTTGTATCCTGGCGCGGCTCACATCTCAGAAGCGAAGATTCCTACCCAGCTTTCGAATAGCTGACGGAAACTATCTCAAGGCGCGCCTCCCCGGTTTGTTTCTTCAGCGCCGGCGCGTCTCCCGGCCTGGTGCCGAGCAGGGCGGTGGCCAGTGGCGAGGCCCAGCTGATCTTGCCCGCCGCCGCGTCCGCCTCATCCTCTCCGACAATGATGTAGTTTTGCAGCGCGCCGGCTTCATCCCTGATCACCAGCTGCGCGCCGAAGCGCGCTTCTCCGGCTCCGCAGCCGGCATTGTCCACCAGTATCGCCGTTTTAAGGCGGCGCTCGTAATAACGCAGATCCCGCTCCGCCAGGCGCAGCCGCTGCTTCAGCAAAGGATCATCCGACTTCTCCAGCTTAAGCGTCTGGCACGCCGCCTCAAGCACGGCCACGCGTCGCCCCAGCTCCGCCTTGCCCTGCGGCGTCACATAGTTGGGCAGGCCGCTGGACTGCCGCTCCGGCAGATCTTCCGGCTGGTTTGCGGAATCCTCTTTAACGAATGCTCTGCTCATGATCCCCCCCCACCCACCGCTAACCCTTCCCGCTTACTGCCGCTCCGGCCTAGTATCTCCAGCTAAGTCCGAGAAACCAGCCTTTCCGCGTGGTTTTAATCTCATCGAGCTTCTCGGCAGAGCCGGAGCCGCCGTAATAAAACAGGCGCCTGGTTCCTGACGCGGCGCGATACATCCAGCTCATATATCCGCCCTCCACCTGAAGGTTATATCTGGTTTTCCAGCAGACCGCGGCGGAAAATTCCAGCAGCTGTCCGGTCGCCGTCTCGCGGTAGCCGGGGTTTGCCAGGTCAGCGCGCAAATTCCACCAGCCCTCGGCCCTGTACTCCATGCTCGGCCCGAAAAGAAACTTACCTTCCATCGAAAAATTACGTGATATGCGTGCCTGCTCCCTGAAGCCTCCGCGCCAGCCCGCCCAGCTCATTTCGCGGGAAGAGTCCAGGTCGCGAAAGGGCCCTTTTGGGGGCGTGGGCGAGAGGACATCCGTGGCGAGCACATGCTCGCCGTAGAAAACGCTTACGCGGTCAATATACCGGCTGTAGCCGGCGGCAAGCTCAAGGCGGTGCGCCAGGTCTAAGTCGTGGCTGATATTTTTCAGGGGGCTTTTATAGATCCTGTAATAAAAGTTAAGCGCGTAAAGCCGTGTGTTGCCCGCGAGGTCCGCGCGGTCTTCAGCGTATTCCCTGTGTTCGGGACTTACCCAGGTGTCGCCATTGTTCATGACGAGGGTGTTGTCCGGCGCGTCCAGCCAGGAGGTCTCTGAAAAAGTTCCGCCCGAAATGCGGCTGCTCCCGTACTCAAACTCCGCTGAAACGCCGCTCAGCGGCTGTATTTCAGCCGAGATAATATTCAGCGGCGCGTCTATGTCCCTGAAAACCAGGGTCTTTCCCGTATAGGCCTTGGCGTTGCTGTTGGACAGCCCGGCGGCGGGTGTCAGCGCCGCGTCGCGGACTTTGGCGTAGCCAGCGCTGAAGAAGTGACGGATCTTTGTTTTTACAAAGTAAGGCGAATCGCTCTGGTTCAGCCGTTTATCGTAGGCGAGGGCGACGGCCGGCAAAAGAGCGCTGTGCGCGCACATGAGGGCCAGCGCGAGCGGAGCGGCGGAAAAAAGATTTCTGGCGGATATTTTCATCTGGCGGGGCTGGCGTTGTCTGGCTGTCAGGGGCGGAGGTCGTGGTTCTCCAGGTAGACGATCGCGTTTCGGGCCGCTGCCTGCTGGGCCTCTTTCTTGTTTTTGCCTGAGCCGATGCCCAGCGCTTTTTTCCCGACCAGCACGCGCACGGTGAAGACCTTGTCGTGTTCTGGGCCCTCCGCGGTGACTATCTCGTATTCCGGCGGCTTTTTAAGCCGCTTCTGCACGATCTCCTGGAGGGCGCTTTTATAATCCTGCTCCTCCATGCCGCCCATGTCCTGCCCGTGCAGCCAGTGCTTTACGAATACGGACGCCGCCTCTATGCCCCCGTCCAGGTAGATGGCGCCGATGAGCGCTTCGAAGGTGTTGGACAGGATACTGCCGCGCCCGGTTCCACCAGTCTGCTGCTCCCCGGCCCCCAGGAAAAGATGCTCGCCGAGGCTGAGGCTTCCGGCCCAGCTCGCCAGGTTGGCGCGCGAGACCAGAACGGATTTAACCTTCGAGAGATACCCCTCATCCTGCAGGGGGTGCTCAGTAAAAAGATAATAGGATACAATCAACCCAAGAACGCTGTCGCCAAGGAATTCCAGCCTTTCGTTATGCAGCGCCTGCCCCTGCTCGGTAGAGTACGACTTGTGAGTCAGGGCTTCCTTAAGCAGTTCTTTGTTCTTGAAACTGTATCCTATCAGCTTCTCTATTGATTCCATCAAGTTGGCCGCCGGACGGCTAACACTCAGCCGGTGGCGCGCCGCGTCACCGGGGCCCCGGCGAGCTGTGTCACCCTTTTTTGGATTGCTTGTCCTTGATGTACTCTACGGCTTCGTTAACCGTCTTGATCTTTTCGGCGTCTTCATCAGGGATCTCAATGTCGAATTCCTCTTCAAGCGCCATTACCAGCTCCACCGTGTCCAGGGAATCGGCTCCCAGATCCTGCACGAACTGGGACTGCGGGGTAACTTCCGACATGTCGACGGCCAGCTGGGTCACGATTATCTTCTTCACTCTCTCTTCAAGGTTTTCTGCTACTGCCATTGTTCCTCCATTGGTTTACGTTTATAGTTTGAGATGCAAATTCGCTCACATGTAAATCCCGCCGTTCACTGAAATCACCTGCCCCGTGATGTACGAGGAGCCGTCCCCTGCCAGAAACAGCACGGCCTCCGCTACGTCTGCGCACGAGCCCAGGCGCCCCAGCGGGATAAGCTCCAGAAGCCTGGTTTTAGCTTCCTCTTTCAGGCCCTCGGTCATGAGGGTTCGTATATAGCCGGGCGCGACGGCGTTGACAAGCACCTGGCGCGCTGCGAACTCCCGCGCCAGCGATTTCGTCAGGCCTATGAGGCCTGCCTTGGAGGCCGCGTAATTAGCCTGCCCGGCGTTGCCCGACTGGCCGACTACGGAGGCGATATTGATTATGCGCCCGCTCCTGGCGTGCAGCATGCTTCTTGAAGCCGCCTTAGCCATAAGGAAAGAGCCCTTAAGGTTAACGTCGATGACGGCCTGGAAATCCTCCTCTTTCATGCGGAGGGTCAGGTTGTCCCTGGTGATGCCGGCGTTGTTGACGAGGATATCCAGCTTCTTGAAAGCTTTAAGCGTCTCTTCAACGCAGCGCTCGCAGTCCGCGTACTTAGTTACATCCGCGGCCAGGGCCAGCGTTCTGGCGCCGGTTTCCCCGGCCAGCTTTTCCGCCGCGGCCTTTACGGTTTCGGCGTCTACGTCCGCCATGACCACCGCCGCGCTTTCCGCGGCGAACGCCCTGGCTATGTCATAGCCGATGCCGCGGCTGGCGCCGGTGACGAGCGCGGTTCTGCCTTCAAATCTTTTCATGGGCCTCTTCGTGGGCGGTCCTGGCGCCGGAGATCTGATCCTTCACCCGCTCCATATGCTCCTGTATTTTCGGCACCATTCCGGACCCGACGAGGTCGGCCGCGGTCTTGACCGCGTTGAAAATGGCTTTCTGACTGGTTTTGCCGTGGCAGATAAGCACCACTCCGTTCACGCCCAGCAGCGGGGCGCCGCCGTATTCGTCAACATCCATCCTCTTGCGCAGGCCCGTAAAGACCTTTCTCATCAGCAGGGCGCCAATCTTATACGTGAATTTGCGGTGGACTTCCTGCCTGATTATCTTGAAGATCACGGAGGCCAGGCCTTCGGCCAGCTTCAGCGCCACGTTGCCGGAGAAGCCGTCGGTGACGATCACGTCAACGGTGCCCGTAGCTATCTCCCCGCCTTCCACCGGGCCCTTAAAATTGATGCCCACGCTTTTCATGAGCGGCACTGTCTCTACGGTCAGCGCGTTCCCTTTTACTTCCTCCTCCCCCACCGACAACAGCCCGACGGAGGGATTCTCAACGCCGAAGCGCAGGCGCATGAAAATGGACCCCATGATCGCGAACTGGACCAGATGCCAGGGCTTTGAATCCATGTTCGCGCCTACATCCAGCAGAAGCGTGGTGCCCCTGAAAGTGGGAAATGGCGCCGCCAGCGCCGGGCGGATAATGCCGGGTATGCGCTTCAGCTTTAAAAGCGAGGCCACCATGACGGCGCCGGAATTCCCCGCCGAGATGAAGGCGTCCGCCTTGCCTTCCTTTATCAGGCCCGCGCCCAGCATCAGCGACGAGTCGGGCTTGGAGCGGCATTCGTCCACCGGCTCTTTTCCCATCTCCACGATCTGGGGGGCGTGAACTATCCTGAGCTTGTCGGAGACCGCGGCCCCGCGGCGGTGCAGCTCCTCCCGTATTTCCGGATCCCGCCCCACCAGTATTATCTCGTGCGGCAGCTGGGCGGCCGCCAGAAGGGCGCCGTCGATGTTGGGCTTCAGGCCGAAATCTCCGCCGTGGGCGTCAATCGCTATTTTCATGTTTCACACCGGGGGCCGGGAGCGGGGGACCGGCAAAGCCGCCAGCGCCCCCCTCTCTTTACGCCTCCGGAATATTCCGCCTTGGTTTTATATTCTACTTCGGTTCCTGCTCGTCAGTCTTTTTCTCTTTTTTCACTACTTCAATCTTGCCGTTGTACACGCCGCAGACGGCGCAGACACGGTGGGGCAGGCGCATTGCGCCGCATTGGGGGCAGGAAGAAAGGGATTTGGTCTCCAGTTTCCAGTTCGCCGCCCGCCGGGAATCCCGTCTGGCCGGCGTATGTTTTCTTTTCGGATTGGGCATGGTGATAAGCTCCTGTTTATTATACTGTCAAGATACGGGCCGGTCAGTCCCGGCGTTTTTTCCCCGGCTTTTTGACGGCCGGCGGAGACACGGTGAAATCTTTCAGCGCCCCGAACTGATTGTCCTTTTTTATCCCGTCCTGTAACGGGACGCTCTCTATAACGCATCCGCAGGCCTTCAGGTTCTGATTCCCGCCGCAGGCCTGGCAGAGCCCCTTGCAGCCGGGCGCGCAAAGCGGCTTTAAGGGCGCCATGAGCGCGACCGATTCCATAAGGAGGCCGCTCACATCTATAGATTCTACCGCATCTTCATACACTTCGTCAAAGGCCTCGGAAGATCCGGCTGAAAAAAACTCGCCGCAGCGGGCGCATTTCATGAGCAGGGCGGCTTTGACCGACCCCTCCAGCAGCAGCGACTCTCCCCCGACGGAAAACACCAGGCTGATGGAGGCCTCGGAGACTTTGTCGGGGGCCATGAAAACGCCGGCGAAAATTTCGGGGTCAATGGATTTATTGACCGTCAGCCCGCCTTTTTCCCGGATCAGGGCGGCGTCGAATACAAGCCCGCTGTCTTTTTCCATAAGTGTAATAAGATATCAATTATGCCCGCGGCGAATCAATCAGTCTCCGCGGCCGGGGCGCTCTTTGATGACGTAAGGGGTTTTGCGGGAGGAGCGGTAGTAGGTGCGCACCAGGATCTCCGCCATCAGGCCCATAAAAGCGAACTGGACGCCGATCAGGGCGAAGAAGATGGCGACCAGGAACAGCGGCTGGTCTTTCACAAAAATATGCCCGTAAAATTTCCTGTAAAGCGTGAAGGCCGCCATCAGCGCCGACGCGCAGCAAAGCCCGAAGCTCAGCCCGCCGAACAGGTATATCGGCTTCGACAGGAAATCCCCCATGAACTTCACGGTTATCAGGTCCAGGGTAACTTTAAAAGCGCGGATAAGCCCGTATTTTGAGCGGCCGGTGGCGCGGGCGCGATGGCCGACCGGCAGCTCGGCTATCTCAGCCCCCATGTAGCCCAGCAGGGCCGGGAGGAAGCGGTGCATCTCCCCGTAAAGCTCGGCGGCTTTTAGCGGCCCCGCCCTGTAGATCTTAAGCGAGCAGCCGTAGTCATGCAGTGCCACGCCGGTGACGGCTGAAATGATCCAATTGGCGATCCTGGAAGGCAGAACCCTCGAGAGCCAGGCGTCTTTGCGGTCTTTGCGCCAGCCGCTTACCACGTCGAACCCCTTCAGGGCCGTGTCGTAAAGCGCGGCGATGTCGGCCGGGTCGTTCTGCCTGTCCGCGTCGATGGTGACTATATATTCCCCCGCCGCCGCCTTTATGCCGGCGCTGAGGGCGGCTGTCTGTCCGAAATTGCGCGGGAACCGGATGAGCCGCGCCCCGGGCAGATCTTTCAGAACCTTTTCCAGCTCCGCGCCGGAGCCGTCTTCGGAGCCGTCATCCACCCATACGCTTTCCCAGGCGAGCCCGGACGCCGCAAAGGCGGCGGCCAGCTCCAGCGCCATATCTTTGAGGCATTCTTTTTCGTTGTAAAACGGGATCACTACTGATATTTTTGGCGTCATAATGATGGACCCGGTACGCCCTTCTTTTTCAAAAGCTCAAGGTACAGCGCTTCCTGGCTGCGCACCATGCGGTCTATGTCGAACTCAGCAAGGTCGGTTTTGGCGGCCCCGGCGGCCATTTCGGCGCGTCTGACCGGATGCTCTATCAGCTCTTCCAGCCGCGCGCAGAAAGCGTCCAGGTCCCCGGGCTCTACCGAGTAGCCGTTGCGCCCGTCGCGGAGTATGTCGCTCACCCCGTCGGTACGGTAGCAAACCGAAGGCAGCCCGGTTTTGACCGCTTCGACCAGGCTCTTCGGCAGGCCCTCCCAGAGGGAGGTGAGCGCGAAGATGTCAGCGGCGGCCAGGATCCCTGCCGAGTCCTCGCGCCAGCCTGGAAATAAAAGGCGCCGCTCAAGCCCGTCCGCTTTGGCCCTGGCGCGGGCCGCCTCCAGCCCCTCGCCTCCGCCGACCAGCATGAATACCGCGTTTTTACCGGCGCGGGCCAGGCGCCCGGCCGCGGCGATGAAATGCTCCGGGTTTTTCTGCGGCTTGAGGTTTCCGACGCTTACTATAAGCACGGCGTCGTCCGGCACACCCAGCTCCCGGCGCTTGCTCAGGGCTTCCGGGCTCACGCGCCCGGGCGCCGTTCCCGTGTAAGCGGGGTAAGCCCCGAGCGGTATACCGCTCCTTATCAAGGTGTATTTTTCCGCATCTCCGATGGCGAAGCCCCGCGCGTAGTCCATATTGGATTGTGAAACGAAGATCAGGGCGTCGCTAAACGACGCGCACAGCTTTTCAAGCAGGATGAAAAAGCGTTTTTTAAGCGGGTTCTGCCGCTCGTGGAAGCCGAAGCCGTGGAAGGTGTGTATTATCACCGGCACGCCGGCCAGGCGCGCGGCCAGGCGGCCGGTTATGCCGGCTTTCGAAGAGTGCGTATGCACGATTAGCGGGCGCTCTTTTCGTATAACGCCCGTCAGCGCGAACACGGCCAGAAGATCGTTTAAGGGCCTGATGCTGCGGGTCAGCCTGGGCACATAGGTGACGGACCCGGGCGGAGCTTTAGCGTCCAGCATCCCGCCCGGCCCGGCGGCCAGTCTCGCGTCGAAAAGCTTCTTCTCCAGATGGCTGACAGTGTAGAGCGTATTGCCCTGCGCTCCGCCAAATTCAAGCCTTGTAATAATATGGAGTACCTTTATAGGCATGTTGTAGAAAGGATAAGGGATCAAGGACAAAGGATTAAGGGAACAGCCAGCGTATAAACGAGCGTATTTTTCATCCTTTGTCC
>CAZPMW010000068.1:0-11324 GCA_964587805.1 uncultured Elusimicrobiaceae bacterium
CGATCTCTGGATTATGCTCTGGTCCACCTCTATATTGCCGGAGATTATAACATCATCCAATCCGTTCCCGGAGTAAGAGCCGATCACAGGGGAGCCTACCACCAGATCGCCTCCTCTGACGTTAAGGCGGGACGCCGGAGATGAAGTGCCTATCCCGACAAGGCCGCCGGTATTAACCACTAAAGCGTTCACGTTGCCTGCCTGAAGAATAATGTTCCCGACGCCGTTGATATCGGCGTCAGAGCGCACTACCGCGTCGCCATTGTTGGATACCCCGCCAACCGAGAGCCCCCCGCTGGCGCTGTTGATGGCGGTGCCGTCGGAAAAAATAAGCGACCCGGCAGAGATCCGTATATTTCCGTCCACAGTAAGCCGGTGATTCGGGTCCATCACAGCCGTTCCCATTCCCACATTGCCAAGTGAAGAGCTCACGAAAATGGCAGGAGTGGTCGCGCTGACAGGGCTGTCACCTGTGGAAATGATGAGCGCGCTGTTATAGATGCGGTAGTATGTGTTATCAATGTAGGATTTGGTGCTTCCGACTACCGTAGCCAGGGCCGGACTGCCTACGGCGCCTCCGGTCTCAATGCGGGCTGCTTCCGCAGCGCCGCGGTAAAATAATATCCTGGAATTGCCGTTTGTCCCGCCCACTATATAGGCAGCGGCGTCATCGCCGGCGAATTCCGGCTTGTCGTCCCCGATCTGCAGGTACCTGGCAGGCGCGAAATCAAAATCCAGAACGCCTGCTCCGATCCTGTTGGAGACGATAAGATTGGTTGACACCGTAACCTGCGCGGCGAAAGTGTTCGGCGCCGTGAAGGTCTGGGTTCCTGCCAGGAGAGCTGGCAAAGAGGGGCCGGACCCCATTGTTCCTGTTACAAGCAGGTCGCCGTATATAGTGGTGGTCGGAAGTGACGCGGTATTGCCGCCGCCGGTCGCTACTGCAAAGCTGCCGCCCACGTTTACAGCGCCGGAAAACGCTGCAGTCGCCGCGATAACGCCTGAATCGGCCCTCACGCTTCCCTTCACATGCAGCTTCTCCCGCGGGGTATCCGTGCCGATGCCCACGTTGTAGCTGTTAGACTGCTGGACCAGAAGATCGTATCCCGCTTCTGAGCGGATCTCGTTCGCGCCGGAGCCCCAGGCTGAATAGCCCCCCAGCGCCACCCGGCCGCCCCTGAGGCCTGTATCGGAGGCAACGCCTCCAGCCGCGTGCAGGTTGTCGGCGGGATTGGCGAGTCCGATCCCGATATTGCCGTTGGAATGGATGCGCATCCTTTCCGTCGCGCCGCTCCAGAAAGCTATGACATTGTCGGTCCGCCCGAGCAGGATGCTCTCGGAGTTAGCTCCGGCTATACCGCCGCCCTGAACGGACAACCCGCTTACGGTAACGGATCCCCCGGTCCTGTCGTAAACGCCCTGGGAGCCGACATAAAGAGAGCCGTCTACGTCAAGCCTGCCCATAGGGGCTGCGGAGGCAACAGGGCCGACGCCCATATTCCCGGCGTTGGTGATCCTGGCATTGGTGGTTGCGCCATTTTGGAAAACTATATCACCGGTGCCGTTGCTGTCGTCATCCGCAATGACGGACGCATTCGTCGGACTGGTCAGCGTGCCCGCCACGGAGGCCACGTTGGCGCTGGTCATTACGGTATTGTCGGGGAACCTTAATACGCCGGAGCGTATCCAGACTGTGCTGGCCACGGTAAGGCTGAAGCTGTTATCTGGGCTTGTTCCTACGCCCATATTGCCGGTAGTGGTTAGCGTGGCCACTGAGAGATCAGCCCCATCCTCCAGTTTCTTGGCTACCAGCGAGTAGGCGACGCTGGCAAGCGGCTCCCTTGGCGACATCACGTCGCTCTCCACCTGCACTTCTAGGTAGAGCGTGCTGGCGCCGGAAAAAACGCTCCAGGGCGGAGTGAGTGAGGCGCTGAAAAGCCCCTGCACGGCGGAGACTGTCATTTCAGGGCTGGTGTATACCGCGGTGCCTCCTGAGGAGGCATTATAGATCCTGAAAATCAGATGTATCGGCCCGGTTATGGGCGCGTTATCCCGCTCCAGGCGGCCCTGGTAGTTAAGCAGTCCCGGCGCGGCACCCTGGCTTATTTCGCCTGGAAAAGCTGAGGATAGGCAGGCAAAGGGCAGCCCGGCGCCCAGAATCATAATTTTTAACCATTTCATAAAGCGTCTCCCTGGCGTCTTCCTCTATCTGACTATCACCATTTTGCCTCTTTTCGTGGTCCCGTTCCCCTCGGCGATGTATATATATAGTCCGCTGGCCACCTGCCTGCCGCTGCTGTTTCGCAGATCCCAGCCTGTGCTGTCTATGCTGCTGCTTTTTTTGATGGTGTTTACAAGTTCTCCGGAAATCGTGTAAATGCGGACAGTGGCGTCCATGGTTAGCCGGGTGAAGGTCACTGCGTTGCAGCCGCTGCCCAGGCTGCATGGATTTGGATAGGCGTGGGAAATGCTTACGTCGGCCTGGGCCGGCCGCCATGAGTTTACTGTGCCGAAGTTGAGAGTATAGGCGCCGCCTGAAAGGGTTTCCGTCCCCATCTGGCCCGAGGTGCCCAGCAGAGAATATCCCCCGCCCCTCTTGACCGAGGCATTCCCCGCCGCGACAAACTCGCTGATAAGAAGGCGATGCGCGCCGGCCGCCATAAACGCGTCAACCGCCCTGTAAGAAGCCAGTGCGAGGAGGCAGGCAGCGAGGCAAACGGCCGGGGCGCTGTATTTACTCATACTATATGATAGCCCTAGTCCCGTAAAACGTCAATAGAATATAAGTTAAATCTTTGTTGCGCGCCCCCCTCCGCGTCCGGGCCGCGGTCACTTGCGGGCAAAGTGCGCGGCCCGCCAAAATGATATAATTTTGCCGTTAATCTGGAATAAGCACGGCGCAGGCCGCACGCGCCAAATAAGGGCGTAAACTCCGGGCTGATATATGGACCACGGATACGGAAAGACAGACACTGGAACCGGCTTCGCGGCCAGGAGCGGAAGTCCGGCTATACTGGTTATCAGGATGTCTTCCCTTGGAGACATAATACTGGCGGCCCCGGTTCTGCGCAATCTGCGGCGCCGCTGGCCGGACGCACGCATTACCATGCTCGTCAAGCCCCAGTTCGCCGCCGCCGCAGCCAAATGTCCGTT
Source organism: uncultured Elusimicrobiaceae bacterium (assembly GCA_964587805.1). Taxonomy (GTDB): domain Bacteria; phylum Elusimicrobiota; class Elusimicrobia; order Elusimicrobiales; family UBA9959; genus YA12-FULL-51-18. The sequence goes on from CAZPMW010000068.1 coordinate 3,154, forward strand.
TATTTCTGACATAATCCCTTTTACCGGCTTCCACGTCCGCGCCCAGCGCCGCGAGGACTTCGCCGATATGCTGCTGGACCTGCACGCTAATCTGCGCAGCCGTCTTCTGACAGCTTGCTCAGGCGCCGGACTGAAGATCCGTTACCGCAAAGATTCACTGGCCCGCCGCCTTTTTGTCAATTTGCGAATACCAAGCCCAGCGCTTGAAAAGCACACCCTGGACCGATATCTTGAGGTTCTGGAAGCCGCCGGCGTGCCGGTAGTATACAGGCGGCCTGAGGCCGGCGACTGGCTGGTTCAGGCCGGGCCCGCCCGGGGAGAGCGGAGCGCGGGGCGCGTCTGCCTTATGCAGACGGCGTTTCTCGGCGACGCGGTGCTCACCCTGCCGCTGCTGGACAAAATAAAGAAGACGCTGCCGGATTTCGAGATAACCGTAGTGGCGCGCCCGGAAGCGGCGCAGATATTTTCTTCCTCCGGCCTGACCGCCGGAGTGATCGCGGATAATAAAAAAACCGCAGGGTCTTTTTTCAGAGAATTCTTTCGTCTGCTGGCAGAGCTCAGGAAACTGCGGTTCGATATAGTCATAGTCCCGCACAGATCGCTGAGAAGCGCCCTGCTGGCGCGTTTGACCGGCGCGCCGGTGAGGATCGGTTTTGAATCCAGCGCCGGAAGCTTTCTCTTTACGCACAAAGTGGCCTTCTCCTGGCTTCTCCACGATCTGGAGCGCAATCTTACGCTTGCTCTTCCGCTTTTGTCTCCGGCGTCGGCGGACGTTCCGGCGCGGAGCCCCGGCCCGGGTGAAGCCGGGGTTTTTCCCGCTCTGCGCGGGACCGACGGAACCCTTGCGCGGCTTGGAGCGGATCCCGCTCTGTTTATCGGGGTCAACCCCGGTTCCGTCTGGCTCACTAAGCGCTGGCCGCGGGATTACTGGTCTCGCCTTATAACTGACCTGGCGCGTTTATATTCCACTAAAGTGGTGATTGTGGGCAGCGCCGGAGAGGCCGAATGGAACGCCGGGATCGAGCGGGCCGCCGCGCCCGGCTCTGTTCTGAACCTGACCGGCAAAACGGGGATGACGGAACTGATGGCCACGATAAAAAGCTTTAAACTGTTCATCACCAACGATTCCGGCCCGATGCATATAGCCGTAGCGTTCGGCGTGCCTGTGGCGGCGATCTTCGGCCCGACCACGCGCGAGCTCGGTTTTTTTCCGTACGGGAGCAGTAATCTGGTCCTGGAAGCGGAGCTGCCGTGCAGGCCCTGCGCGCTGCATGGCTCGAAACGCTGTCCCCGCGGACATTTCCTGTGCATGCGTCTGGTCACACCGGATAAAGTGGGCGCGGCGGCGAAACATATTCTCAGGACCGCCGGTATATTGGAGAAAATATGATATTGGAAATTATGTCCGGCGCCGCATTGTCCGGCGCTATTCTGGCCAGCGCGCGCTGGGCCTGGTGGCGCGGCCTGGCCCCGGGTCTGCCTGTGCTGGCCTACCAGAAGGTAGGCGAACCGCCGGCGGCCTCGAGTCTCAAAAACGACTGGGTCGCGCCGGAAAAGTTCCGGTCCCAGGTCTCCTGGCTGCTCGCGCACGGCTACACCCCCCTGCTTTTCTCCGACCTTGTCAAAGCCGGCGGCGGAGGAAAAAAGATCCCGGAAAAAGCGGTGCTCATCACTTTTGACGGAGCATACGAGGATACGTATACGCGCGCCTACGCCATTCTCAGGGAGCTTGGCGCCAAAGGCAATGTGTTCACGGTTTTCAACGCTATCGGCAAGGCCGATCTTTGGCAGGACACAGCGGCCGAGCCATGGGTCAGCATGGCCACGCTGGAGATGCTCAAAGAGATGCGGGACAGCGGCCTTGTGGAGTTCGGCTCTTACACGATGAACCATCCGCGCCTTGAAGAGCTGCCTCCTGAGGACGCCGCCTGGGAGATGACGGAATCCAAAAAGCAGCTGGAAGCCGCTCTGGGCCGGGAGATCTGCGCGTTCGCATATCCTTACGGATCCGGAGCCCGCTCGCCTGAAATGAGGGCGCTCGTTCTTCAGGCCGGCTACGCCCTGGACTTCAGTTCTGACCCTGGTAAAGCGGCGTGGCCGCGAAACAGGGAAGACGGAGCCATGCCGCGCCTTACGGTCAGGCGGGGCGATAACAATCTGGATCTCAAACTGCAAGTGACAAGGGGAGCGGCGAGGCTTTAAACCGGCTGCCGGCTGCAATATTTCATATGGATCCTGTTCCAAAAAAGATACTTCTTATCCAGTTCCGGCAGATAGGAGACGTGCTTTTATGTACTCCGGCAGCCAGGGTGCTTAAGGATAATTTCCCGGAAGCAAAGCTGGATTTCCTCGTGCAGCCGCCGTGCGACCAGGCCCTGGCCCGCAATCCGGCTATCGACGAGATACTGGTCTATGACCCGGGCAGGCCGTTGCGCTGGGCTCTCGAAGTCCGGCGCCGCCGCTATGATCTGGTAGTGGATTTCATGTCCAACCCCCGCTCCGCCGTAATCACGGCCCTGAGCGGCGCGCGGATAAAAGCAGGGCCGGCTTACACCTCCTCGGCCTGGGCCTATAACCTGAAGCTTGAGCTCAGGCCCGGACAGGTGGAATATAACCCGTTCTTCAAGATCGACCTGCTCCGGCAGGCGGGGCTGAAAAATATATTTTACCCCGGCCCTGAATTCCGCCCGGACCCTGAGGACCTTGATTGGGCCGCCGGGATGACGGCCGGCCTGAAGCGGCCTTTAATACTGGTCGCACCCGCTTCCAGAAGGGCTACGCGCCGGTGGCCGGCGGAACATTACGCCAGTCTGGCCGCCCTGGCGGCAACGAAGCTGAACGCCTCCGTTCTGGTTCTGTGGGGCCCCGGAGAAAGGTCCCTGGCCGAGCAGGTCGCGGGCCTGGCCGGTCACCCGTCCGTCTCAGTCTCGCCGGAAACCGCCACGCTGTCGAGGCTGTCCGCGCTGCTTCAGCGGGCCGTTTTGCTGGTCTCCAACTGCAGCGGCACCAGACACCTCGCCCAGGCTTCCGGCGTTCCGACCCTGGGAATATACGGCTCCAGCCGGCCCGAGAGCTGGAGCCCGCCGGACGACGGCAGGCACAGGGTCGTCAGGAGTAGCGGCATGGCGTGCATCGCCTGCCAGAAAAGCGAATGCTCCGCCGGCATCAGGTGCCTTAAAGAACTTCTGCCCGATACAGTATTTGCTACACTTGAAGAAATGCTGCAGCCCCGGGAAAGCCGATGAACGCAAAGAAATTAAGGGACCGCTTAAAGAAAAAAGCTTACGGGCGCATCGCGCTGGGCGCCTTGTCCCTGGCCTATATCTCTTTTATCGCCGCGCGCAGGACGCTCTACCGCGCCGGACTGCTGAAAAGCCACAGGCTGCCGGTGCCTGTAATCTGCTTCGGCAATCTTTCAGCAGGCGGAACCGGAAAGACCTCTACCGTGATAATGGCCGCGGCTGCGCTTAAAAAAGCGGGCTACAAGCCGGCGGTCCTCATTCGCGGCTATAAGCGCAAAGCCCCTGGCAAAAGATTAACCATCCTGTCCGGAGACTCGTCCGTCTCCGCCGAGGAGGCCGGAGACGAAGCCCTGATGATCTTCAACATGCTCCAGCACCTCGATGTGCCCGTCATGGTCTCTCCGGACAGATTCCGGTCCGGCCTGGCAGCTATCGAAAAATTTAAAAGCGACATCCTCCTGATGGATGACGGCTATCAGTTCTTCAGGCTCAGGCGCGACAGGAACGTGGTCCTCATCAACGCGACAGCACCTTTTCACAGGGACTCGCTGCTTCCTCTGGGGGACCTGCGCGAAACACCCGCGGGCCTTCGCAGGGCTGACGCAGTCATCCTGTCCCATTGCGAGCACGTCTCCCGGGCTGAAGTGCAGGCGATACGTGAGGAAGTGAAGAAAATCAATCCTTCCGTGCCGGTTATGGAAAGCATGCACTCGCCTGACACCTACCTCAACGCCTTTGAAAAGACCGGAGAGCCGCTTTCCCGGTTCCGGGGCAAAAAAGTGGCGGTGCTGTCCGGCATAGGTGACCCCAAATCTTTTGAAGACGCGCTCGCGCGCCTTAAGGCCGTCCCTGACCAGATCTGGCGCTACCCGGACCACCACCAGTTCACGCGCCAGGAGCTGGCGGCGATACAGGCCACGCGCGGCGGCATGCCGCTCATCACCACCTATAAGGATTTCACCCGTTTCCCCGCGGATTGGCAGGAGATCCTGAAGAGCGGGGTTTATATCCTTTCCGTGGAAATTATTTTTAATGACGACGGTTTGAAGCGGCTTATGGAGACCATCGCCATATGATCGCCTACATCCGGAAAAGAGGGAATCGGACGAAAATGCCGGCCGTTTTTCTCGACAGGGACGGAACCATCATTCATGACAGGCCGGGGTTCTACCTTACGGACCCGGGCAGGCTGCGCGTGTATACGGCGGCGTTCAGGGCGCTCAAGCTGCTCTCCGGCCTCGGCTACCGCCTGATCGTGCTGACCAATCAGTCCGGAATAGGCCGGGGATATATGACCCTGGCCGGATCCAGGGCCGTTAACACGGAACTGCGGCGCCGATTGGCCGAGAAGGGGATCAGTCTGGACGCGATATATTTTTGTCCCCACCTGCCCTCCGACGGCTGCGCCTGCCGCAAGCCCGGCGGCGGCCTGGTGAGGGAAGCGCTTAAAGGTCATCGCCTGGATCTTCCCCGCTCCATAATGATAGGCGATAAAACCTGCGACATGAAGCTTGCCGACTCATTCGGCATCGCCTCGGTGCTGGTGAAGACCGGGCACGGACAAAGCGAACTGCGAAAGCATCCCGGGCTTGCGGCAGGCCGCGCGGTCAAAAAGAATATTTTGCAGGCCGCGCTCTGGATCGCCAGGCAGCGCCGCGGGCCGGCCCGGAACGGCCTGAAAAGCGTAAATTCACAATCGGAGAACCGTAAATGAAAAAAAGAATACTCCTCTCGCAGCTCATAGCCCTCGCTGTCATCGTGCTGTCCAAGCCTGACAGCTGGGCTTTTTTTTCGGCTGGCTTAAGCGTGATGGCTTTCGGCCAGCTCATACGGGTGCTGGCCTCCTCGGCGATAGTTAAATCCAGAACGCTGACCGTCAGCGGGCCTTACGCGGCAGTCCGCAATCCGCTTTACCTGGGCACGGCGTTCATGGTGCTGGGCCTGCTTATCTCGCTTTCCAATCTCCAGTCTCCGCTGCGCACCGGGCTCGTCTGGCTGATAACGATCTGCTCTTTTATCCTGATCTACAGGACCCAGATCAGGGCGGAAGAGGATTTCCTGCTCTCCGCCTACGGCCCGGAATTCGAACGGTACAGAGCGCGCGTCAACGCCATCATTCCGCGCCTCTCCGGCCTCGCCGGGTTCCTGGACTTAAGCGCCTATTCCCTGGAAACTTTCCTGAAAAATAAGGAGTGGCGCGGCTTCTCAGGCATGGCCGCGGTGGCCGCCATAGTGGCCGCGCGCATAAAATATGGATTTTAAGAAGGCTGTCTCCGCCATGGCGCTCGCGGCGCTCTGCGCCTGCGCGGCGCTGGCCGCGGATACCCCCCCTGACCTGACGCATCCCTACTCATCTCTGGAGGCGGCGGCGGACCCCGGCCCCGCGGTGCTGCAGAACTGGAACAGGGAGCGCCTGGAATATGAGATCTATTGGGGACTCATGAACGTGGGTTCCGCCTACCTGCAGATGGACAAGATAGTAATGGCGGACGGCCGTCCGGCCTACCACATCGTTTCCGGCGCGAAATCGGCCGCGTTTATCGGAAATTTTTACACCGTAGCCGACGTGAACGAGTCATGGCTGGACACGGCCGGGCTTTATTCTCACGGCTACTACAAGAATATACGCGAGGGAGGCCACCGGGTTAACGAGTGGGTGATCTTCGAAAACAGCTCCGGCACTTTCCGGGGTGAAAAAATGAACAAGAAGCGGGAAGTCTCCGCCGTGTCCGGCACACTCGCGGGCCCCGTGCAGGATGTGCTTTCCGCCCTTTATCTCGTCCGCACCATGGGCCTGGAGCCCGGCTCCGAAAAGGCTATCACCGTTAACACTAAAAAGAACTGGGAGATGAACGTGAAGGTCAGAAAGCGCGAGAAGGAATCCACCTCCTACGGCAAATTCAAGTGTGTTCTCGTTGAACCGCGGCTTGGAGACGACGGCCTGTTTGTGGCGAAGGAAGGAAAGAAGATGCTGGTCTGGATAACGGACGATGAATTGCGCCTGCCGCTGATCCTGAAGGCGGAGATATTCATAGGTTCGGTGACCGCCAAACTGGTAAAGCGCCGCTTAGAATAACCCCGTTGTTTTTAGTATAATTATCTGGTGAATTCCGCATCCTTTAAACGACTCCGCCGTATCATTGATAATTTCGCCTCAAAACGCGTTGCGGTTTTGGGCGATATCATGCTGGATCGCTACATCAAAGGTTCAGTGTCCCGCATTTCCCCTGAGGCCCCGGTCCCGATAGTAAAGATCCGCGAGGAGCGCATGGTCGCCGGCGGGTCCGGCAATGTCGCCGCTAATCTGGCGGCGCTGGGCGCCCGGCCCGGCCTTATATCGGTGATCGGCCGCGATTCCGCCGCAGACGAGCTTTTGCGCATACTTTCCTCCGGCGGGGTGGACGCCGGCTCTCTCATACCCGAACCCTCTACCCGCACTATAGAAAAGACCCGCGTTATAGCCGAGCACCAGCAGGTGGTGCGCTTCGACCGGGATTCCGCCCTCAAGCTCACCCCGAATCTGCATAACGCCGTCCTGCGCGGCCTGAGCGACCAGCTCGACGCGGGGGCCGGGGCCGTTATACTTTCAGACTATGGAAAAGGCCTGCTTGTCCCGTCGGTAATAGAGGCTTCCATAAAGCTCTGTCTGAAGCGCGGCGTACCGGTTTTCGTGGACCCCAAAGTGGAGCACTTCGCGCTCTATAAAAAAGTCACCTGCCTTACGCCGAACACGATGGAAGCGTATCAGGGCATGCGCCTTATCCAGAAAGACGGACAGGCCGCAGCCGAGGAGCTCGGCAAAAAGATCCTGAGCGCGCTTAATTGCCGTGCACTGCTGATAACGCAGGGCGAACATGGCATGACGCTTTTCAATAAATCCGGCGGCCGGATAAACACCCTTCATATCCCCACCAAGGCCAGGGAGGTCTTCGACGTAACCGGCGCAGGAGACACCGTGATCTCCACTCTGGCCCTGGCCTCGGCGGCCGGGGCGACGCTGGAAGAAGCCGCCCTGATCTCTAATTTCGCGGCCGGCATAGTGGTCGCCAAGCTAGGTACCGCCACCGCCACAAAAGAGGAACTTCTGGAAAGCATAAATTCATGGATAAAAACTGCCTGATAGTAATACCGGCGCGCTACAACTCCCAGCGCTTTCCCGGCAAAGTGCTGGCGAAGATCCGCGGAAAAGCCGTGCTCCAGTGGTGCTATGAGGCCGCGCTCAGGTCGGGGCTGGGCCCTGTACTCATAGCGACAGAGGACCGCAGGGTGCTGGCTTTCGCTGAAAGCATCGGTGCCGGGGCGGTGCTTACAAGCCCCCGCTGCCAGTCAGGCACAGACCGCGTCTACGAGGCCGCGAAAGGCTCCAAAAAGAAATTCATAATCAACTTTCAGGGCGATGAGCCGTTCATGCGCCCGGAAACTCTCAGGGCGGCGTTCAAAAAAATGAGCGACGGCTATGATATAGCCACAGCCGGCGCCCCTATAACCGGCATGGCGGACGTAAACGATCCGAACTGCGTTAAGATAGCCATGAGCCGGGAGGGCAGGGCGCTCTATTTTTCCCGCGCTCCCATCCCTTTTCACCACCCGCTTTCTGGCATGAAAAGCTTCCCCTGGTTCAAGCATTGCGGCTTTTATATTTACCGGCGCTCATCACTGGAGCGTTTCGTGAAGCTCCCCCCCAGCCCGCTGGAGCTTCTGGAGCGCCTGGAGCAACTGCGCGCGCTTGAGAACGGGATGACTATCGGCGTCGCAGCCGTCAGCGTTCTGGGGCCGGCGATAGACACCCCAGGAGACCTGGCCGCCGCTGAACGATTTATCAGGATGAGCGCAGGGCGTAAAGCGCGCGGGCCGAGGCCGGGGGCTGAAACAATATGAAAAGATATATTTTTGTGACCGGGGGCGTGGTCAGCTCACTGGGCAAGGACA
>CAZPMW010000069.1:0-11173 GCA_964587805.1 uncultured Elusimicrobiaceae bacterium
AACGCGACGGCTCTGCTGCCGTATTATATGTTCGGAATAGGCGTCTTCAACGCAATCGAAGCGCGCGCCGTCAAGCCAGGGTAATATGCGTGGAATACTGAAAAAACTGCTTTCATCCGTGCTGGTAAAAAAAACGCTTCCCCGGCTGATGTTCAAAAGGGGAAAACCGCTTTATCTGGCTGTGGCCGTGCATATGGAGAATATCCATGACCAGGCGACGTTTGAAAACATGCTGGAATTCGTGAAGGCTCTTTGGATTAAGCCGGCTGCCTTTGTTATGACTCCGCGTTGTCCCATCATCAGAAAAGAAATGGCGGACATCGGTTTAAGCGAGGCGATCTTCACAGAAAGACTGAAGATACTGAGTGAGGTGTATGAGATAGGAATGCATGGTCATTATTGCAGGATTAAACAGCCGGATTCAGCGTATGTTGAGACAGTCGATTGGATGCGGAAAGCTGGATTCGAGCGGATTGCGGACTTTCCTGAGATGATAAGAGAGCAATTTAAAGCAGAGCATGAGTATTTGTCCGAGACTGTTGGAAGCCCTGAGACATACTGCGGGGGGTGGTGGTACATGAATCAGACTATTGTCAGATTGCTGGAAGAGTATGGTATCTCAGCAGACTGTTCGCTAAGGTACAGCTACACAGACAGCTTCGGGGACAGATATATGCCACTGGAAAGAATGCCGGAAGAGGGGACCGCATTTTTGCTTCCTCCATCAAAAACCGTAGTGGAGTTCACTAGCATCGCCTATCTGGCCTCGGAGTGGTGGCAGATTGCCAGGGACCTTCTTCCTATACTGCTGAACCCGGGCGGACCCTTCTTCGCGGTTCTGCCCATGCATGACTACAACCTTCAGAAGGAAGGGGCAAAGAAATTGGATAACATCCGCCTGCTTTCTAAGATCAGGAATGTTCATTTTGTTTCTTTGTCCAGAATGCGGTCTCTCGCTCTGGAGTCTGGTGTTGCCAAGAGTTGGTCCGGATTCAGTCATGAATTTTGCCAATAGAATGAAAAAACATAACATCGCATTGCTCGTGATAGTGCTGTTGGGGCTCGCTCTGCGGCTGTATGCTTTTGATTGGGGGCTTCCGACCCTTCTTCATAGGTGGCCATACCATCCGGATGAGGCCGTAGGGCTGATCTATCTTGGATCCATGAATATGTCCACGGGCGAATTCTCCGCCGGTTTCATCTGGGGATCGTTCTATTTATACCTGCTTGGCGCCGTTCTAAAGCTGGCGTCCATTCTGGGTCTGTTTATGCTCAGCTCCTCACAAGATTTTTACGTGAAGCATATTTCCGAGCTTGCCAAAATTTACATGGCCGGCAGGGTCGTTTCTGTCGTCTGGGGCACGCTGTCCGTCTATTTAACCTATGTGCTTGGGAAACTTGTTGCGGACAGGAGAACGGGGCTTCTTGCCGGGCTTTCAGCGGCAATCATGCCATTCGCGGTCGTCCATTCACATTTTATGACGCCGCATATACAATTCGCCTCTCTGGTATTGCTGGCGCTTATCGCCGGAGTACGTATCTTAGCGCGCGGCTGCACAGTGGATTACGTTTGTTTCGCCGTGGCGACCGGACTGGCGATAGGCACATACTGGTTTTTCGGGCTTACGCTTTTTGTCTTTCTTTTATCGGTGCACGCCGCGAGATCCTCAGCCATGTCCGTAAGCGCGAATTGGCTATTTATTTTTGACCGGAGAATTCTTTTGTCAACTATGGTCGTCTTGGTTTCATTATTCGCGGTAGCGCCGTCAGTATTCTTTCATTGGAAAGAGTTCCTTTTGTTCTGGCAACAGACATCAGGCGCGGCCGGTAAACCGAATATGCATATATTCTTTCCGTTCTGGTATATATTGCCATACGGGTCCGGTTCCGGAATGCTGATGTTATCTCTCCTAGGGATTGTTTGGTCTTTCGGCAGGCGCCGGCCCATCGAAATCTGTCTGGTGCTGTGGATGGCAGCTTATTACCTGATGGTCGTATTGACAGGTAGTCAGGAATATGTGAGACGGTTCGCTCCGTTGTTATACGTCCTTCCGGTCTTCGGCATGAAGCTGGCGGTAGAGTTGTGGGATGTATTCAAGGGGAGATCTTTGCCGAGGTTCGGTGTCGTGGTAATAACGGGTTCGGTATTGTTGTCAGCTTTTATGTTTACGATGGCGGAACTGAGGCTTATGTCCTCCGATACCCGCGATGACGCATTCCTGTGGATTAACGCGAATATTCCTGCCGGTAAAAGTATAGGTATCGTGAACTGGTTCCATGTGCCGCATCTGGATATTAGGAAATATAAAATCACGGAGAAGGTTATGGCGGAGACCCTTCAGTCAAGGCGGCTGGATTACTATATGGCTTCCGATTTCGAGTCCGGCCTCAGGAACATTCAGGGACAGGGGGGCGGTTATTCTCTGCTGAAATCTTTTTCACGGAAACCGTCGTTCTTGGGCATTCAGTTCGACGATGCACGCGCGCCGGAAGATATGCGATATGCGAATCCTAATATCTGCATATTTGAGTATCGCCGCTGGGAGGCCGAAAGGAGCTGATATGAAAGCGACTATTTCCGTATGCAGGGAAATGGATTTTTTTGACAGCGTTGCCGAAGAATACGAAAAGTATCGGCTGCTGAGCGGTTATTATCACGCCGTTCTGGCGAATATCTACCTTTCTTCCATTCCGCCCCGGTCGGATGTTGTGGAATTCGGCTGCGGTACTGGAAGCCTGCTGCGGCGGCTTGCCGCCGCAAACGCCTGCGGAATAGACTTCAGTGCAGGAATGATCTCGGAGTGCCGAAAACGGTTGGGGCATAACGTAAGGCTGATATGCGAGAATTTCAGCCGCTTTGTTCCGGACATGAAATACGATTACGCGGTGATATCCAACACGCTCGAATATGTTTACGATATAGCCGGACTTCTGTCCAAGGCGGCGGATTCTCTTAATGAGGACGGGAAGCTTATAGTTACCTCCGTGAATCCCGTATGGAAGCCACTGCTTGCGCTGGCCAGCAGGCTATCGATCAGGACGCCAGATATTGAAAAGAATTTTCTGACCAACAAGGATGTCGTGAATTTTCTGGAGACGTCCGATTTCGAGATCATAGAGGAGGGCGTTGTCTGCGCAATCCCGCTGTATGTTCCTTTTATCGTGCCAGCGCTTAATTTTCTCATAAGCCAGCTGCCTCTTGTCAGGCATCTTGGGATGATACAGTACGTAATCGCCAAAAAAAAGCGGGCGCCGAAAGATTACACCTGTTCCATCGTTATCCCCTGCCATAACGAGTCAGGCAACATAACGGAGCTTATACTCAAGGCACCGAAGATAGGCTTATCCACCGAATTAATCTTCGTGGATGATGGATCCGACGACGGTACCGCGCGGGAAGTTAATGCTGCATTGAGAAGAGATATAGAGGTGAAGCTTATTTCCTACCATCCCCACAGAAATAAAGCGCATGCCGTTCAAGCCGGATTCGAGGCGGCGAAGGGGGATATTCTTATGATACTTGACGCCGACATGAGCGTTCCTCCGGAAGAACTGGAGCGTTTCTATGGCTTGCTGGCTGCGGGCCGCGCGGACTTTGTGAACGGAACCCGGCTTATCTACCCGATGGAAAATAAGGCTATGAAAGTCGCTAACTATTTCGGGAATAAAATGTTCTGTCTGCTGGTGAGCTGGATTATCGGGCAAAGGGTGTCGGATACGCTCTGCGGTACTAAGGCCCTGTTCAAAAAAGATTTCGGACATATAACTATGGGACACGATCCCTGGGGCGATTTCGATATTATCTTCGGTGCGGCGAAACTAAGACTCAAGACCCGCGAGGTGGCGGTACATTCTAAGGAGCGCCGGGCACGCAGGTACACGATAAAAGCCTTCAACCACGCAGCTACGCTGATGAAAGCCTGTTACTGGGGATTAAGAAAAATAAAATTACCGATGGCGGGCATCTGCCCGCATGAATTCTTCGGATAATATGCTTATGGGTACAAAACGACTGGAAATCATGCTTCCCGGTAGGAAGGACCTCAAGCCGAGCGGCAGGACGGACCCGGCGGAGTATTACCGCCACCCGATCGTCGGTTGGCTGTATCGGGCCAGAATCAATATGGGGCTTTCCCTCATGGAATATCCGGTGGACTCCATTCTGGAAGCCGGCTGCGCCGGCGGCCTGCTGGCTCCGACGCTCAAGTCGGTCGCTAAGAGATATGTGGGGATAGACCTCGCTCCTCCCGCGGCCGCGTGGGCATGCCCGGATGGTTCTGGCGGCATGACATTCGCAGGGATGGACGTATCGGAGATGTCATTTGAAAGCGATTCCTTCGATGCCGTAGTAGCGTTTTCGCTTTTAGAGCATCTGCCCGCTCTCGGCAAAACAGCCGGAGAGATCTTCCGGGTATTGAAACCGGGGGGGCAGTTCATCTGCGGATTCCCTCTTACCGGGCCGTTCATGAACGCTTGCTTCCACCTGCTTGGGCTGCATGATACTCCTGACGACCATATCAACGGCCCGGCCAGGATCATGAGCGTGCTGGAGGCCCGTTTCAGGATTAAAAAGGTGAAAACGATGCCGTCATTCCTGGGCTGCAGGACGGCGCTTTACACCTGTGTGAAGTGTGAAAAACCGGGGGCGCTCTCATGACGGAGAGGAACGTTGCTACCGAGATCGCTCACGGGAGGGCCATTGCCGGAAATGCGGAGGAGGTCTGGGGCTGGACTACCCGGATAGGCCGGATAAGACTGGAACGAAGAGTGAGGCTGCTTATCGAAGGGTCTGGTGTTGACGCCTCAAAAAAAGTTTTAGAAATTGGCTGCGGAACCGGCTCGGCCAGCAGGGCAATTTCACCTTACTGTAAATCCCTTACGGCAATAGAGGTTTCTCCGGAACTTCTCAATATAGCCGCATCCGGGCCTGCGCCGGAAAATCTGCGTTATATGTGCCTGGACGCACACGCAACAAGTTTCACGGATGGTGCGTTCGATTGCGTAGTGGGGAATTCCGTTCTGCATCATCTGAACATCGAGGAAGGGCTGAAAGAAATATATAGAGTCCTGAAGACTGGCGGAACACTGGCGTTCGCTGAGCCGAATATGCTGAACCCTCAGATCTTGATCCAGAAGAATATCCCTTTCATAAAGAGGCTTGTTGGCGACTCCCCCGGTGATAGTGCGATAATCAGGTTTACGCTGGCCGGGCAGTTGAGAAGACTCGGATTTGTGAATATCAATATTGTGCCATTCGACTTTCTCCACCCGTGTCTCCCGGAGGTTTTGATCGGGGTCGCGGCTATACTGGGTGGAGTTGTGGAAAGTCTGCCAATAGTCAAAGAGTTCGCCGGTTCGGTTATAATCACGGCCGTGAAAATATAGTTCCAGTCTGAATCATGCGATGGACAGCAATATCCGGAGATGGCCGGCCCCGGCGTAAGTGTATAATAGATTGTGGCGCCGTCTCCTGCGTCCAGGAATGAGCAGAGTTATGCGTGAATCATTGAAATATCTATATCTGGGTTTCCGGACTGTGCTATTGCGTCTCCTGGGCGTATTTCTTCGGCTCCCGGCAATGTCCTCAGGTTCCCCGGAAAGAATCCTCTTCATCCGTATCGATAGGCTGGGGGATATGGTTCTTTCCACCCCGGCGCTGAAAGCCATAAAAGAAAAATACCCGTCTGCACGTCTTAGCGTGCTGGCGTCTCCGGCTGCAGCTGGGCTGCTGGATGGGAATCCATATGTTAATGAAGTGTATGTTTGGGACGAATCACAAGGGCCCGCTGCGCTGCTGAAGACGATAAAGAACCTGAGGGCGGCGCGCTTCGACCTGGCAGTAGACCCTCGCCCGGGCTATGAACTCGGAACGGCGATTATAGCCTTCCTGAGCGGTGCGCGTGTCCGTGCCGGATATGATTCGCATGGACGCGGCGTGTTTTTAAATTTAACGACCCCGGTTCCGCTTCCGGGGGCGCATTTTTCGTCCGAGGCTTTCGGTGTGCTTAAACTTATAGGCATAGAAGGCCCTGGTTCCAGTCCTGAACTTTTTATCCGACCGGAGGCTGTGGCCGAGGCCGGAAATATCCTTAAAGTGCGCGGCGTAGAAGAAAGCGATATTGTTGTCGCCTTGCATCCCGGCGGCTATTACCCATCGCAGCGCTGGCCAGCCGACCGCTTCGCGGCGGTTGCAAGAGCGCTTATGGCGCGGTATGGAGCTAAGATCCTCCTCATCGGGTCTCCTGGTGAAACGGGTATAATTGAAGCCATAATCTCGTTATTGTCGGCCGCTGACAGGAATAATGTTGTACGCACGGAAAATCTGGGGATAGGAACGCTTTGCGCGCTGATAGCCCGCAGCCGGCTTTTTATCGGGAACAACTCGGGGCCGCTGCATATGGCTGGCGCGCTTAACATCCCCTCCGTTTCCACCATGGGGCCCACGGACGAGGGTCGGTGGCGACCGATCGGCCGGAACCAGATCGTGCTAAAAGCCGGATTATCCTGCCTTTCCTGCGGCAAAGGGGATTGTGACACGCATGAATGCATGAACGCAATCACCGCAGAAATGATGCTGGAGAATGCGGAACGACTGCTTCCTCATGCGCACAGCGAGCCGCAGATGCCTGCCGGTGCGTAGCTTTTAGCGCGAAGGGGCAGTCGGACGCAGGGATGCACACTAAGGATACGCGTATGAAGATTAATCTTGGTTCCGGAGGGCGCCCGCTCGCCGGCTATGTGAATGTGGATAAATTCCCGGGCTCTCCGGACGTGGATATTGTGCATGACCTGGATGTTTATCCGTGGCCGTTCGGCGACGGCTCGGCCGAAGAAGTGAGAGCTGACCAGTGTTTAGAGCATCTGGGCGATCATAACAGGGCGATGAAAGAGATCCACCGGATACTGAAAAAAGGCGGGACGGCCTTTATATCGGTTCCTCACTTTACATGGCAGTTTGCTTTCCAGGACCCGACTCATAAGCATTTCTACGGGTATAATACATTTTTCTACTACGCCGGGGACTGCGGGTATTTTGATTTCAGGTTCTCATCCTGCGAGGCCAGGATAGTATTCGGCAAGAGGCTGTCCGTGTGGAACATCCTCCTTGAGCCTTTATTCAATATGATGCCTAACGTCTATGAACAAAGCCCGCTGAGAATCTTTCCGGCGCTCATGGTAGACGCTAAACTGGTCAAATGACGGCCAGGAACACACTACGGAGAAAAATAAATGTGCGGGATATGCGGTTTCACCAACCAAAGGAATGAGCCCCTTCTGAGGGCTATGACCGAGAGCCTGCGCCACAGGGGGCCGGATGAGGACGGTCTTTTCGCGTCCGGGGATAAGGTCAGCCTGGGCATGCGCCGGCTTAAAATAATCGATCTCGCTACCGGCTCACAGCCGGTCAGCAATGAAGACGGGACCGTGGTTACGGTCTTTAACGGCGAAATATATAATTTCAAAGAACTGCGCGCTGAACTTGAGGGCAAGGGGCACCGTTTCCGCACGAAGAGCGATACCGAGGTTCTGGTACATCTATACGAGGAATACGGCGGTGGTTTCCCTTCCCGCCTGCGAGGCATGTTCGCCTTCGCCATATGGGACGCCCGGACTGAAGCCCTGATGCTTGCCCGAGACCAGTTCGGGATAAAGCCGCTTTATTACTCTCTTTCCGGCGGAAAGCTTTACTTTGCCTCAGAGCTTAAAGCCCTGCGGCTCGCCGGGGGGGTGTGCGGCGAGCTGGACCCGCGGGCGCTGGATCAATATTTCACGCGCCTCTACATACCGGCCCCTTTGACTGTTTACAAAGGCGTGAACAAGCTTGAGCCGGCTTCTGTGCTTGTATTCAGGAACGGAACCGCGAAGGTTGAAAAATACTGGCGGCTGCCTGAGTCGGATGGAGGCGCGAAGCCGGAAGAATTTTATATAGAGAATATCCGCTCTTTGCTCTCAAAAAGCGTTAAGGAGCAGCTGATAAGCGAAGTTCCTCTGGGTCTCTTGCTTTCCGGGGGTATAGACTCCGCCGCCCTGCTCGCTTTTATGGCTGAGCATGCCGGGTCCGGGGTCAAGGCGTTCACGGCCGGTTTCGGCGGCGGGGATTTTGACGAGACTGCTGCTGCCCGAGCCGTCGCTGCGCGTTTCGGAGCGGAACACTTTGAAATACCTGTCCGCGCCGATATAGGTGAAACTATAAGGAATCTGGCCGGACATTTCGACGAACCTTTCGCCGATTCCTCGGCTTTGGCCAACTATCTGGTAACGAAAGAAGCCAGAAAACATGTGACAGTGGCGCTCGCCGGCATAGGCGGCGACGAACTGTTCGGCGGTTATCCGCGGCATCTCGGCGCACGACTGCTGCCAGCTTACCTTAAGGTGCCGGCCGCGCTCAGGCGCCTGGCCTCCGGCGCCGCAGGAGCGTTTCCGGAGAACCGTTCCCCGTTCAACTTCCCCGGCCGTTTCAAGCGGTTCCTGCGCGGCGCAGTCTCGGATTTCGGCGGCGCCTACGATTCATGGATGACGTATCTGAGCCCGGAGGAAAAAACAGCGTTCTATTCTGAAGTAATGAAGCCGGAAACCGCGTACAGGACTCGTACTCCCGGCGCGCCGCCGTACGGCCCGGATGACATACTCAGGTTCGAGCTCGGTTCCTATCTTCCCGACGATCTGCTCTGTCTGGCTGATCGTGCTTCAATGGCTAACTCACTGGAACTGCGCGTTCCTTTTATCGATACGCGGCTGGTGGAATTCATGGCAAAGGTTCCGCTGGCGGACAAAACAAAAGGTTTCCGCCTAAAATATCTGCTGAAAAAAGCCATGTCCGACAGGCTGGGCCCGGAAGTCCTGAACGCCCCAAAACATGGTTTCCAGGTTCCGCTGGCGCGCTGGCAGGAAGTCCGGCGGCGGTGAAAAGTGCGGGAGTCCTATCCGTTAAGGGCGTGGAAAGGATGCTGGCCGAGCATGCGTCAGGAAAACGCAATCTTTACGACCTTATCCACGCTGCCTCAGTCTTCCACCTATGGTTGGAGCATGTACGTCACGAACCTCCGGCCGTGATAAGCCGGCCGTGGAACGTGGAGGGGGCTAGGAAAATTTTACTGGTGAATCTGGCCGGGCTTGGAGATATCGTTATGATGACCCCGGCACTGCGCGCTATCCGGTCCGTTTATCCGGACGCGCGGGTGGAACTCCTGACAATAGATCGTTCCCAGGAACTTGCCGAGGGAATACCGGGACTGGATAAAATTCATTCCGTCCCTGTTAACTATCGTTTCATCGGGCCTGTCGGTCTTTTTGTCCTTATCAGGACGCTGCTGAAGCTGAGACGGGAGCGTTTTGACGCGCTGGTAAATTTCAGCCTTATCTCGTCGTTCGCCGGGCTGCTTAAGGCCCGTTTGATAAACAGCCTCGTGCGCCCGGCTCTGGCCTTGTGCAGGGCATTGGCCGGGTTGGGTGCTGCCGCCGGGGATTATTGCGCTTTTGAGGAAACCATAGAGAAAAAGAGCGAGGTGGAGCTGACCGCCCGGCTGCTGGTTCCCCTCGGCATAGAATTACGCGACAGGGATATAGGCTACACGTCTGGTTTCACCGAGAAAAGGAAAGTATCGCTGGACCTCTCCGCGCGGGGAATATCCGGCAGGCCGGTAATAGGTCTTAATCCGGGCGCGTTCAGACCTTCGCGCCGCTGGCCGTTGGAAGGATGGAAAAGTCTGACTCGGCTGCTGCTGGAGCGCTATCCAAGTGCGGTCCTGATAGTTACAGGTTCGGCTTCAGAAAAGGAACTTGCCGGTTCGCTGAAAATTTCCGACAGGGTGTTCTCCGCCGCAGGCGTTTATTCGCTCAGGGAGACAGTTGCGCTTTACGGCCTTGTTGATGTCTTTATCACTAACGATACCGGACCTATGCATCTGGCCGCAGCGGCCGGCGCGAAAACGGTGTGCATTTTCGGGCCGGGCGACCACTGGCGATTTGCCCCGTCGGTTCCGGCTTCGAGGGTGCGACTTCTGCGCAAAGAAGTTCCCGGATGCGAAATTCCTTGTTATAGATTCCACTGCAAAAATCCGGTATGCCTTTCCTCCATAAGTCCTGAGGAAACGCTTGCGGCGGTCGATGCCCTTCTCTCTACCAGAGTGAATAAAGAGGGGTTGATATGATCCTAGCAGCGCATCAGCCGCAGTTCATGCCTTGGCTCGGTTATTTCGCCAAGATGCTCAGCTGTGACATCTTCGTCGCGCTGGACGACGTCCAGTTTAAAAAGAACGAATGGCAGAACCGGAACCGCATCTGGTCGGCTGCGGGAGGACAGTGGCTTACCGTGCCTGTGATCCATAAATTCCCGCAGAATATAAATGAGACCATGCTGAATAATACGGCCAAATGGAGGGATAAACAACTGAAAACGCTGGAACAGACCTATTCCAAAGCTCCGGGTTTGGCGTGTATTTCAAAAAAGCTGGAGGAATTTTATTCGGTGCCCTACGAAAAACTCTCGGAAATAAACTCGGCTTCGATAGCTCTGCTGCGCGACGCTCTGTCAGTGCGGACCAGAATTGAATATTCTTCATCGGATCCGGTGGAAGGGACGGCCAGCCTTCGTCTTGTGAATCTGTGCCGCAAATTCGGAGCCGATACATATCTGGCCGGCGCCGGTGGCCGGGATTATATGGATATGGAGCTTTTTGAAAAAGCCGGTATTAAGGTGCTGTTCCAGGAATTCCGGCACCCGGTATACGCGCAGCCAGGAGGCGGGTTCATCCCGAATCTATCTGCGCTGGACCTGCTGTTCAGCACGGGTGAAAACGCCGCCGGAGTTTTGAAAGGAGCTTTGAAATGAAAAACACCATACCGCATTCAAGACCGTTTATCGGCCCGGCTGAATCAGCGGCGGTTGGGCGCGTTCTTAAAAGCGGGATGCTTTCCGGCGGCCCGGAAGTCCCGGCGTTTGAGAGCGCGGCGCGCAGGCTGTTCGGACTGCGGCACGCGGCGGCAGTTTCTTCAGGCACAAAAGCCCTTGAGCTGGCGCTTAATGCCATGGATATAAAGGAGGGAAGCGAAGTTCTTGTTCCCTCGTTCGCCTGTTCCGCTCTTTGGCACGCCGTTAAAAAAACCGGGGCTGAGCCGGTCCTTGTGGACTGCGACCCGTCTACCTTCAATCCCTGCATGAAAGACGCGAAGA
>CAZPMW010000070.1:0-11002 GCA_964587805.1 uncultured Elusimicrobiaceae bacterium
ATAAAGCTTCACGGCCTCTCCGTACTCACCGGAAGCCGCGGCGAAATAGGCGCCCAGCGCCGCGCCGCCGGCGAAAAGCAAAGCCATAAAGATCAGGAACAGCCCGGTCAGCCCCAGATCCTCTAAGCGCGGCGCGTAAATGTAGAGCCCGGCTGTGAGCGCGAAAGCCAGGGCCAGCGCTAAAGCTCTTGTCAGGTCCCTGGAAAATATTCTCAGCGCCCAGGCCCCGGCGGCCGAGCCCGACATAAAAGCCGCGAACAGCATGCCCAGCTTCCAGCTTAGCTGTCCGCTGTGGTTCTGGAACATGAAAAGAGCGACCAGCTCAAAGCCCATGGCCCAGGCGCCGGCGAAGAATATTCCAGCCGATTCCCGGCCGCGCAGAGGCCCGTCGCGTTGCAGGAGGCGGCCTGAGGCCGCCAGCAGCGCCAGGGCCAGCAGGGCCAGGCCGGTCAGTTCGCCGGGCGAGACGACCATGGTCAGCCACATCTTCAATAAATAAAAATAGGCGGCCGGGTTCAGGTCCTCGTTCAGCGGCGGCGCCTTTACTTTATCCAGCGCGGCCAACGCCCACTGCCGTCTTCCGGGGTCCAGCAGGAAAGGCAGACTTGCTGGTGCGGCGTACGGGGCCTGCAATTTCCTGCGCTCGTATCGTTCCGCCAGAACTGCCGGCGTGAGATCTATCGGCGAATCCGAGGCCATTACCAGAAGGGTTCCGCCGGGTATCTGCTCCACATATTTAAAAGCTGATGACGCGGAGGCCAGCACCGACGCCGCAAGGTAGGCGCGCTCCGCAGGCAGATAGTTCTCTGAGAACGGCAAAGTAAAAGCCAGGATGCCGCCCTTTTTCAGCGCCGCCCCGGCTTCCAGAAAGAACTCCCTGGTGAAAAAACGGTTGGCTGCGGCGTTGAGAGGTTCGGGCGTGGTCTGGAAAATGATGTCGTATTTCGTTTCTGACTTAAGCAGTTCCCGCGCGTCGGTTCTCACTGTTCTGGCAAAACCCGGCGTCCGGCCGTAGCTTTTAAGCAAAAAGGCAGTCCGAAAGCGGTCGGGGTCCGCGATCATTATTGTGTCGGGATGGTGCTTTTCGGCTTCGGCGGCCAGAAATATCCCGCCCGGGCCCGTAAAAAGTATATCGCGCGGTTTCTTATGGGCGAGAAGCGGGAGATGCGCGAATATCCCTGCCTGCTCCGTAAGGGGGAACTGCGCCAGCACGGAGCCGTCCTCAATAAAGGTTTTCTGCCCTCCGGCTTCCAGCATCGCCAGCCGCGAACCGCTTGCCCTGGCGTATGCCGCGGCGCCCTTGAACGCGCCGGGTAAAGCGAAGGGCGGCGCGAGACGAGCCCCGGTCAGGAACAGGGCGGCGATAAGGATGGCCGCAGCCGGTTTTGCGGCGCTCTTCACTCTCACAGGAGCCGATATTATGAGCGCCACAGCGGCCGCTCCCAGGATAAGAAGAGGGTCAGCGCCAGGGAAATAAAGCGCATAAGCGAGGGTCAGCAGGCCTCCGCCGGCGGCGCCCAGGGTGTCGGCACGGTAAAAACTCAGCCGTTTGTCCGACAGGCCGCGGGCCAGGGTTAACCCGTTGGCCAGCGCGGCCGGAAGGGGGAGAAGGAAGCTAAGCGTGATGAGCTCAAACAGGCCGGGCAGGAGCCCTGGCTTTAGCAGGCATCCGGCGTTACGCAGGAGTATCAGGTCGGCGCCGGCCGCAGCTGTAAAAAAAACGCAGGGGTAGAAGAAAAACGCCGGGCCGTTCCGTTCCGCGGCGTCGCCCGGCGGGTCCGTGTCCGTGATCAGGGTGCGCGGCCGGGAGGACAAAACTGCGGGAAGCATCATGCCAGCGGCGGTCCAGAGCAGCCAGGACGAGAGCCCCAGTCCTAAAGCCGCCTCGTGCGCGGCAAGAAGGCCGGAAAGCTCTTTCAGGATAAAGACCTGAGCGAGAAGGGAGAAGAAACCCAGTAAGAACGCTGACATTTATCACTCCGGCCATGCGCCCGTTTGCGGTACGCGGCGCCACTATATTATACTATTGCTGACAATGACAAAAGCCGTTGATGCTTCCGCCGCTGTTAAAAAAAATCCGTTCCCGGCGCTGCTCTTTGCCACCGCGGTATTCATCCCGGTTTTCCTGGCTGCCAGAAGCATAGCCGGCAAGGAATTGCTTGCGGTTTTTCCGGCTCTCTGGGCGCTGTTTACCGCGCTTACCGCTTTTTTTATCCTGCATACCGGCAGAGTTTCTTTCTACCGGAGGATATTCTTTTCCGCCTTAGCCGTTTTCTTTTTTATTCATTTTAAGCTGAGCCTTTTCTCCGGGATCTTTGCGCCCTCCTGTTTTAAGGATACTCCGTACTGCCATATAGCCATAGCACCTTCGTTCTTCAATTATCTCTACCAGCAGTACCTGGCAGCGATGAGCGGGGATTGGCGGCTCTGGGGCCCGTTCAGCCTCGCCTTTTTATGGCTTTTTTTTACCCTCGTCATAGGCCGGGCGTGGTGTTCCTGGGCCTGTTTCTACGGCGGGATAGACGACGGACTTTCCGCGCTGCCTAAAAAACCCTTGTTTAAAACCGATCGGTTCGCCGGCAGGTTCAGGCATTTTCCGGCGGTCCTCCTTATTTTTCTGCTTTTAGTGTCGCTCGCTTATATGCTGCCGGTCTATTGCCTCTGGCTATGCCCGTTAAAGCTGACCGCTCAGTTTCTGGAGCCTGATGATTCTTTTATCCGCAAAGTGCAATTGGGGCTGATGTTTTTCGCCCTGGCCGCGCTGGCGGCCGGCCCGCTGCTGACGAAAAAAAGGACCTTCTGTTCTTTTCTGTGCCCCTTCGCCGCATGGCAGGCCTTCTGGGGCAGGATAAACCCCTTCCGGGTCTCTATCGACGAAGCGGCCTGCACCGGCTGCGGGGTCTGCGTTGAATCCTGTCCCGTGTTCGCCATAAATATCGGCGCGTCCGGCCGCGCCGGAGGAAGCTCCGGGGAAGCCGGTCTTGTGCCGCAAAGCGGCTCAGAGATCAGGCGGATCTCCGCCTATTGTAACCTGTGCGGGGAGTGTCTGCCCGCCTGTCCGCAGGGGGCTATCGGATATTCCATTCTCGGGAAGGCCGGCTACGCCGGCACCGGCTTCGGCCGGCTTTTAAGCACGGAGAGCTGGTTTGTTTTCTCCGCCCTGGTGACGGGAGGCGCATTCGGCGCGCTGTTTGCGCCTGCCGCGCTGAATGACCTGGCTCAGATTATACTGAAGTGAGGAAAACACAATGCAAGACGGCAAATGGGTTGAACCGCGCTATACGAACAGGGACATATTCGAAAAAGATTATGCCAAGCTGGACCTTTCCGGCAAAGAAGTGAAATGTCCGGGCTGCAAGGGTCAGGTCATGCTGAGCCGTAAGACCGCGCAGGGTAAAATGGCCGGCTGGTGCAAGATCTGCAACCGGGCCGCCACGCTATAGCGGCGCCTCAGGCTGGCGCCTATTTCAGGGTAAGCACGTAGGATTTAATCTTTTGACGCGGGTAATAGGATTCTTTCGCTTTGGCCAGGCCGGGCTTGCCAAGGTCGCTTTCCTTGTTTACGCTCGCGTATTGCGCGGGCAGCGATTTTGCGAACTCATTATCCAGAAACTGATATAGACCCTTGATATCGTCCAGTGCTTTCTCGAAATTTAAAATAAAAATATCCTCCGACAGCGGTCCGCCGAAGGCGAACCCGGACGGCTTATCGTCTATCGATACTATAACCCCGCGCATCCCCAGCGGCTCGAAGTGGCGCAGCCCGTTCAGGATAGCTTTCCGCTCACAGCTCAGCATCTCCAGCTTGTCGCCGGTCTCCGGGCCGGCGGCCCACTCGTCAAGAAGGCTCACGCATAATCCGCTGTTTGCCGGCGTGATCGGCGCTACCGTCACCTTGCGCAAGGCCTGAGTCTGCTTGTGGAACTGCGCCAGTAAATTGCGTTTTTTCGAATACTTATGCCCCTTAAGGCCGGCCAGGTCGGCCGTGGCGTAAACGTAATCCATGAAGCCCGGCTGCTCTTTGACTGTGAAAAATTTCTCAACCTCAGGCAGCCCCGCTGCCGCCAGATAATCCTCCCCGGCGTAGTAGTATTGGCGGTAGCCGAGCTTCACCGCCCAGCCCGCCAGCTCGGCAGGCAGGGGCGTTCTGAACGGACGCGTGAGCGGGATGAGCAGCCGCTTGTTCTCAGGCTTTTCTATTTCTATCTCCGAGATGAAAAGCAGGCCGCCCTCGATGCGGTAGTGGACGTCGTAAACGCAGTGGTTCCAGATCAGGATGGATGAAAGCGAATATTCGCACAGGCTCCAGCCGCGCGCGCAGAAAAAATCCCGCAGCAGCGCATGATCCTCCATCCTGAGCTGTTTAAACACGGTTTCCTTTCAGCATCATGGGCCGGGCGCGCTTAATGGCCGCAAACCCGAGCTTTTCGTAGAAGGCCTCGGAATTATCCTGGGCGATCAGCCCCAGCCATTTGATGCCATCCGCCTTCAGGCGGCGCCTGAGCGCGCGTATGATCCTGGTGCCTATGTTCCTGCCCCGGTACTCGTCCAGTACCATTACATCCTGGATATAAGCGTCGCTCACCCTGTCGCTTATGGCCCGCCCCATGCCTATCGCGCGGCCCTTGTCGAAAACCGCCAAAAAGCAGTGGCTCCTGCGTATCAATGCGGCGGCCAGTGCGGGGCTGTCGCTCTTCTGCCACCAGCCCTGCCTGGAGTAAAGAAAAATAATCTGTTTTATTACGGCCGCGCCCGGCTGATTCAGGAAGCGAAAGGAGAGCATATTGAAGGATACCGCCGCAGGCCTATGTTATCTAATAAAGGCGGCCGCGGTCAAACAAACCCCGGACCCGCCCTACCGCGCCATGTCCCAGATTATCTTGACCAACAGCGCGTTCGCCACCGCGAAAAGCAGCGGCCTGATCACCCATGTCCCTTTCTTAAGCGCCAGGCGCGCCCCCAGATAGTTGCCGGCCATGCCCACCAGTCCCATCATCAGCCCCAGCCTGATATCTACAAGCCCGAGCGCCAGGAATGTAGCCACCGCCGCGATATTTGAGGTTAGGTTCAGCAGTTTGCTCAGCGCCGTGGCCTTCAGCAGGTCATAGCCGCAGAAGCGGGCGAACGCCACGGCGAGGAAAGTCCCGGTTCCAGGCCCCAGCATCCCGTCGTAAAAACTGATGGAGAACGCTATCGCTCCGCCGCGCGCCAGCAGCGCCGGTTCGCTTAAGGCGGCGCTTTGGTCCGAGAGCGAGGGGCGATGCCTGGAAATGATGAAGATGGCGGCAGGCGGCAGGGCGACTATCAGCAGGTAGCGGATCATCTCAGGGGGCACCGAGGATACGGCCTTCGCTCCCAAAAATGAGCCCAGCGCCGCAAACACCGCGAGCAGGAACAGGAACTCTCTTTTAAAGTCCAGCTCTTTGAGATATTTAAAGGCCGCCACGCCGGTTCCCAGGCAGGAGGAAAGCTTGTTGGTTCCGAGCAGGCGGTTGAGCGGCAGGCCGAAGTGAAGATAAGCCGGCAGGGTGATAAGCCCGCCTCCTCCGGCGATGGAATCTACGAAGCCCGCCAGAAAAACCAGCGTCCCCAGCAGAATATAGTTCAGATTTGCGGCGATTAGATCCATCACGAGTATATTATCCATTTTTTGCGCCGGGCCTGCCATAGCCCCGCACTTTGGCCCTTTTTGAAAAAAAGGGCCAAAGTGCGGGGCATAGCCCAACTGAACCAACTTCATTGTGGGAGGGCTCAGTAAATAGGTAAAATCTTTAAAAGCACGGAGGAGACAATATATGGACGTGGAAGCCAATCTGCAGAACATCCAGAACAAAATAGAGATAGCCGGCGGAAGCAAGAGGGTGGACCTGCTGCTTAAGAACGCCCGGGTCATCAACACTTTTTCCGGGGATATTCACAAGACCCATGTCGCCGTACACGGTGGCAGCGTGGCTGGGTTCGGTACTTATTCCGCGAAACAGACCATAGACCTCAAGGGAGCCTACCTGTCGCCGGGCTTTATCGACGGGCACGTGCATATAGAAAGCTCAATGGTCAAGATCCCGGAATACGCCAAAGTCGTTCTGCCCCACGGCACCACTTCCGCGGTTATAGATCCGCATGAGATCGCCAATGTGCTGGGCCTTGACGGCATCAAATACATGCTGGCGTCCAGCATCAACAGCGTGCTAGGCGTGTACGTGATGCTCCCTTCCTGCGTCCCTGCCACCAGGCTCGAGACAGCAGGCGCGGAACTTACCGCCCACGACCTGAGTCTTCTGCTGAACGACGAGCGCGTTCTGGGCATCGGCGAGATGATGAACTATCCCGGCGTCATCTATCAGGACAAAGAAGTGCTGATGAAGCTCGCCATCGCCAGGAACAAGGTGGTGGACGGGCACGCGCCAATGCTTGAGGGCAAGAAGCTTTTTGCCTATGTCTCGGCAGGCATCCGCTCCGACCACGAATGCACCTCGGTGGACGAGGCCAAGGCAAAGCTCCGCGCCGGCATGTACATCATGATACGCGAAGGCACGGCCGCCAAAAACCTGAAAGCGCTGCTGCCGCTGGTCAATTCCGAAAATTCGCGCAAATTCGTGTTCGTAACCGACGACAGGCACCTGGAGGATATCTTCCGCCAGGGCCATATCGACTATCTGGTGCGCACCGCCATACAGCTGGGCGTTGACCCCATCAGGGCTATACAGATGGCGACTATAAACACGGCCGAATATTTCGGCATAAAGAACCTGGGCGCCATCGTTCCCGGTTATCACGCCGACCTGGTGGTGTTCGAGGACCTTAAGAAGCTGAAGGTCTCCCGTGTGTTCAAGGGCGGCAGGCTGGTCGCCAGAAACGGGGCGATGGAGCCGCGCGTTATCAGCGAGTATAAGGGGAAGACCCGCGGCACCATCAACGTCCGGTGGATAGAGCATGAGGACTTCGCTCTCAAGGCCGGGGGAAAATACGCGAAAGTCATTAATATCGTGCCGAACCAGATCGTGACTAAAATGAGCGTGGAACAGGTGAAGCAGGACGGCGGGTATGTCTCATCCGATACCGAGAAAGACGTGCTGAAGATAGCCGTTATAGAGCGGCATATGGCCTCCGGGCGCGTGGCCCTCGGACTGGTAAAAGGCTTCGGCCTTAAGAAGGGCGCCATAGCCTCCTCGGTCTCGCACGATTCCCATAATATCGTGGTAATAGGCACGCACGACGGTGACATGTACACGGCCGCCGTGCAGGTGGTTAAAATGCAGGGCGGTATCGTGGCCGCGATGAACGGGCAGATCCTTGAAGCGCTGCCCCTGCCGGTGGCCGGCCTGATGTCGGACAGGAGCGCCGAGTTCGTGCGCGAGAAACAGAAGCGCCTGAACGAGATAGCCAAAATGCTGGGCTCAAAGATAGACGATCCTTATATGGCCATGTCCTTCCTGACCCTGCCGCCGATACCCGAGATCCGCATCACCGACAGGGGCGTTATAGACGCGGTCGGATTTAAGGTGACCCCGCTGTTCGTCAAGAAAAATAAACGGGGTAAAGCCGTCTGTTAAGGAGAACGATGTGAGCCGCGCGGAGAAAAAATTATCGGGACGGCTGGCCCGCCGCTGTGCGCCGCTGCTGCTCTGCGCCCACGGGCTCCTTTTGCTCTGCCGCCCGGCCGGCGCGGCTGAGCTGTTGCGGGGGCCCTACGTTGAGAACGTGGATAAAGACAACGCGGTGGTGCGCTTCCGCACGGAGACGGCCACGGCCGCCTGGGTATCCTACGGCGCCTATCCTGACTGCGAACGTTTTATGACGCTCGCGCCTGAGACCAAGGAGCACAAGATTACGCTGTTCGGGCTGTTCAGCGACACAACTCACTGCTACCGCATTTACCTTCCGGACGAAGTCAGCACGGGCGTTTACAAGGCGGCGGAAAACTCTTTCCGGACATTCCGGGAGGGGGATAAGCCGTATCTGAATTTTCTGGCGTTCGGCGACTCCGGCTCAGGGTCCGAGGAGCAGCTGGAGATCGCCGCCCGGATGGAGGCGTTTGATCCGGATTTTGTGATACACACCGGAGATGCGGGTGAAACCGGGCTTGATTCCGACGCGGACAGCGCGTATTTCATCCCTTACCGGAATATTATCGCCAGGCGCCCGGTTTTTATCGCTTTGGGCAACCATGATTACGGTAAGCAGTACCGGAAAGAGTACGAGAAGAAGTTTCTGAAAGAAAATTATATCCCGTTCCATACTATGCCGTACACCGGCCTGCCTCCCTATTTTTATTTTTTTGAGAACGGCAACGCGCGCTTTTTTGTGCTGGACACTAATTTCTTTTACGGCATTAAATGGGCGCAGCCGCTGGGCCCCGGCTCCAGGCAGTATAAGTGGCTGGAGCGCTTCCTGGCCAGGACGGATAAGGCCTGGAAGTTCGTGGTCGTGCACGAGCCGCTGTATTCCACCGGCGCGCACGGCGATGTGCCGGATGTGCGGGAGGCCCTGGCTCCGCTTTTCGAAAAATACAAGGTGGACCTGGTTTTCCAGGGACACGACCATAATTACGAGCGCACCAGGCCAATAAAGGACGGTCTGGTGAACGAGGATGAGGGGATAATTTACGTCACGCTGGGGGGCGGCGGCAGTCCGGTGTATTTCCAGCGCAATTCCGCCGAGTGGTCTGAGAAATTCCTGCCGGTTTATCATTTCGCCAATGTGGAAGTGAAGGATTCCCGCCTGCTGATGACGGTCTACGACAAAGACGCCAAGGTCATAGATACGCTTGAGATACAGAAATAATTTTCGCCGGCCTCAGCCCCGGGTTTATCTGCCGGATCCGCATGGTATATTGCGGGATTTTGGTGCGCGAAAACGCCTTAAAATGCTATTCTAACCCATATGACGACCGCCAGTAGAATATCCTATGCCTTTATGGCGCTTCTGTTGCTCGCTATTCTGATATTCCATATGGGACATGTGGT
The DNA here is from genome assembly GCA_964587805.1 of uncultured Elusimicrobiaceae bacterium. Classification (GTDB taxonomy): domain Bacteria; phylum Elusimicrobiota; class Elusimicrobia; order Elusimicrobiales; family UBA9959; genus YA12-FULL-51-18. The sequence goes on from CAZPMW010000070.1 coordinate 8,967, forward strand.
TTTGGCGGCGCTGTTCTCTTTTATGTTCATGGAGGCGATTTTCAGGGCCGCCAGATATCGGGTCCCTGGCCGTCTGGCGCGTTGGATTTCAGCGATTATTTTTATTATATCCGCGGTTTTTATAATCGGGGTGTTCCTCCGCTTTATAAAGCAGACGCTGCTGACTCTGCCTGGTATAGTCGAGGCCGCCCTGCCGCAACTAATGGACCTGGCGCAAAAACACGGGGTGGATCTCCCATTCGCTAATTTCCAGGACTTCCGTGAATTTGTGAACAATAAGATATTGGCTAACGCGTTAAATATCACCGTGGTAAGCACACTTTTAACGTGGGAAGTTTTCAACATGATAGTCGGCGTCCTGGCCGCCGTGTTTTTTTTCATCGGGGGGCGGGCCCCGAAGTACGAGGCCAATCTTTTTGACGCGGTCCGTAAGGAAACCAATGCGCGCATACGCAAATTCATGTATAGTTTCGAAAGGGTGTTTGGCGCGCAAATTGTGATTTCAGTCATAAACACCATACTGACAGGGTTGTTTCTTTACGTCATAGCGATGCCGCATTTCGCTTTTCTTACTACTATGACGCTCGTCGTGGGCGTGCTTCCCATTATAGGGAATATCATTACCAACACGGTGATCGTTATAACGGCCCTGGGCATCTCATCCAACAAGGCGATGTTCGCTCTGGCTTTCCTGGTTTTAATCCACAAACTTGAGTATTTCTTAAACAGCAAGGTGATGGGCGCAAGCGTAAACCTGCCGATGTGGCAAATGCTTATCGCTATACTTATCGGCAACACCATAATGGGGATCCCCGGCATAATGCTCGCTCCAGCCATACTGCATTACATCAAAAGCGAACTTCAGTCAGTCCCGTGGGCCCAGCCGGACCCCGCCCAGGCAGAGCAGGCGCTGGCGCCGCTGCCTTGAGCCGCTTTTACGGCCGCCCCGATAATATATATATGAGCGCCAAAAGAAAAATAATAAATATCGACGAGTCAAAATGTGACGGCTGCGGGCTTTGCATTCCTAACTGTCCGGAGGGCGCGCTGCAGGTTATAGACGGAAAGGTCCGCCTGATAAGCGATCTGCTCTGCGACGGCCTGGGGGCCTGCCTCGGTGAGTGCCCGCGTGGCGCCATTACGCTGACAGAGCGGGAGGCCGCGGCCTACGACGAGCGAGCGGTAATGGCGAATATGATAAAGAAAGGAACGAATACCGTTAAGGCCCACCTTAAACATCTGTCGGACCACGGACAGCACGAGTTTTTAGCGCAGGCAACGGCTTTTCTGAAGGAAAAAGGGATCGCTGACCCATCAGCAGGAGCTGTGGCGGACAAACACAAACCGGCGGCAGGCGGACACGCGCCCTGCGGCTGCCCGGGAGCGCGCGAGATGGATTTCCGGGAGAAAGCGGGACAGGATTCTAAGGCGGCGGGGCCGGTCGCCTCCCGGCTCAGGCAGTGGCCGGTGCAGCTGCACCTCGTATCGCCCATGGCGCCGTATTATGTGAAGGCCGACGTCGTGCTGGCCGCGGACTGCGTTGCGTTCGCCTACGGCAATTTTCATGATGAATTTCTCAGGAACAAAGCGCTGGCCATAGCCTGCCCCAAGCTGGATGAGGGGCAGGAGGTTTATGTGGAGAAGCTGACGGCCATGATAGACGGGGCGGGCATAAACACTCTTACCGTGCTGACCATGGAGGTGCCCTGCTGCGGCGGGCTGCTGAGCATGGCGCGCGAGGCGCTGGCCGCAGCGAAAAGAAAAATACCGGTCAAGCATATCGTAATCAGCCTGCAGGGCGATGTTAAGAGTGAAAACTGGATTTCAGGCTGAGCTGGAGCAGGGGGGGGATGAAGAAAATATTGCTGGTGGATGACGACCGCAAGATGCTGGATGTTATGAGGCGGTACCTTGAAGGACTCGGTTTCTCCGTAATTTTTACCGATAACGGCTCCGAGGCGCTTATGCTGGCGCGCGAGTCAAAACCGGACTTAATAGTGTCCGACGTCGTGATGCCGGGGCTTAACGGCCTGGAT
>CAZPMW010000071.1:0-8683 GCA_964587805.1 uncultured Elusimicrobiaceae bacterium
CGCCCAGGACGATATCGGTGCCGCGCCCCGCCATGTTGGTGGCGATGGTCACCTGACCTTTTCTGCCCGCCTGAGCTATGATCTGCGCCTCCATCTCGTGGTACTTGGCGTTCAGCACCTCGTGCGGCACGCCTTTGTTGCGCAGCATGGCGGAAAGCTTCTCCGATTTTTCTATCGAGCGCGTGCCCACCAGCATAGGCTGGCCCTTCTTCCAGAGCTCCTCGATTTCCCCGAGGATGGCGTTATTCTTCTCCCGCTCGGTCCTGTAAATGCGGTCGGGCGAGTCCTTCCTGACCATTGGCCGGTTCGGCGGTATCTCCACCACGTCCAGCTTATAGATCTCCCAGAATTCGTCGGCCTCCGTCATGGCGGTGCCGGTCATGCCGGAAAGTTTGTTATACAGCTTGAAGTAGTTCTGGAAGGTGATGGTGGCCAGGGTCTGGTTCTCTTCCTTTATGCGCAGGTTCTCTTTGGCCTCTATGGCCTGGTGCAGGCCGTCCGACCAGCGCCGGCCCGGCATGAGCCGGCCCGTGAACTCGTCAACTATGATTATCTCTCCGTCCTTCACCACGTAGGCCACGTCTTTTTTAAACAGGTGGTAAGCCCGGAGCCCCTGGTTGAGGTGATGAGCCCATTCGGCGCCGACATCGTCGTAAATATTCCCCACGCTCAGGATCTTCTCGGCCTTTTTCACTCCTTCGTCCGTCATGACCACGGAATGGTTCTTCTCGTCCACCACCGCGTCGTAGCCTATGCCGAGGTCCTGCTCGTTGCGCTTGGCGTCTATCTCCTCTTTTTCCGTGATAAAACGCACGTTCAGAAGCGGAATTACCCGGTTGACGGTATAGTACTTGTCGGTGGATTCCTCGGCCGGGCCGGAGATGATGAGCGGCGTGCGGGCCTCGTCCACCAAAATGGAGTCAACCTCATCTACGATGGCGTAGTTGCGGGAGCGCATGACGCGCTCGGACTTATCCATCACCATGTTTTCGCGCAGGTAGTCGAAACCAACCTCGTTATTGGTGACATAGGTGATATCGCAGTCGTACATGGCCCGGCGCTCTTCGTTGCGCATGTCGTGCTGGACGAATCCCACCGTCAGGCCCAGGAACTCGTGCACGGGTCCCATCCAGAGGCTGTCCCTCTTGGCCAGATAATCGTTCACCGTGACGACATGCACGCCTTTGCCGGACAGGGCGTTGAGGTAGGCGGCTAAAGTGGCGACCAGCGTCTTGCCCTCGCCGGTGCGCATCTCGGCTATCCTGCCGCGATGCAGCATAATGCCGCCTATCATCTGCACGTCGAAGTGGCGCAGCTTTATGGTGCGCTTCGCGGATTCCCGCACGCAGGCGAAGGCCTCCGGAAGAATATCGTCCAGGGTTTCGCCGGCGGCGAGCCGGTTTTTAAACTCAACGGTCTTTGCGCGGAGGGCCTCGTCGCTAAGCTTGGAGGTCCCTTCCTCGAAAGCATTTATCATCTCCACTATGGGGTAAATTTTTTTAAGGTCCCGTTCGCTTTTCGAGCCTATCACGGCCTCAACAAGTTTTTTAAGCATATTATCCTTAGATCCTATCTCGCACGGAGAAGCGCCTTCCTACATTCTGCCAAAATAGCGCCGCCCTACTCAATAGCCGGCCCCTTTGGGCAATTCTCCGATTGCAATTATGGCGGCCCCAATTGCTAGAATATTAACATCATGAACAAAACGAAAGTTCTCCTGATTGTGCGGGACGGATGGGGGATGGCCGGACCGGACAAATACAACGCCGTCGCCAACGCCCGAAAGCCCGTGATGGACCGCCTGCTCCGCGATTACCCGAGTTCCGTACTGGAACCCGCCGGCGAAGCCGTAGGCCTTCCGAAAGGCTACCAGGGGTCCTCCGAAGTCGGCCACCTTAACATGGGCGCCGGGCGAATAGTCGTACAGGAGCTCAAGCGCATCATGGACATGATCGAAAGCGGCGATTTCTTCAAATGCGCCGCCCTCAGGAACGCCATAGACAACGCCGTTAAGAATAAATCGGCGCTCCACCTGATGGGGCTGGTGCAGGACGAAGGCGTGCACGCCCACCAGGACCACTTGTACGCCATAATACGGCACGCGGCCAAAGCAGGCGTAAAAAACATTTGGATACACTTCTTCAGCGACGGCCGCGATACCCCCCCCCGCAGCGCCCTCAGCTTCCTCAAAATGCTGGAAGATGTGATAAAAGATATCCCTTCCGCAAAAATAGCCACCCTCACAGGCCGCTACTACGCCATGGACCGGGGAGAGAAGTGGAAGCTCACCGACCAGACCTATAGCGCTGTCACCAGGGCCGAGGGGGCTAAAGCCGCAAGCGCAGAAGAGGCGCTGAGCTCCGCCTACGCCGCGCTCAAGAACCCCAACGGCCTGCCGATAGTGGACGAATACATCCCCCCCACGATAATCGGCGGCTATGCCGGCATGAAGGACGGGGATTCCGTGGTGCATTTCAACTTCCGCCAGGACCGGGCGATACAGCTCACCAAAGCTTTCGTGGATGATGTTTACCCGGGGAATCGCCTGAAAAAAATGAATATTGTATATTGCGGCCTGACCCGCTATTACGACGAGTTCAAGTTCAGCGCGCTCCCGCCGATGGACGAAGGCGGATGCATGGATAATTTACTGGGGCAGGTAATTTCGGCAGGAGGCCTGAAACAGCTGCGCCTGGCCGAGACCCAGAAATTCAAGCATGTAACCTCGTTCTTCAACGGCAAGCGCACCGAACCATACCCGGGAGAGGTACAGACCGAGATAAAAGGAACCTGGGACCCCTCCAGCTTCGGCGAACATCCGGAAATGAACGCGCCCGAAGTCGCCGAACGGGCTTTAGCTGAAATTACATCGGAAAAATACGACTTCATACTTGTCAACTTCGCCAACTGCGACATGGTCGGACATACCGGCATCTACGAGGCCGTGGTTAAGGCGGTGGAGATAGCGGACGCGTCCGTAGGCAGGCTTGCCGCCGCCGGGCTGGAGCACGGCTACGCGATAATGGTCACCTCCGATCACGGCAACGCAGAGGAGATGTGGGATTACAAGATAAACATGCCCAAGACCGCCCACACCACGAACCCCGTGGAGTTCATTTACATAGCGAAGGACGCTGCGGGCGTGAAACTGCGGCCGCGCGGCATCCTTTCGGACATCGCCCCGACGGTGCTGGCAGTGATGGGCCTCCCACAACCGAAGGATATGACTTCGCAATCATTAATCATGTAACTGAGCATATAGCGGAGCGGGGGACGCCGTTTTTTTCGGCCGCCCATTGAGGGGTTTAAGCCAGGCAGTCGGAGCGCATCCCTCAGGGACGGCGAGGATGTTTGAGCGCAAAAGCATTGCTTTTGTGCGAGTTCCGAAGCCGGCATAGACTGCCGGGCTTCTAGCCTATGGCTGTGCCGTATCAGGAGCTATGCTCATCAGACGGCCTTCCCCGGAAACCCCGGTCCCGGGCGGCCGAAAAAAACGACGTCCCCCGCGAACCACGCTGATTGTATGTTTTACAAATTAAAAGTGCATCCTGATTCAAAACAGGATAAGCTCGTCAGTAAGGGTCCGGACTCTTTTGAGATATGGGTCAAGGCTCCGGCGGAACGGGGCCTGGCCAACGCTTCGGCCATGCGGCTCCTTGCCAGCAGCCTCAAGACCGAAACTAAAAGGATACTATTGGTCAAAGGCGCCAAAAGCCCGGCCAAGATAGTAAAAACAATTTAGTATAATCATTTTCAATGCTGAACAGGAATACCGCGAGAAAGATTTTTGCGGCGGCCGCGCTGATTTTCGCGTCTACGCTGGTGACGCTGCTATGCCGGCAATACAACCTTGGCCCGGCCAGGCCCGCTCCGGCCTTCCGCACATTCGGCCCTGAATCCGCCGCTATACAGATCTACGAATATACCGATTTCTCCTGCCCTGCCTGCCGGACTGCCGATGGCCATGTAGCTGCGACGCGGAAGGTCTACCCGGACGCCGTGCGCGTAATTTTTAAACATTACCCTTTGGTAAGCATACATCCCTGGTCGCTGCACGCGGCGGCCTACGCGGACTGCGCCGGGCAGCAGGGCAGGTTCGCGGAATACGCCGCCCTGCTGTTTGAGAATCAGGAAAAGTGGTCGCAGAGCAAGGAAGAACCCGCGGAATTTGCCGAATACGTTAAAACCGCGAACCTCGACCCGGCTCTCTTCAGAAAATGCGCCGACGATCCGGCCACTGCCCGCCGGGTAGAGCTGGACATCGCTGAAGGTGACCTTAAAGGCGTAAGCGCCACTCCTACTTTTTTTATAAACGGGAAAAGGACGGTAGGCGGGCAGCAGTTTCTGGAAGAGGTTAAGCGTTTCGATAATTTGCTGAAAAAATGAGCCTCATGAACGGTAAGACCGGAACGAAAGAGATACTGGGAATAGCCGCGCGGCTGGCGCTGGGCGGCGTATTCATCTATTCCGGCTGGCTGAAAGCCGTGGCGCCGGCGGAAGAGTTCGCCTACGCCATAGAAACTTATAAAGTAGTCCCGCCCGGGCTGGCGATGTTCGCCGCAATGACCGTGCCCTGGATCGAGATATATCTCGGAGCGTTCCTGGCGTCTGGCGTTTTCATGCGATATTCAGCCTTCTGTTTAGGCGCGACGCTTATCGGTTTTGAAGGCCTGCTGCTGCAGGCGATAATACGCAAGCTGCCAGTTACCTCCTGCGGCTGCTTCGGCGCCTCGTACAGCAGCTCACTGGGTCATGAATTCTTCCAGAACCTGGCGCTTCTCGCCCTGGCCGCGCTGGCCTGGAGATACGGCAGGAGCTACTCTATAGATTCTTTCATAGACCGGATCACGAACGCACCCGCGCCCGCGGAACGGAGGGCGCCATGACCGGTCAAAAACGCCTCTGCATAAAAGCCGCCGCGCTCTGCGCTCTGCTCATCCTTATCGCGCGGCCGGGCGCGCGCGCCTTCCGCCCATACGCCACGGTAGCCGGGGCCAGGACCAGCTGGATGACCATTTCCTCGCAGAAGAGCGGGCAGGAATATTACATGGAAGTGGCTGCGGACGGAGCTGTGGTGAGCCGGATAGAAACTAAGGGCGCGATCGTAACCAGGCGGGGCGCCATAAAGGCCCAGCTCGCCAAGGACTTCTTCCGCGAGATAGAAACCTCCGACATCATTCTATCGCAGGGGAGCATTGACGGCAAGCTGGTATTTTACAAGGGGGACAAGCTCAAGATCTCGGCCTACATAAGCGGGGAGATCCGGCGCATTGACGCCCCTCTGAACGATTTCGGAGAGGCCTTCTCCTATGCTTTTAACGAGGTTAAAAAGGCGGCCGGACAGCTGCCTGTAGATAAAAAGATAAGCGGTTTTCTGATGGCCGAGCCGCTGGAAGGAGCGGCGCTGGAGGAATTCAGGGCAAAGGCCTCTAAAGAGACCCTGGCCGGAGCCATAGAAGTCTACGATATCCAGAAAACAAAACCGCTTATGATGGCCATAAAGCAGCCCTATCGCCTTATCCCGCTGGAGAAAGACGAAGACGCGAAGGAGATACAGGCGTTCATAACGGTGCACAGCCTGTACGGCCTGAGGAAGCTTTTTTATCTCCCCTCCACGCGCGGCACCTTCAAGTGTCAGGTGCTGGACGCGGCGAGATAACCGCCCTGGCCGGAAAATCGCCGGCTGCAATTTTCAGGAAGACTGAAGCGGAAGAGGAAAAGACGGGTAATTTGTTAAAATAGACTTATGGCTGAAAACGAAAAAATACGGATCATCGCTGTGGACGACGACGAGACCATACTGGAGATTTACGAGGCCGGACTGACAGCCGGGGGCTACTCAATCAAGACCTTTTCGAGCCCTAAAAAAGCCAAGGAATATTTTGCGGCTATGAAGCCTGGCGAGGCGCCGCACGTAATCCTTATGGATATCATGATGCCCGGCATAGACGGAATAAGCCTGATGCACGATATTCATTCCATGGACGTCTCCGCGCATGTCCCGATAATCGCGGTCAGCGGCCTTAACGACGCCGCCACGCTGAACGACGCGCTCCTGTTCGGCGCCATGGATTATGTCGTGAAACCTTTTAACATGGAAGTGCTGGAGCCAAAGATTAAAAAGGCTTTTGAGCTGTCCCAGAAACGGGAGCCGAAAAGCTGACCCGTTCTTCTACGCTTCCGGCATGAATACTATCTGTGTTTTCGCGGGATCCGGGGCCGGGCGGCTGCCTGAATACACCGCAGCGGCTGCCGAGCTTGGGCGCCTGCTGGCTGAAAACAGGACGACTTTGGTATACGGCGGAGGGCGCACGGGACTGATGGGCGTTGTCGCCGACGCGGCGCTGGCGGCTGGCGGAAAAGTTATCGGCGTCATACCTGAAGGCCTGACCGGGATTGAGCTGGACCATAAGGGCCTGAGCGAGATGATAGTGACCGCGGATATGCACAGCCGCAAAGCCGGGATGCACCGTTTAGCGGACGCCTTTATCGCCCTGCCAGGCGGCATCGGCACATTTGACGAGCTTTTCGAGGCGCTTTGCTGGGCCCAGCTGGGATTTCATAACAAACCCTGCGGCCTGCTGAATATCAAAGGCTATTACGACCCCCTGCTGAAACTGATGCGGAACGCGGCGGACGAGGGCTTTACCGACGAAAAGACCTTAAAGCTGCTCCTAACCGGCTCAACACCGAAAGAGCTGCTGGACGCCCTCCGCGTCTAACATAAACATAAGGAAACGAACCATGAAAGAAAAAATACTTGCCAAGATTGATAGCTATGAGGCCTACGCCATAGAGCTGCAGCGCGGCCTGACCGCCATCCCGGCGCTTTCCCCTTCCAGCGGCGGTGAGGGCGAATACGACAAAGCCGTATACATCGAAACAGAGCTTAAAAAGCTGAAGTTCGATTCTATCGAATGGCTGAACGCCCCGCAGAAGGAAGCCAAGAACGGCATCCGCCCTAATATCGTCGCCCGCTACAAGGGCAAAAATCCGGGCCGCACTCTGTGGCTTATGTCGCATATGGATATCGTTCCGCCCGGAGAGTCTAAGCTCTGGAATTCCGACCCCTACACGCTGAAAGTAGAGGGCCGCAAACTAATAGGCCGCGGAACGGAAGATAACCAGCAGGCGCTGGTCTCAAGCATTTTGACCGTCAGGGCCATGATGGAGCTTAACTTCAGGCCCGAGTTCGACATCGCGCTGCTGTTCTGCGCGGACGAAGAGACCGGCTCCGGGTTCGGCGCGGACTATCTGACGGAACATCATAAGGATCTGTTCGGCAAAGAGGACATGTTCTTCGTTCCGGACTCCGGCACTGAGGACGGCTCGGCCATAGAGGTGGCGGAAAAATCCATCCTGTGGCTTAAAGTCACCACGCTGGGCAGGCAAAGCCACGGCTCCAGGCCGGATCAGGGGGTAAACGCGTTCAGGGCGGCCAGCGAACTGGTGGTGAAGTATAATTCGCTGTATCAGAAATTCCCGCAGAAAGACGAGCTGTACGATCCACCCATAAGCACCTTTGAGCCGACAAAGAAAGAGGCCAACGTGCCTAACGTAAACACCATACCGGGCGAGGACGTTTTTTACATGGACTGCCGCGTTATGCCGGCATACAGCCTCTCGGAAGTTAAGGCGGAGATGCGCCGCCTGGCCGACGAGGTTGAAAAAGAGCATAAGGTTAAAATTTCCTTTGAGGCGCAGCAGGAAGCGCAGGCCGCGCCCCCCACGGACCCCGGCTCGCCCATTATCCTCGCTCTTAAACAGGCAATCAGAGAGATCTACAAAGTGGAGCCGAAAGCCCAGGGGATAGGCGGCGGCACGGTAGCGGCCTGCTTCAGGCGCCTTAATCTGCCGGCGGCTGTCTACGCGCGCCTGGATGAAACAATGCACCAGCCGAACGAATACTGCATTCTGGACAATTTGCTGGGAGACGCCAAGATCTTCGCCATCTCGGCTCTGCTTCTCGGAGAGCGTAAATAAGCCTCCCCCGGGCCGGAAGGCCGCCGCGCGGAGCGCGCCCTGAGCTCCGCGAAAGCAAAGTTGCGACTGCGACTTTCAGATTCATATATGATATCCACCATGTCTGGGATTAATAAGGACCCCAAATTCCCGCCGGTCGTGTCGTACACCTTAAAGAACGGCCTGCAGCTCCTTATCCTTCAAAAAAAATTCGTCCCCGCCGTCTCGTTCACCATGATCTTCAAGGTCGGGAACGTGGACGGCACACCCGGAAAGACGGGTCTGGCGCATCTTTTGGAGCATATGGCGTTCAAGGGGACTAAAACCATCAATTCCGCCGGTTTCGTGAAGGAGAAGCCCGCTCTCGACAAAGTGGAAGCCGCGGCCAAAAAGATGATAGCCGAAGAGTCAAAACCGGCTCCGGACCCGCTTAGACTTGCCGCGCTGCGCGAAAAGCTGGAAGACGCTGAAAAAGCGGCCGACGCGCTGACCGTGAAGGACGAGTACTGGAAGATCTACACCGAGCTGGGCGAATCCGGCATGAACGCCATGACCTCCACGGATTATACCGGCTATGTGGTTTCTCTGCCAGCCAACCGGCTTGAGGCCTGGATGATGATAGAGTCGGACCGGTTCAAGAATGCCGTGCTGCGCGAGTTCTACCGCGAGCGGGACGTGGTAATGGAAGAGCGCCGCATGGGTGAATCGGACCCGAGCCGCC
>CAZPMW010000071.1:8693-10910 GCA_964587805.1 uncultured Elusimicrobiaceae bacterium
GGCGCTCAGCACCAACGCCTTCTCCGCCCACCCGTACCACAACCCCACGATCGGCTGGATGGACGACCTTAAGCGCCTTACACGCTCGGACGCCGAGCTGTTCTTCAAAACTTTTTACGCGCCTAACAACGCAACGCTTTCCGTGGTCGGGGACGTGAAGCCGGAAGAGGTGATAAAACTGGCGGAAAAATATTTCGCTTCCTGGGCGAAAAAGCCGCTGCCGGGGCGCGAGTATACTAAGGAGCCGCCGCAGAAATCGGAAAAGCGCATCAACGTGTTCTTCAAGGCCCAGCCCGCGCTCCGCATGGGCTTTCATACCCCCGGGTACGACAGCCCGGACTACTGCGCCCTGATCATGCTGAGCGAGATACTGTCCGGCGGAAAGACCGCCCGCTTTTACCGCGGCATTGTGGAAGGCCGGAAGCTGGCGCTTTACGCCAACTCGTACAGTTCCTTCCCCGGCGATCGCTACCCTTCGCTCTTCGTTATAATGGCGGCCCCGAAAGCCCCGCATACACCGGAGGAAGTGGAGGGCGCGGTGATGGCCGAGATCGCCAAACTCCGGACCGAGCCGCCCACCCGGTGGGAGATGGACAAGGTGCTGAACAATTACGAAGCCTCCCTAGTAAACCAGCTGGAGTCCAACCCCGGCCTGGGAATGAGTCTGGCGTGCAACCAGCAGATACACGGCGACTGGAGATTCGACTGGAAAATGGCCGATGAGCTGCGCAGGCTGAAGCCGGAGGACATCTCGCGCGTCGCGGCCAAGTATCTCACCCGGGACAACAAGACCATCGTTTTCCTGCGCGAGCCCGAGCAGGCATAGGAAGCTATCATGACTTCAAATATCTCACCCTCATGGGGGCTTCGGCCCGCTTTGCCGCAGACCGGCGGCCTCAACTTCAAGCCGCCGCAGGGCTCGCGTTACGAACTTTCCAACGGCCTTGTTGTTTACCTGCTTAATGACACCACGCTGCCGATGGTCCATATATCCGCCATAGCCAATGCCGGGAAGATTTACGACACAAAGGAAAAGATCGGCCTGGGCGACCTCGCGGCCGGCCTCCTGAAGGACGGCGGCACGCTTAAGTATAAGTCGGATGACATAGACAAAACGCTCGAATTCCTCGGCGCCAGCGTGGATGCGTCCATCTCTTTTGAAGAGGCCCGGGTGACCATGTTCACGCTGAAAAAGGACCTGGATAAGGTTCTGGACATCTACGCCTCCGTTCTGATGGAACCGGCGTTCGAGGACGACAAGGCCGCGCTTAAAAAAGCGGAGGCGCTGGAGATGATACGGCGCAGGAACGACGATCCGGCCCGGCAGGCCCAGCGCGAAGCGCTCCGGCACTTCTACGGGGCGGGCCACCCATACGGCTGGCGCCCAGAGCTTTCAACGGTGGAGCCGCTGACAAAGAAAGACCTCAAAGCCTGGCACGCCAATTATTTCAAGCCCAACAACATGATTATAGCCGCGGCCGGGGACTTCGGCAGCGAAGACGCTTTTTTGCGAAAACTGAAGGACAAATTCGGCGGCTGGGCCAAAGGCGGCGTTAAATTCCCGGCGATTCCGCCCGTAACTCCTCAAGAGACCAAGCGGGTCTGTTTTATAGACAAGGATATCTCTCAGACGTTCATCGTGATCCTGCAGAAGGGCGTGAAGCGCCATGATCCCGCGGAGTTCCCGCTCTATATCACCAACGAGGTGCTGGGAGGCGGGCTCTCCTCCCGCCTCGCGGCCGAGGTACGCTCCCGCATGGGCCTGGCTTACAGCGTCTATAGCTACTTCGCGAAAAGGCCGGACTTCGGCTTCATCAACGCCTCCTGCGGCACGAAGCCTGAAACCTATTCCAAAGCGCTTTCGGAAATACTGCGGCAGTTCGAACTGATAAAGACCAAAGCGGCACCGGCCGACGAGGTAAAGCGGGCGAAGGATTCCGTGATCAACTCGTTCGTGTTCCGCTTCGCCACCCCGTTCGACCTGATAAGCGAACGGGCGCTGTACGAGCACTACGCCTATCCCCGCAATTATCTGGATACCTACGTCGACAATATGGCGAAAGTTGACGCCAAAGCCGTGCTTGAAACCTCTAAAAAGTTTTTCAAGCCCGCCAACGCCATGATCTTCGTGATAGGCAACAAGCAGAAATTCGACAGGCCCCTCTCGGATTTCGGCCCCGTAACGGAAGCAGAGGAAGACTGAATAGAATTACTCAC
>CAZPMW010000072.1:0-10867 GCA_964587805.1 uncultured Elusimicrobiaceae bacterium
CGGAGATAGTTTGTCCGGATGCCGGCCTAATTTTTTATATTATAATCTTATTGCCATGAGAATTACCGGTATTTGCCTTCTCAGCAGCTTTTTGTGCCTCGCTTCCCGCGGTTTCGCGGAGGAGCTGTGCGCAAGGCTGCCCACCGGTGAAAAGGTGACCTGTTCAGACGGCCATCAGTGCGTAAGTTCCGCCTCCTACACTCCGGGTCCGTCATGGGTTAGGATCGGTGGGCGGGCGTACCAGTGCCAGAAACCGTCAGGCATCACTTATAGACCGTTCATCGGGGATATAGACACGGCCCTTCCACGGCAAACCAGCCGCCAGGAGGCTGCCCAAAAAACCGATCCGTCTTCTGTGTCTTCTTTCAGGCCCTTCCATAGCCCGGTATCTGGTGTAAAGGCCGCGCCGGCCTCTTCCTTGAACACGAATATTAGGTCGCAGGTTCAGCCCGCCGCGGGACCGGCGGAAAGATTCCTCGCCGACGGATACGCTTATTACCAAAAAATCGATTTTAACAACGCTATCTCTAACTGGGAGAAGGTGAGGGCCATGGACCCTGACCTGGGAGAGGAAATCGCTTCTAAATTGTCTGACGCGTACGCCCGGCGCGGCGTTTTACGCTCCAGGCGGGGCGATAATGACAGGGCCATGAACGACCTTGACGCGGCGTGCAGCCTGGACCCGCATAACCAGAACGCTTTCAAAGCCCGGGAGCAAGTCCTGAAATCCCGCTCTAATTCCGGACAAATAGGGAATACAGCGCCTGTTCCGGCCGCTCAGGCCAGGCCCGCCCCGGCTCCTGACCTGCCGGAGTCCACGCAGCCCGCCGTCAGACCTGACGCCGTTTCCGATAAGAGCCCGGTATCGGGGCTGTTATGGGCGGTTTGGTCTTTTATCCTGTGGCTGTTGTGGTGCGGAGCGTTTATGGTGGGCGGACTGATAACGAGAGATAAAATTGAGAGCGACCCGGGGCTGTCCTCAAAAGGAAGGAAGTGGAGGGCCGCTAATGGCTTCCTCATCTCGCTGGCCGCGGCTCTGCTTGTAGCCGTAGGCCTGGTGCTGCTCTTCAGGGCTTTTGGAGTAGCCAGTAACGTCGCCGTGGCCGGTTTCACCTATAAATGGATATTGCCTTCTGCCTGCGCGGCGGTTGTGCTGGCCGCTATATACGCTTTTGCCAGGATAGGCGCGCTGACGCCTGCCGCCTCCGTCCCGGTTCCGGCCGGAGCGGCGCCGGACATTACGCCTCTGCCGGGTATACGGGCTAAGAGAGTTTCGCAGCCCGGAGCGAAAGTCGACCCTGCCATTCTGGATCGGGCACAAGAGCTGTTCTCAGGTAAGCAATATGAGGAAGCGCTGAAAGTCCTTTCGAAAAAACCTTTTGACCAGGTTGACCCTGGCGATTTGAATCTGTTCCTGGACCTCTACATCAAGGTCGGAGATTTTTACCGCGCCAAACTGACGCTGAACCGCATTATAGAGGAACTGAAGGATTATCCGGAACTGGCAGGTGAATACTCCTATTATCTTTCGCTCGCGCCCGCCTGTAAAGAAAAAAATGAGATCGCCCTTGCTTTCCAGCTGCGTCAGACCGGAGTTGAATTTATGCTTAAAGCGCGGTCCGTAGGGGAAGCGCCGCAGGAGATGTATGCGCTGGCAAAGGAGCTGGAAAAAGAGGGAGAGAGCGGGCTGGCGCTCATTTTGTACCAGGCTTTTGTCCGGGCGGGCTATGAGTATCTGGACGCGGAGGAACGCTACAAGGACCTGAAAGCCAGGCCGGCCGCACCTCCGCCCTCTCCGCGCGCCCGCGTGCCCTCGCCCGCTCAAAATACGGGCCGGTCTTCTCATCTATTCGGTCAGGTCCTTGAGGGCAGGTACCAGATCCGGGGGAATTTAGGCGAAGGGGCGATGGGCGTAGTCTACGAAGGCTGGGATATTAAATCGGCCCGGAAAGTGGCGATAAAACAGATGCATTCCTGGCTTAAGACATATCCGGAGGAGTACGTAAGGTTCAAGCGCGAGGCCGAAATTGTAGGGCGGCTTAAACATCCTAATATCGTGGGTGTGAACGCAATAACGGAACAGGCAGGGGAGATATTCCTCGTTTTCGATTTTGTCGAGGGGCGGCCGTTGTCCGAGATACTGAACGAGAGAAAGCGGATTCCGCTCGCGGACTGCGTGGCGATATTCAAAGGCGTGTGCGAGGCCGTACATTATGCGCACAAGCAGAATGTGATACACCGGGACCTGAAACTGGCCAACATCATGGTGGACGCCGGAGGGCGCGCGATGGTTGTCGATTTCGGACTGGCGAGCGAGCTCAGGGAGAGCCTGACGCGCGTGTCGCACCAGACCATGTCCGGGACCCCGGCCTATATGGCGCCGGAGCAATATGCCGGCGTGGTGAAGCGTGAATCAGATGTCTACGCCATCGGGGTCTGCCTTTACGAGCTGCTGACCGGCGCGCTCCCTTTTCAGGGCGGAGACCCGCTTAAACAGAAGAAAGAGAAGGACTACCGGGAGGTCAGTTCCATGCTGCCCTGGCTGCCGGGCGGGGTAGACGGTTTGCTGGCGCGGGCTCTTGAGCCGGAGCCGTCCCAGCGGATGGCTGACGCGCTGGATTTTTTTGAAGCGCTTAAAAAACTCTAAATTATGGAACAGCATAAAAAACGCATCCTTGTGGCGGATGATGACAGGATCCTGCGTGAACTCGCGCAGGATATCCTTTCCGATGAATACGAGGTGATGCTGGCGGAGGATGGGCAGGACGCCTGGGAGAAGGCGCAGACGTTCCATCCGGACCTGGTCATTACCGACCTCATGATGCCCCGCATGCACGGCTATGAGCTTTGCGAGCGCCTCAGGGGCCCGGAGGGGATCAAGGGCGTGCGCATTATGGTCGCGTCGGCCAAGTCGTTCTCCACAGATAAGATACAGGCCGAACAAGCCGGCGCGGACGCGTACCTGGTAAAACCGTACAAAGCGGTAGATTTGATCAAGCAGGTCGGAGAGCTGTTGTCAGACGCCCCGCAGGCCGCGGCGCCGGCAGCGCCTGCCGCTGCTTATTCTATGACGCCGCCCCCGGCGCCGCAACCGGCGCCCGCTTCCGGTTCCTCCGGGGTGCTTCCGATGTATGTGCGGTTCTGGGGGACGCGCGGCTCATGCCCGGTGTCAGGGCCTGCCACTCTGCGCCATGGAGGGAATACCTCCTGCATCGAGGTGCGTATAGGAGACCTGATCCTGATCCTGGATTGCGGGACGGGCGTGCGCGAACTGGGCAAGCTGCTGACGCAGGAGTTTAAGGACCGTCCGATAGAAGGGCACATTTTCGTAGGGCATACCCATTGGGACCATATCCAGGGCTTCCCGTTCTTCACGCCTCTCTATAACCCCAGAAAAACTTTCAATATCTACAGCGTGCGCGCCGCTCACGGGAGCCTGCAGACCGTGGTCGGCGGCTCCATGGCTACCGACTATTTCCCGATCCCCCTGACACAGCTGGCCGGCAAACTGCATTTTATCGAAATGGCCGGGCCGGTGAATCTCGGAGCGGCGCAGGTTTCGTTCTGTCATCTCAACCATCCCGGACTGTGTATCGGCTTCCGCATTGAGGCGCAGGGCCGCGTGGTCACCTACCTGGGGGACCGGGAGAGCTATGTTAAGATCAACGGTGACGGGGATCTTGCGCGCAGGCAGGACGCCGACCTGGTCGCTTTCGCTAAAGGCAGCGATATTCTGATCGCGGAGGCGCAGTATACCGAGGAAGAATATCCGAGCCGGAAGGGATGGGGACACAGCACTTTCGACGACACGCTACGCTGCGCCCTGGACGCCGGCGCCAAACGTCTGGTCTTCTTCCACCATGACCCCGACCATACGGACGAGATGATGGACTCCTACGTAGACCACAGCCGCACGATCGCGCTGCTGGCGGGCGGAAAAACGGAATGCATAGCCGCCCAGGACGGCATGCGCATAGACCTGTAACCGGAAAAAAACCTAAGGATCATGGATTAAGGATAAGGGAAGAAAGTATTTTTTCCCAGCGCGATCCGCCTTTCAGGAATTACAAGATAGAGCGCTGTCAGCGCATGAGAAGCCGGGCCAGCAGGCAGAGCTGTGCCACTAGCGTCATTGCGCACACGCTCCCGAAGATGCGGCGCTTGCGCGTCGCGATGCGCGCGCCGATAACGATCTGGGCTACTATATCCTCGTAATAGGGAGTAGCCGTTATCCCGCCACCCAGGTATCTGTCCAGAAAACTGACCAGCTCCAACTGCGAATACCCGGCTATATCGTGTTCATTAAGCAGCGAGTCCGCTGAGCGCGGCTTATTCACCTGGTCAAGAGGGGGAAGCGGTTTCGGCGTTTCGATAAAGGGGGAGATTCCGAAGACGCCAGCCGGCAGGACAGCGCAGAGCGCGAGCAGCGAGATATAGCTCAGAGCGCCTTCCGGAGAGATGAACTTGATCACGGCCATCTGACCCGCAGCGAAGATGGTTATCGCCCCTAACTTCCTGTCGGTCCGGTTCAGCGAATCGGAGATATTTCCGTGTATCACCCGGAGCCGCCGTTCCGGTTCTGACGTCAGATGTGAAGATACGCTCATAACCCTATTCTACATTTTCTCTCCGGCCTTGCCTACCTATGGCCCGGCAGGGCGGGCCCTGAAATTCTATAATAATGCCTTAGCGTATATTATGCGAAGAACCGTACGATCCCGCAGGGCACTGAAAGCCCTGACAGCCGCCTTTCTGGCGTTCCAGTTATTCCCGCCGCCGGCCGCCTCCCAGACCGCGGAGGTCCCCGCCGCGCCAGTCCGCATAGAGCGGATAATTTTCCGGGGCAATCGCACGGATGAGAAGATCCTGCGCAAGCGCCTCCCTTTTTCTGAAGGCGACCTGCTGGATCCTGCCGCTTTAAAGAACGCCAGGACCGGTCTTTGGGATATGCGCCAGTTCAAGCGTGTGGACGTTTCCTCCGCCGCCGTCACGGGCGGGAACGCGGAGATAGTCGTAAGCGTGGAGGACGGCTGGTATCTGATACCGCTGCCGGTGTACAGCGGCGGGAGCGGGGGAGGGCGCGGGGGGCTTATGCTGTTCGGGCGGAATATTTTCAGGCAGGCGGAGTCGGTAATGGCCTCGGCGTTCACAAGTTCCGCCGGCTCCTCAGCCGTCCTGTTCCTGCGGGGTGAAAGAAGTTTTATGGGCGCTTCCGTACGGCGGCGCGCTTTTACCGAGCGGCGATACGCCGACGGGGCTTTCAGCGCCGGCTCAGGTTCCGGCCGGCCCCCGGACGAACGTGATCCCTCAAAATACGGGGTTGTCGCCGATAGCTACCGCAAGGCCCTGGATGCGGCCTCGCTGTCCGCGGGGCTGCCGCTTACGCGCGCTTCAGGCCGCCTGCCCGGCCTGTCGGCTTCGTTAGGCTGGGAGCGCCGCAGGCTTAACTATACTGACCCGTCGCCCGCGGCGCCGGAAGACGCCGGGCGCCAGGATCAGGCCTTTGTTTCCCTCAAAACAAGCCGGGACGGCGCGGGCGCCGCTGAAGGCATGGGCGCTATCTTCGGCTTCGGTCTGGCCGACATGGAAAGGCGGCTCGCTCCGCTTCCAGCCCCAAAGTTCGCTTCCGGCGCCGAGGTTTCCTTTCACAGGGGCGCCGCCTGGACCGGCTCAGATTTCAGCTACGGTTATCTTCTGGCGCGGTGGGACGGTGCGCTGACCTGGGGTACGCACCGCAGCCTTTCCCTGCGCCTGGCCGGGGGGCGGGGCGGCGATCTCCCTCACGGCCGGCTTCTGTCCACGGGCCATGAAACCGGACTTGCCGGAAATTACGCGCGGGAGTTTCGCGGGAGCTCCGCGGCCGGAGCGGGCCTGGCATACTCACACCCTTTCCGCATTACGCGCAGGGGCGTCTGGCAGGGGGTTCTGTTCGTGGAGACGGCACGGGCGTGGGGCGGCGCGGCGGCGTCGGGGGCCAAAGCCGGCGCCGGGGCCAGCTTCTGGTATAAGTTCTGGAGATTTCCACTGCCTTTAGGATTTTCCTATACCTACTCTTTCGACGACTGCGATCCGCAGATATCTGCCGCCATGGGCGGTAGATTCTAGTGTTGCGGCTAGGAAGGAAGGAGCGAGGGCCAGATCGGCGCCAGGGAGCGGGTGAAGGATTCTGCTATCCCCGTCATGGCTGAAGGGATATCGAAGCCTTCGTATGACATGGAAGCGGCCCACATGATGGAACCGGTCTGCACGTCCACCATGCGGGAAACAAGCGATACGTTGGCGGTGGTGCTGAGTATCTGCGAATTTGGCATGCCGAGCACGGAGCCCTCGGAGTGGACCGAGGAGCCGGCTACCTGTTTGACGGTCGTTACCACGGGATTATCGGACTCGCTTACCAGATAGCTGGTCTGCGGCGTGCTTTCGGCCACGGTGCCGACAAAAATGGCGTCCACGCCCAGGAGCTTTCCGAGCTGTTTAACCGTTGAGGGGTCGAACGAGGCTGAGGCGGACAGGGACTGCTCCTTCATAATGTCGTTGAAGCGCTGACGCTCCACTACATCCACGCCGTGCGCTATCAGGCTCTGGGTCAGCATATCTGCGGCCAGGTCGCCTTTAGGGCCGTTAAAAGGCATTACAGCCACGCGCTTGATCACCGAAAAATCGGAGCGCGGGTTTACCGCAACCCGCGCAGGCGAAACGCAGGCCGCCAGCGGGATCAGGGCTGGCAGGATAAGAAGAAATTTAATCGTTTTCATCGGTTAGTCCTCATGAGCCGCTCAGATGGTGCAGATGCTTGCGCGCCGTTTCGCGCATGTGCGGCTCGGCGGCGCTATCAAGGCAGGCTTGCCAGGAGGCTGTCGCGCGCTCCGAAAGGCCCTTCTTTTCATAGATTAGGCCGAGCATATAGTGAGCGATTGATTTTTTCGGGTCCAGTCGGACCACGCTCTCGAAAGCTCTCTGTGCCTCGTCGGCCTTCTCAAGCCTGGTATAAATGAAGCCGAGCTTGAGATAAAGTTCAATATTGCCCGGATCCTGTGATATTGCCGCTTCCAGCCCCGCTGCGTCTTTCGCCAGCGCTTCCGCGCTCTGCGGAGCGGCTTTGGCCTGCGACGCCGCGAAGAATAAAAGAGACGCCAGTAATAAGTGTTTCATATCGGTATAAACCTCCCGCTCCCGTTAAGTATATGAAATTAACGCATTCAGCTGCGTTCATCTCCCGATCTAGTGGCTCATATCAATGTGGATTACCGGCTTGTCGGTGATCTTCTCACCGCGCAGCTCCCTGCCGAGGAAGCTGTGCCTGCGGCCGTAGGCGAAATAGATTACCAGCCCGAGCGAGAGCCAGCCGAAAAGCCGCCACCAGTTCGCCGCCGGCAGCGAGAGCATAAGCAGCAGGCAGCTGCCTATTCCGAGCAGGGGGATCAGAGGCACCCAGGGGCAGCGGAACGGCCTTTCCGCGTCAGGGTTCAGCTTCCTCATTATAAGCACCGCGCCGCAGACTATCACGAAAGCGAACAAGGTGCCGATATTGGTCAGGTGCAGCAGGGCGTCTATGGGGAGCAGGCCGGCCAGGACGGAGACAAAAACTCCGATGGCCATCGTGCTCTTCCAGGGGGTGCGGAATTTCGGGTGTACATCCGCGAAGAATTTAGCCGGGATAAGCCCGTCGCGCGCCATCGCCAGAAAGACGCGTGGGCCGCTGAGCATCATCACCAGGAGTACCGAGGTGATCCCCGCCACGCCGGCCGCGGCTATGATGAATTCGGCCCAGGGCAGGCCGATATTTTTAAACGCTTCCGAGACGGCCGCGTCCTTGCTGAGCTGGGCGTACGGGACCATACCGGTCAGTACAGCGACCACCGCTATATAAAGTACCGTGCAGATGATGAGCGAAGCTATAATTCCGATGGGGATGTCGCGCTTCGGGTTGACCGCCTCTTCAGCGTGCGTGGAAACGGAGTCAAAGCCTATATACGCGAAGAAAATTATGGCGGCGCCCGCTATCATCCCAACCGGATCCCCTCCGGCGTTAGTCTGCCCGAACATCGGGATGCCGAAAAAGCTCAGCCCGGTCCAGCCGTAGGGGGCGAACGGGACGTAATTGGCGGGGTTGATATAGAAGGCGCCTACAAAGATAACAAAGAGCACCGCCGCCAGCTTTAAGAAGACCATCGAGGCGTTAAATTTTGCGCTCTCGCTTATCCCTTTTATAAGGATAATCGTGACGACCAGTACGATGCAGATAGCAGGCAAGTTGACCCAGGAATTGGTTGTCACAAAATGGCCGTCCACATAAGCGTAATGCGCCTTCTGAAGATATTCCGGCAGGACCAGGCCGAATTTAGACAGTACGCTCTGGAAATAGCCCGACCAGCCGTTGGCCACGGTCGCGGACCCCACCGCGTATTCAAGAACGAGGTCCCAGCCTATCACCCAGGCGAACAACTCGCCCATGGTGACATAGGCGTAAGTGTAGGCTGAGCCGGCCACCGGGGCCATTGAAGCGAATTCAGCGTAGCACAGGGCCGCGAAGACGCAGGTGAGTCCGGCCAGCGCGTAGGAGACCATCAGGGCCGGGCCGGCGATCTCTTTCGCGGCCGAGCCTGTGGCCACGAAAATGCCGGCGCCGATGATAGCGCCGACTCCGAGCGAGGTCAGCGTCACCGGGCCGAGCACTCTGCGCAGGCGGTTGTCGTCCTTCATTTCCTCGAGAAGCGTTTTCAGGCTTTTTTTCGCAAAAAGGTATTTCATCTAAATTGTCCCCCGGCTTCACAGATGTCCGGTACAGTTGTTCCGGCCCTTCCCTATATTATAGTAATAACTGGATGCAGCCATAAAACCAGGCTCCGCCGGAGGGGAGCGTTTGCTTCCGCTGAAAAAGATTGTATTATAGGATTCAGGAAGAACGTATAAGGACATTCGCGCGCGTGAGGAGAGAGGCTCAAGCCAGCACTGCCATGACGCAAGAACCGCAGGGATCGCCAGAACAGCCGCAGCCGCATAAGCGGCGCGTGCGCTATTCCGGCCGGAACCCGCGCCGGTTCGAAGAAAAGTACAAGGAGCACGATCCCGCCAGATACGCGGACGACGTAGCGCATATCGTCGCGCGCGGCCGCACCCCGGCCGGGATGCATCTGCCCATCTGTGTCAGCGAGGTCCTTTCCATTCTGGATCCTAAACCGGGAGAAACCGGGCTGGACGCCACGCTCGGCTTCGGCGGCCACGCGCGTGAGATCATGCCGCGCCTCCTGCCTGGCGGCCGGCTGTTCGGCCTCGACGTGGACCCCATAGAGCTGCCGCGCACGGAGGCCCGGCTGCGCGGCCTTGGCTTTCCGGAAGATTCTTTTATCGCCAGAAGAATGAATTTCGCCGGCATACAGGGTCTGCTCCCTGAAGCCGGGGGGGGATTTGACCTGGTCCTCGCCGACCTTGGCGTTTCCTCCATGCAGCTGGACGATCCGCGCCGCGGATTTACCTATAAATTTGACGGCCCGCTGGACCTGCGCCTGAACCCGTCGCGCGGAGCCCCGGCCTCCGAGCTTCTTAAGTCGCTGAGCCTGAAAGCGCTGGCGGCGCTGCTGGCGGAGAACGCTGACGAGCCGAACGCGGAAGTTATCGCGAAAGCCGTAAAAGGCAGCCTGACCCAGATAACTACCACGGCGCAGCTGGCAGGCACGGTGCGGGCCGCCCTTATGAACCTCCCCTCGAAAGAAACAGATAATTCAATTAAAAGGTCGCTGCAGCGCGTCTTTATGGCGCTGCGTATCGGAGTGAATGAAGAGTTGAGCGTGCTTGACCGCTTTCTGGACGCGCTGCCCTGGTGCCTGAAGCCCGGCGGGCGGGTCGCGATATTGTCTTTTCATTCAGGCGAGGACCGCCGGGTCAAGAAAGCTTTCGCGAAGGGCGGACAATCGGGCGTTTACTCCGGGATCGCCCCCAACTGCGTGCGCCCCTCGGCCGAAGAGCAGAGAAAAAACTCCCGCTCCTCCTGCGCCAAACTCCGGTGGGCCATCCGCTCTTCGGCCCCCGCGCAATAGTTCCGCGGGCCCGGGGCAGGGAATCCCTGCGCACGAATACCGCCAGGCGCTTATCCCAGAAAAGCACGGCCCACTCCGCGGTGGGGGGGTATTTACGGTGGTCAGGGAAGTCTAAATACGCTTTGCGCCCGCCCGGCAGTATAACCGGCCGTATTTCGCCTGACGCGCCCCAGGGAAGCACAGCCAGCCTGAAACCGCTCCTGTCCCTTATGGCGGCATAAGTTTTGCAGTATAATATTGGTGTATATTTTAAAGATTTATGACCACACACTACAAAAAAAAGGCGATCCTGCCGGCCGTGGCCCTTGCGGCTGCGGCCTCCGTGCTTTTCGCAGCGGACAGGTTCGCTCCGGCAGTAATACCCCCGGGACTGCTGCTCCTTTCAAGGTGGGCTGTCGTGGCGGGCCTTGCCTGGTACGCCGCGCACAAAAGATCCCTGACCACATGGATATTCGTCGCGATGGCGGCCGGGGCTGAACTGGGCTTCGATTTTCCCTCTGTCTCCGGACACATGAGACTTCTGAGCATGATCTTCCTCCGGCTTATAAAAACGATAATAGCCCCGCTTATATTCGCCACTCTGGTCACCGGGATAGCCGGCCACGCTAATCTCAGGCAGGTTGGCAGGATGGGGGTAAAAGCCCTTATCTATTTCGAGGTGGTAACTACACTGGCCCTTTTTATAGGTCTGGCGGCAATCAATATCAGCAAAGCCGGTGTAGGCATATCACTGCCCAAGGTTACGGATACTGTGCAGATCCCGACCGTACAAAAGCAGACCATATCGGAGGTCATCCTTCACGTCTTTCCCGAAAATGTGGCGAAATCAG
>CAZPMW010000073.1:0-4439 GCA_964587805.1 uncultured Elusimicrobiaceae bacterium
TCTATAGCGAGCTTTCTGTCCTGCAGGTATGGCGTGTGAATAGCTTCGGTCAGCATCCCCAGCAGCTCTATGGGCTGGCCGGTGGCTTTAGCCACAAAGTTAAACAGCGCGTTCATCGCGTAGCCTTTGAATATATCTCCGGTCATAAACTTTGTGGGCGGCATATACTTCAGCGGATGCCGCGGAAATATCTCCCGGGCCATAAGCGCCTGAGCATATTCGTATAAAAAGCCGTTTTTAAGGGAAGGGTCTATTTCAAAGGCGTGCCCCAGCCCCATAAGCCGTTCCGGCATGCCGGCGTTAGAGGCGAAGCGCTCGTTAATAAGTTGCGAGGCCAGCACGGTGTGTGCTTTTTCGACCGCGTCCGACGTGGTCAGATAATTGTCTTCGCCGGTGTTTATAACGATATCGGCCGCGGTATTTATCATGCGTGAGAAGTACTGATCGGTGAAGGTACGGTACATGTTGATGTCGCGGAAGAGGATGCCGTACATCGAGTCGTTGAGCATCATATCCAGGCGCTCAAGCGCGCCCATCGCGGCGATCTCCGGCATGCAGAGGCCGGAGCAGTAATTGACCAGGCGGATGTAGCGCTTTTCCTTATCCACTACCTCATCCAGGGCCGCGCGCATTATGCGGAAGTTCTCCTGCGTGGCGTAGGTGCCGCCGAAGCCCTCGGTTGTGGCGCCGTAGGGCACGTAGTCCAGCAGGCTCTGCGCGGTGGTGCGGATCACGGCTATAACGTCCGCCCCCTCGAGCGCAGCGGACCGGGCCTGCTTAACGTCCTCGTAAATGTTCCCGGTGGCCACGATCACGTAGATAAGCGGAGATTTAACTTTGTCCTTGTACCGCTCAAGCCTGGCGTTCCTGTGCGCCACGTTGCCGGCTATGCGCGCGTCCAGGCCCTTTACCAGTTCGTCCGCCTTTTTTTGTATGCGCGCGCCGTCCACGGATTCCAGCCTGGTAATGTCCAGGCCCTTCGCTATTTCCCCGTTGAGCACCGCCGGTTTCTTGTCCAGCTTTACCAGGGCGTTAAGATATAAAGAGGCCGCGCCTCCGGCCAGTCTTTCGCCGCATTGTGCGGCTATCAGATTCGGCACCGGCACCCCGTCGGAGCTGGCCCCGTCGGCTCCCAGCAGACGCAGCGTGGCCCGCTCTATGGTCACCGTGGTATGCCTGTCTATGAATTCCTGTACAGGGGCGACTATGTCCCCGGCCAGCTTCCGCGCCTTCGCTATTTTAGCGTTTGAAAGTCCTAGCTTGCTTTTAAGCGGTGTCATTCTTTCTCCTCCAGAAATTCCTGCGCCCGCCTGATTACGGGCCTGGCCACGCCCAGTATGCCGGCTATCTTTATCGCGTCGCGGGCTTCCTCTCCGGCTCCGCCTTGAAGCAGTTCATAGCGCATGAAGCGGTTTATCATCTTCAGCTTCTCTTCCAGACCCGCCGCCGGTTTGCCGCAAAAATATTCGTTGAAGGCCGCGGTGTCGAAACCGCGCATTTTGAAACTGGCCGCCCTATCTCCGGCCCGCAGGTCAGAAAAGTGGGTGGCCAGGAAGGAGACGGCGCCTTTTTTCTCTCCCAGGTCTTCGAGAATGGCGCTCAAAAGGGCAGCGGCTTCCTCTGAATTGGTCGTGCGGGCGAACTCGTCCATAAGGATCAGCAGCCTGCTGTTCTTCAGCCGCCCGTGGGTGACCGCGTAATCGTTCATTTCCAGACCGAAGCCGCTAAGGCCGCCGGCTGTTTCCATCTCGGCGCCGCCTATGAAGGCCGCCCCGTCGAAAAGACAGGTTTCAAAAGAGGCGGCCGGGGTGAAAAATCCGCTCTGGGCGGCCAGCTGCATGAAGGCCAGCGTCTTTAGCGCTACGGTCTTGCCGCCCATATTTGAGCCGTAGATAACGTTAACGCGCCGCGTGAAAACTGCGGAGAGCGGGGTGTACCGGAGCCCGTCCGCCTGCAATTTAAATTCCAGCGGCAGGAAGCGCGCTTTCCGCAGGCGTATGGCGGCCGGGTATTTATGTATCAGCGGGCGGGTCAGCTTCAGCTCGCCGGCCAGGCGGGCGCGCTCCGCCGCTATATCTATCTTCTCCACGGCCGATATGTAGCCTTCGATAAAGCGTTTCTCAGCGGTAACGGCGTCGGCCAGGCGCCTGATGACGGCCGCTTCCAGCTCCTGCTCCTTAGCACGCAGCCTGTCCCTCTCGCTTACGGCTTCCATGTATTCCGGGCCGTACACCGGCTTAACCGTGATATGCGAGCCGTCGAAAGGCTCGGCGAACAGGTCCCGGGAAGAGGCGAATTCAGTGGCGGCTTTTTCGTCGATGACCAGGAAATCCCTGCCGGTGAAATCAAGGCCCCAAAGCTCGCGCAGCTGCTTAAGCCGGCGCTCCCGGGTGCGTCTTATCCCGGCGTCGCAGGCCGCTATCCTGGCCCGCACTGCGGCAAGCTCCGGGGCATAGGCGTCGGCAACATGGAAAGCCTCTCCCGCGCCGCCTTTATTGAGCAGGTTCAGCAGGTCGTCCGACTGCCATTTAGCCCCGAATTTAGCTCTCAGTCCCGCGGGCAGGAGGCTGAAGATCTTCCTGGCGTTAGAGATGAATTTGCGCGCCAGGAACAGCCCCGGGGCGCCGCAAAGCGCCTGGCGCGTGAGGTCCAGTTTAGGGATATTGCGCAGGTGAAAGCGCAGGCGGTCAGCTTTCTCCCGCTTAGAGCCCAGAAAGGCGCCGGCGGCCGCGGCCAGGTCATACTCCGCCTTAAGCGCAGCGGGGTCGGAGAAAAAGGGGCGGCTCTCCCTGTAAAGGCGCCCATACGGGGTGAGCGGCCTGAAAAGCGCGTAGAAGGTTTCGAATTCGGCAAAAGCCCGCGTTTTTTCCATTGTTCAAAGTTTGGGCCTTAAAGTTACCGCATGTGTCTGGCCCCTCGAGGTAATTTGATAGGGGTTATAGACTATCCGTGCCGTTAATGCGGGTGCAGCCAGTGTTTTCTCGAATTCAGGCCTGGTGATATTATACAAATTGACTATGAAGGCGGCTAAGTCCGGCTTGCGCAGGAAAAACACCCTGAAGCGGCTATTGAGCGCCTTCCACTCCTCCCAGGAGAGGAAGAGCTTTGTCGGGTCTTCCACAACCAGAGTTCCGGCAGCTTCGTGTTCGCCCGGGAGCTTACCTGGCGTCAGCGCGCCTTCTACGAAAAGCACCGGCCCGGCCGTTCTGGTTCCCGGCTTCCAGAGCGCAACTCCCGCCGCCGCCCAGATAAGCTTCATTGCCGAGGCAGCGGATCGCAGGTTCTCAGGCTCCACTTTCGCCACATAGACGAAAACCGGCTTTTCCCCTTCTGCCGCCTGCGTTATCCGGTCCACCGCTCCGTCCACAAAAATAGTGCCGGCCCCGTGGCGGCGCATGTCTGACAGTATCTCGGCCAGCTGGGAGTTGTTCTCCGGGCCGGAAATCTCCAGGCGGCCGGCGCGCAGCGCGCGCAGCAGCACCGGCCTGCCTATGGCCGTGCGGAACGGGTACACGTTGAGTATTTCGTAATCCAGGTCGGCGCTCTTAAGCGCTGTTTCGGCGCAGAGCAGCAGATCCCCCCGCCCGGCGTGAACCTGCGGCTTTTGGTTCCCGAATATCTGGTCTTCCTTCTTTCCGTCCACTCCCACGCTGAGCGCGCCCATCGCCCCGGTCCCGCGCAGCCGGCTCATGGCGTAATTCAGGAAGGTGGTTTTGCCGGCGTTCTTCCCGGATCCGACAATGAAGACAGTCCGGCCCTTTAGTCCGTTGATGAGATCCATAAGCGAAAATACAGAAAAACCGGGAACCGGGGGCCGGGAATCAAAAGCCGGGCTTAATTCGCCTTTCCGCGGATCCGCGATCTCTGGTTCCCGGCTCCAGACAGTCCGCTATTTCGTATGTCTTCTGGTCCGCATCAGGTGCGCTGGCTCCAGCGTCAGCTTTTCGCCGTTCAGGAGCTTGGCCACGCCGTCTATGGGCTTGTATTTGTCGTCGCTGCAGTACTCGCAGCCGTCGCAGGAGGAGACGTAGCCGGCGGGTTCGGTGTAGGCGGTTATGACGCCCTCGTAATTGCGCAGCACCACGCGCTTGTCCGACATGGAGATCAGGTAGTTCGGCATCACCGGGGTTTTGCCGCCCCCGCCCGGCGCGTCCACTACGAAGGTTGGCACGGCCATGCCGCTGGTGTGGCCGCGCAGGTTCTCCACTATTTCTATGCCTTTGGAAACCGTTGTGCGGAAATGGCTGATCCCCTTGGACAGGTCGCACTGGTAGATGTAGTAAGGCTTTACGCGGGCCATCAGCAATTCGTGCACGAGGCGCTTCATGGTCTGCGGGCAGTCGTTTATCCCTTTGAGCAGCACGCTCTGGTTGCCGACGGGGATGCCCGCGTCCGCGAGCTTGCGGCAGGCTTCAGCGGCTTCGGCGGTCATTTCTTTG
>CAZPMW010000073.1:4449-10586 GCA_964587805.1 uncultured Elusimicrobiaceae bacterium
TATCGGGTGGTACTTCCTGAGCATGTTCACCAGTTTGTCGGTGATGCGCATCGGCATCACCACCGGGGTGCGGGAGCCGAGGCGGATTATTTCCACGTGGCCGATGGCGCGGATCTTCTTTATGATGCTCTCGAGCATCTCGTCGTTAAGCACCAGCGGGTCGCCTCCGGAGATCAGCACGTCGCGCACCTCGCGTGTTTTGCGGATGTAATCTATCGCCTTGTCCAGGTTCGCGGCGGACATGTTGGAGTCTTTAAAGCCCACCAGCCTGCGCCGGGTGCAGTGCCGACAGTTCATCGAGCAGATATTGGTGACCAGCAACAGTACCCGGTCCGGGTAGCGGTGCGTGAGCCCGGGAACCGGGGAGTCTACATCCTCGTGCAGCGGGTCTGAAAGGTCCGAGGGGTCATCCATCAGTTCCAGAGCGCGCGGTATAGCCTGCAGGCGCACAGGGCATGTTTTATTCTTTTTATCCATCAGCGCCGCATAATAGGGCGTTATGCCCATCGTGAACTTTTTAAGGCAGGCTTTGAGGTCGAGTTTTTCCCGGGAGCTGAGCGTCGCCACTTTTTCAAGTGTCGGGATGTCCTTTATCACGTTCCTCAGCTGCCATTGATAGTCGAGCCAGTCGCTTTCGGGAACATTTTTCCACAGCGCTGTCTTTTTGTAGTCAACCGGCCTGTAAGGTTTCATGAGGTCTCCTCAAATTCCGCTGGCAGCTTTTGCGCTTATATATCGTCCCCGACGCCCAGCCCTTTTCGGAAGAGGCATGCGGAGTCAATGTTTGTGGTACCAGCGCCGGCGTCAGGTCCGCTTACGCGTACAGCTTCGTATAGATGTCGCGTATCTGCTTGGACTCGCGCAGGATGTTCAGCGTTATCTCGGCGTGGTCCTTGGCGTATCCGTTTCCTATGATCATATCCACGTCCTTGCCCACGCCCTCGGCGCCGAGCGCCGCCTTGGTGAACGAGGTCGCCATCGTGAAGAAATAGACTATCCCGCCATCGCGGCACATCAGGATGGACGCCATCTCGGTGTTGGGGATGTTGACGCAGTTTATGATCACGTCCGCCAGCCTGCCGCCGGTGGCCGTCTTGATCGCCTCGTAGCATTCAAGCGCGTTGCCGGCGTCGAGCTTGAGATTCTCGTGGCAGAAGCCGTATTCCTTCATCTTGGCCAGGCCGCTGTCGGAGCTGGTGACGCCTATTATCTTTCCCGTGATGCCGGCGCGGCGGCGCGCCTCATAGGAGCAGAGCACGCCGGATTTGCCGGCGGCGCCGATGATGACCACGGTGTTGCCCGGCCGCACCAGTTTGGCGGTCTGGGCCGGGGCGCCGGCCACGTCGAGCACGGCCAGGGCGAGGGTCTCGGACATGTCCGAGGGAAGCTTCGCGTAGATGCCGCTCTCGAAGAGTATGGCCTTTGCGACCACGCTTACCTGCTCGGTGCCCTTCTTTATTCCCAGCACCTTCTCTATCTTAAGCGGCGTCAGGGAGAGCGACACCAGGCTGGCGATCTTATCCCCTTCTTTTATCAGCACTTTGCCTTTCAGCGCGGGGCCGATCTTGAGCACGCGGCCGCGGAACATGCCGCCGGAGCCGGTGACCGGGTTCTGCATCTTGCCCTTCTCGCCCACGATCTTCACTATGGCGGCCTTTATCTTCTCTTCGTCGTTGTTGGCTTCTTTCTTTAGCTGCGTAAAGCTGGCTGAGTCTATGTTCAGGGTTTCCACTTCGACAAGGATCTCGTTGTCCCAAATGTAATCCATGTTGTTGTCTATCCTTGTGGCCGGCTGCGTGAGCACTCCTTTAGGCTCTATCACGCGGTGCGAGCCGAAGGGATTGCCGTTCTTTTTTATCTCGATCTCGGTGTTTGCGGGCATGGTGGTCTCCTTACTTTATTTTAAACAGCTGTCTGACGTCTGAAGGTTTCGCTATCTCAAGGCCAGCCTCGCGCGAGATGCGCACGGCGCGCTCAACGAACTCGGCGTTGGACTTGGCCAGGCGGCCCTTGGAATAGTAAATGTTGTCTTCGAAGCCCACGCGGATGAACCCGCCGGAGGCTATGGCGCCGCAGATGCCGGGCAGGTGGGCGCGGCCTATGCCCATCACCGTGAAGTAACTCTCGGCCGGCATCTGGTCTATCATGTAGGAAAGGGTCTTCACGCTCAGGCTGAGCGCGGCCGGCACGTTCATCACGAAGCCGTAATGGTAAGGCGGCTTAATAAGGCCTTCTTTTATCAGTATGTGCGAAGACTGCACGTGCGATACGTCGAAGCATTCCAGCGTGGGCCGCACACCGTACTTGTTCATTTCGGACGCGAACTGCCGCATGATGGGCAGCGTATTGACTATATAGTCGTTGCCGAAATTGACAGTGCCGCAGTCCAGCGAGGCCATGTCCGGCTTCAGCGCTACCGGGGCTATGCGCTCCTCGGGGGTCATGCCGACCGCGCCGCCGGTGGTGACCTCTATCACCACGTCGCATTTTTTGCGTATAAGATCGATCGCGGCCTTGAAAACTTTCACGTCGGCCGTAGGCGTGCCGTCGTCGTTCCTGGCGTGCAGGTGGATTATCGACGCCCCGGCGAGGCAGGCTTCCTGGGCGGCGGCCGCCAGTTCTTCAGGAGTGACTGGCAGCGCGGGGGCCTGCGCCTTCGTAGTCTCCGCTCCTGTGAGCGCGCAGGTTATTATCATTTTGTCGGCCATGATATCTCCTTAGAACTTGCGTATCGCGCCGGAGATGTGCAGCGGGGCTTCGGTGGCTTTCACCACTTCTTCCACGGTCGTGTCTTCGGCTATCTCTTCCAGGATCAGGCCTTTGCGCGTGACGCGTATGAAGGCCAGGTCGGTGACTATTATGTCCACCTCTCCGCGCGCGGTGAGCGGCAGAGAGCATTTCCTGAGTATCTTGGGCGCGCCGTTCTTGTTAACGTGTTCCATCGCGATGATGACATTCTTCGCGCCGGCTACCAGGTCCATCGCCCCGCCCATGCCTGGCACCATCTTGCCGGGGATCATGTAGTTGGCCAGGTTGCCTTCCATGTCCACTTCCAGGGCGCCCAGCACGGTGTAGTCCACGTGCCCGCCGCGTATGATCGCGAAAGACATGGCCGAATCGAAGTAGGCGCCGCCGGGGATTATGGTCACCGGCTGGCCGCCGGCATTGACCACGCGCGGGTCTTCACTGCCTTTCTGCGCCGCCGGGCCGAGGCCGGTAAAGCCGTTCTCGGAATGCAACAGTACGGTGCGGCCTTCGGGGATGTGGTTGGCCACCATCGTGGGCATGCCTATGCCGAGGTTGACCAGCGCCCCGTCCGGGAATTCCTGCGCTATGCGCTTAACCAGCCTGACTCTTTTAAGCTCTTTGGGGTCCATTGTTTTTCCTCAGATCAAAGTTTAAGCTGCAGGTTCGCGGCAGGCAGGGTAGACTTCACTATGGCGGAGATGAAAATCCCGGGTATAGTCACCTTTTCCGGGTCCAGCTCGCCGGGCTCGACTATCGTCTCGGCTTCGAGAATGACATGGTCCGCTGCCATCGCCATTACGATGGCCATATTCTTAGTGGCTCCGGGCAGGAACGCGTTGCCGTATTTGTCGGCTACCTCCGCCTTTATGAAA
Organism: uncultured Elusimicrobiaceae bacterium; assembly: GCA_964587805.1. Taxonomy (GTDB): domain Bacteria; phylum Elusimicrobiota; class Elusimicrobia; order Elusimicrobiales; family UBA9959; genus YA12-FULL-51-18. Next base: position 8,070 of record CAZPMW010000073.1, read on the forward strand.
GCGAAGTCGGCCGCCAGCGGGAGTTCAAGCAGGAAATCCTTCCCGCCAATGTTCAGCTTCTGTTTCCCTTCTTCCACAGCGGTGCCTGTGCCGGTCGGCGTCAGCACGCCGCCCAGCCCGGCGCCCTTGGCGCGTATCCGCTCGGCGAAGGTTCCCTGCGGCACAAGCGTTACCTTGAGCTCTCCGGAATTCATCTTCTGGCCGGATACCGGGTTAGTGCCGATATGGGAAGCGGTCAGCGTGGCCGCGCGGTTCTGGCATATGAGGCGGCCCACGCCCACGTCCGGGTAGGCCGTGTCGCTTGTGATGAGATTCAGGTCTTTCGCCCCTTTGTTTACCAGCGCGTCTATAAGCGTAAATGCGTTGCCGCAGCCCATAAAGCCCGCCAGCATCAGGGTTGAGCCGTCCTTGATGTTCTCAACGGCTTTATCCGCAGTAATGATAGGTTTCATGCCTTTATCCTTGTCCGTTAATAGTGATGAGAGAGATCAGGCCGGCTGCGACGGGTTAGGCGCCTTTGGCGTGTTCAGAAGTTTTCTTGCGGTGTCTATAAGCAGTTCGGGATTGACCGGCTTTTTAAGTATGACAACGTTGAAGTTCCTGGCCAGGCCGGACACGCGCTCGGGCGAGCCGGTGGAGAAGATTATGGGAGTGGAGGCCAGCAGCAGATTGCGTAGGCGGTCGAAAACTTTCTGCCCCCCGCCGGCCGGCATATCCACATCCAGCACCAGCAGGTCAGGCTTGACCGTCTGGAACTTCATCATCGCGGCGCTGGCGTCTTCGGCCGTCTCTATCTCGAACCCGGCTTTGGAAAAAATTTCCTTGTAAAGCTCAAGTATGCACAGGTCGTCATCCACTGCAAGTATCTTGGCCATTAGCTATTTTCCTCTCCGCCCGCGCACTATATTTCAGGGCTTTGCGACAGTACCTTATTATAGAAATTTTTCAGCCGGATATTCATGCTTTCGGCGCTGAAGCGGGTGAAGCCGGTGAAATCCTTTTCCAGGACACGGAGCCTTGCGGCAGCGCCCATGCGGCGCCGAAGTCCGGCGTCTTTCAGCAGAGACTCTATAGCGCCGGCCAGCGCCCTGTGATCGCCCGGTGGAACCAGCATGCCGGTGACGCCGTCGCTGACCGCATCCGGCAGACCGCAGACGTCGGAGGCGACTACCGGCAGGGCCATATACTGGGCCTCTATCGCGGTGCGGCCCATGGCTTCGTTCAGGGAGGGCTGAACATATATATCCGCGGCGGAAAGGTATTTGAAGATGTCCCGCTGGAAGCCGGTGAAGAGCAGCGCTTTTCCGAGCCCAAGTTTACAGGCCAGGGCCTCAAGCCCGGACCTCAGGGCTCCGTCGCCGATTATCATGAAGCGCGGCTTTACCCCGGTGTTTCTTTTGCGCAGCTCCGCCGCGGCGCGGATAAAAAACTCCACACCTTTTACCCGCTCAAGCCGCGCTATAGTGGCGATGACCGTTTCGTCTTCGGCTATGCCCAGGTCCGGCCTTACATTTTCATAGGAGCGCGCGGTGAAGCTCACCCCGCTGTGTATCACGGTCCAGCCGTCCGCCGCGCCCAGCCCCTGCTCCAGCGACTCGCGGCGCTCGCCTTCGGTCAGGGCGATAAAGTGATCGGTCACCCGCGCGGTCAGCCTTTCAGCCGCTTTGAATATAAAGGTCCGAACCGGCCCGAAATAGCCGTAAAACACATGCCCGTGCGGGGTATGTATAATTACGGGGCGGGGCCGGCCGGGACGCGGCTTAGATAGATAGGCCGCCCAGCGGCCTAAAATGCCGGCCTTGGCCGTATGAGTATGCACTATAGCGGGGCTAAGCCCGGAAATGATTTTTTTGAGGGCAAGGAACGCCCGCAGATCCTTCAACGGGGAGATCTCGCGGGTCAGGTCAGGAAGTTCAATATAGCGCAGGTGCCCGCTGAGGTCTAACTTAAGCTGCTCTTTGCCCTTATGCGGCCCGGATATAAGTACGACCTCCCGGTCAGCGGCCTGGGCGGCGGCCGAATCTATGACATTCTGAGCGGAGCCGCCGGGTTCCAGCCGCGTTATTATATGTACGACGGGGAGTTTATCGGATTCCAATCGTTTCACCGTAGCGCTGAATTCCGGCGGCGGTCGGGGCGGCCGTAGTTTCGCTGAAGCGTCTCCCGCTCTTTATCTCTTCCCCTCCGGTATCGGCCGGGCCGTTCGTAGTGAATCAGGCCTTCTGGTAGGAGGTTATATCCTGGAATAAAAAAGTCATGCCCGCGTAATCCCCTTTTTCATTCTTAATGGGAGTCGCCGAATAGCCGAGAACAACTTCATTGCCGCCTATGGCTACTTTTGCCTGTCCCCGCGGAACCATCTTTTTCTCCTCCAGGGCTGTTTTTAAGAGAGACAGCGCCTGCGGAGCGGCGGCCGCCAGTTCGGAAATATTCTTTTTAGCCGCCTGCATCTGGTTGGATTCGATTTTAAGAATCTGGGCGGCCCGCGGATTGACTATCTGCATGTTGTTCTCTATA
>CAZPMW010000074.1:0-8307 GCA_964587805.1 uncultured Elusimicrobiaceae bacterium
GGAGCTGGCGGCTCAGCTCCGGGACGAGGCGGGCGTGAAGACCCTGCCGGGCTCTAAGGCCCCGGGGGGAGCGAGGACATCCGAGCCGGCTTCGGCGCGGCAGCCGGCCGCGGCCGGAGGTGCGGACCAAACCGAGGAGGACCTGTTCAAAGGCTTCGATTTCGGACAGTGACCGGCCGGAGAGAGATTTCTGAAAAAAGGGCCTAGCCGCCCTTTTTTTATTTTAAAAGTAATAAAATATACCGGTCTCAGGATTATGAAGAAAAAAGTCGTCGTGGCCATGTCAGGGGGTGTTGATTCTTCCGTGGCGGCCGCGCTGTTGAAAAATGAAGGCTTTGAGGTTATAGGCGTCACGCTTAACCTCTTCGCCGCGGAAAAAGGCGGGCCGGCCTGCTGCGGGGCGGCCGCCTCAGGCGCCATGGCCCGCGCCGTCTGCGACGCCATCGGAGTCAGGCATTACCTCAAGAACGCGGAAGAAATCTTTGGAAGAGAAGTTATTGAAAAATTTGTGAAAAGCTACCTGGCCGGCTATACGCCCAATCCATGTGTGGACTGCAACCGTTTCGTGAAATTCTCCTACCTCTTCGACCTGGCGGGAGCTTTAGGGGCCGACTATCTGGCCACAGGGCATTATGCGCGCATTGAAAAAGTCCCGGACGGCTTCCGCCTGCTGAGAGGCCGCGACCCCCTGAAGGACCAGAGCTATTTCCTTTACTGCCTTAAAAAAGAACAGTTGCCCGGTATTCTTTTTCCCCTGGGTGCGCTGGCGAAGTCGGAAGTCAGGAAACTAGCGGCAGAGCTCTCTTTGCCCGCGGCCGGGGAAAAAGAGAGCAACGACATCTGTTTTGTAGGGGGGGGCGATTACGGAAGGTACCTCGGGAAAAAAGGCGTTCAGGCGCGCCCGGGCAGGATAGTGGATTCCGGCGGAAAAATATTGGGGCGTCATAGCGGATTTTTTAATTTTACGATAGGGCAGCGCCGCGGCCTGGGCGTTTACGGGCCCGGCCGCCTTTACGTGACCGCTATAAAGCCCGAGATTAATGAGGTTGTCCTTGGCGGGCTGGAAGAGGCCCGCTTCGGGGCGTTCACGGCGTCCGGCATGAACTGGCTGGCGGAAAAGCCTGAGGCGGGGCGGCGCATCCACGCTCAGATACGCTACAGGCACAAGCCGGTCTCCTGTCTGACCGTTTCCTCAGACGGAACTGGGTTTTCCGGAGTCTTCGGAGAACCGCAGTTCGCCCCGGCCAGAGGGCAGTCGGTCGTTTTCTACGACGGCGACAGGGTTCTAGGCGGGGGCATGGTAACGGAAGTGAATAAGTGAGGAGAATCATGAAAAAAAATATATGCGTGATATTCGGCGGGCGATCCGCCGAACACGAGGTGTCAGTGGAGTCCGCAAGAACCGTAACGGACAAACTGTTCCTGGCCGGTTACTCGGTCCTCCCGGTCTATATCCCGCAGCGCGGGGCGTGGCGGCTGGTCGGCCGGAAAGCTTTCGTAAAGCGCGGGGCACTTAAGGGGGAAAAGGCGGAGCCCTCTCTGGAGAAAGGAGATTTCATGCTGCGGGGCAGGCCGCTGGGAATCGACGCGGTATTCCCGGTGGTGCACGGCACTACCGGAGAAGACGGGGTGCTGCAGGGCTTCCTGGAACTGCTCAGGCTGCCTTATGTCGGGTCCGGGGTTCTTGCGTCGGCTGCCAGTATGGATAAGGTTCTCAGCAAAAGCGTGGCGGAGGAGTGCGGGCTTCCCGTTCTGCCGCACGTGATCGTAACCGGCCGTGATAAAAAATGCATGGCGTCTGCGCTTAAATCCGCCCGCCGCCTGGGCCTTCCGCTTTTTGTGAAACCGGTGAGCCTGGGCTCTTCCGTCGGGGTGGTCAAAGTCAAGGCGTTCAGGGACCTCGCAAAAGCCGTGGCGTTCGCTTCCCGCTTCGACTCGGCCGTTATGATAGAAAAAGGCGTGGACCGCGCCCGTGAAATAGTCTGCGGCGTGCTGGGCTCTCCAGCGGACGCCCGCGCCAGCGTGCCCGGAGAGGTAAGGCCTAAGGGCAAGCATGAGTTTTTTGATTATGAAGCGAAGTATCTGGATGATAACGGCATGGATTTTACGGCTACTGCGCCGCTTTCCGCGGCTACGGCCCGGAAGCTGCGCGCATCGTCAGCGTCCGTGTTCAGGGCCCTGGGCTGCCACGGCATGGCGAGAGTGGACTTCTTTGTGGATCCGAAGAATGAAAAAAAGTTCTATTTTGGCGAGATAAACACGATTCCCGGGTTCACCTCGCACAGCCTCTATCCGGCGCTCTGGGAAAATACCGGCGTAGATATTGTCCGGCTTGTAGACAGGCTGGTAAAACTGGCTTTTGAAAGGAGCCGCGCTAAAAGCAGGCTTAAGACCGTAAGGCGGTAAAATTACCTGATCTGCCTGTCTTCTTCAGGCGTCCCGGTGAGGTGAAAAGCCTTATTTGTTATTCGGCTGTGCCTGCTTCATCCTCGTATACATACTCATATTCTTCATCGTCCGTCGCTGCCGGCTTGGCTGCGGCCGGCGCGGCGCCGCGTTTCGCTGCCGGTTTTGCTTTCAGGGCCGGAGGGGAGGATTTCTTCCGCCCTTTGGCGGGCGCAGCTTTGACCTGTTTAGGGCTTATGAGTGCGTCCAGCGGTTTTTGCGCCATGGCGTCCAGCGGCCTTATGGATTTATTGGCGTAGTCAACCTCATAGCGGTATGACAACTGGCCCGTATTGCCCAGCAGGGGAATATTGGCGGCCAACTCAAACATGCCGTTGGGCAGCTCCCTGGCCTGCCAGGCGGTCTTGTTGAAGTTGCCCTTTTTAAACACAGCGTCTTCAAATATCTTGTTTTCAAGGGTGCCGGCTCCCTGCTTCGGAGAATAGGACCTGCCGAAGTAAATGATTTCCGGAGTGAGATCCTTTTTGGCGGGAGCGGCCTGGGCCGGCGAGGGCGCCTGAGGGCTCTGGGCCGTTGAGCCTGCTGCTTCTACGCCCTGAGTGGCAAGCGGCTGCGCCGGAAGTTCGGTTTTAGATTCGCCTAGAGCTTCGCCGAAAATGGCGCTCATAAAGGGCAGGGCGCTGGTGAAATCCGGTCCGCCGAAAGCTTTTAGGGCAAAAATACCTCCTCCAAGTATAGCGGCCAGCGCTACCAGGATGAAAAGGAAGCCGAATATCTTTTTGATCAATCCGCCGAGCCCGGAGCTCTTTCCCCTGGAGCCATGGTCAACTATCAGCGTTTCCGTGCCTTTCTTCGGCTGTTTGTATTCAGCGAACGCCGGCGCCTCTTCCCGCCCGGCGGGAGAGGCCTGCGGCGCCGCCGCGGGCCTCTGCGACAATAATTCTTTTATTTCCGCGACGGAGTGAGCCAGCCGCTGCACATTTTCCATTATCTCCTGCTGGGCCTGATTGCTCTTTATCGACGCCAGAACTTCACCCATCTGGCTGATCTTTTCCTTCAGCTGTTCTATATCCTGCTTCGTGGCGCTAGTGCGGGAGGTGTTTTCAAGCTTTGCGCTTATGTCGGCAAGGCGTGAGGTCGTTTCAAGCGTTGCGTTTATATCGTTAATAGCTTTTTTATCAGCGTCCGCAGAGCCGGGGACTGACGCGGGAGCGCTTTCCTGATGCGCCTCAGTAGCCGGGGAAAACTGCTCCAGAGGGGAGGGTGCGGCCGGCTGTGCTGCCGGCGGGATATATATCTCAGGAGGCTGTCCGCCTGGCAAGGATGCCGGCTTTTCGCCTTCTGAAGCAGACGGGACGGAGCGCTTCCCTATCTGTGACATGGTCAATGGTTCAAAGTTGGCGCCGGAGTAGCTGGGTTCGTCTTTTTTCGGCTCGCTCTTGGCAGGGTCCAGGGAATTTACCTCGAAAGCGGAATTGATAGGCTGTGCCTGAGGCGGGGTCGGGTCGATTGTATGTGGCGTGAGAGTGTTAAGTTTCCGCCCGGACTTGGAAAACTCCGGTTCCGGCGCCTGTGCGGCAGGCGGGCTGCTCTGAGTCCCGGTGGCCTGCGCTGCGTCCGGTTTCAGGAGAGAAGCTACCTCAGGGTAGGTGGACGCCTCTTTCCACTCTTCCGTCTTTTCTCCTACCGGCGTCTGCGGGCAGAGCAGGGTGGAAGAGGAGAAAACGGGAAGTTCCAGCAATTTCTCTTTTTCGTAAGGTCCCAGTATCTCGTTATTGATGTATGCCCAATATTTCATATCTGGCTCCTTGAATAAACTGAGAAACTAAGGCTCACGCAGGGTAATAACTTCATTTATAAGTTTAGCGCCGTGGTGTTACGGAAATAAGAACTAGCGATTAAATTATTGTACAATACGTGCGTAGGTGCCGTCTCAGACACTGTGTGTTTAAAACGTAGGGGGAACCGCGGAGCGGTGCCCGCCTGTGGGTCAATCCTCCGGAGGGGGTCCCGCCAATGCGTGCGTAGGTGCCGTCCCAGGGCATAACGGGCCGAAGATAATGAATAAAAAAACCGCCAGGCTGCTTATCTTCTCCGGTGTCGGGCTCATCTGCCTTCTTGTCGGCATGATGGTCTCGGACCGCACCGGTTCAAGGCCGCGGATCACATTGCCCAGCGCCAGTGCGGCCGCCCAGAGGATGCTTGCGGAGGCCAGGGCCAGCGCCGACGTCAGAGAGAGCGCGCCGCCATCCTACAGAACCATCCTCGCCACCGGAAGCGTAAGGTCCGAAGGGGCTATAATGCTGGTTAAAAACAAGGACTTGGAGGGCGTGGCGCAGGATCCGCAGAACATCATGGATACGCTTACGGAAATGTCCGGCGCTAATAAATACAAGCCCTCCCCCGTGCGTCTAACCGATTCCGACCTGCGCAAAAAAGTACTGCTCACGGAGCCGGAAAAATCCCGCCCGCTCAGCTACGCCGCCGTGCTGCGGCCAGGCGAGAGCGCCGCCCAGCGGTACGCGGGAGGAAAGAGCATGATAACCGCGCCGGTGGATTTTCAGCTTTTCAAGAGCCCGGAAACCTGGAAAGCTTTCGCTGATTCGCACGCCGGACGCTTCCCGGCGGCTGATTTTTCCAGGGAACAGATGCTGATCCTGGTTTCAGTCTCCGAACTGCCTAGCGGAATATTCAAGGTGGCCGGGGTTAAGAAGACGGCGCGGGAAGCTATTGTCTCCTACCGTGTGGATCCCCTGGCCATGTCGGCCGAAACCGGCGCGAAAGAGAAGGATTTTTATTCCGCTGCTGCCGTTCCCAAAAACCTCGCCGTCAGGCTAGAGCAGGTCCCGTAAATTGCAAGCTGTAAATCGTAAGTCGTGAGCCGTAAATAGCAGGTCTGTAACTGCTTACGATTGACTATTTACGGCCTACGTCCTTTATCCGGGCCGCAAAGCGCACGGCGGCTATCATCCCGGCAGGATCCGCCTCTCCGCGCCCGGCTATATCGAAAGCGGTGCCGTGCACAGGGGAGGTCCGTGTGAAAGGCAGGCCCCAGGTCCAGTGTACCGAGCGCTCAGCTCCGGGCAGTATCTTGAGCGGTGCCAGCGCCTGATCATGGTAAAGGCATAGCAGTCCGTCCGATAAACCTGTGATATGTTCTTTCCAGGCCGAGTCCGAGGGGACCGGGCCTTTTATATCCAGACCTTCCCGGTGCAGCCTGGAGACCGCCGGCTTTAATACTGAAATCTCCTCCTGTCCCAGAAGGCCGCCGTCCCCCGCGTGCGGATTCAGGGCCGCGAGCGTTATCCGTGGCTTCCGTATACCTGCGGCTTTAAGGGCGTCGGCGAAAAGCAGAGCTTTGCTCCTGATCAATCCCGCGGTTATTCTTAAATGGAGAAGTCTTACGGGAAGGTGCTCGGTGACCAGGGCGGTCCGTATTCTGCCGGAGGTAAACCCCATCAGAGGCTCCCGTCCGGTGCGCGCCTTAAAAAGGCCGGTATGGCCCGTATAGGGTATGCCGGCGAGCTCCCATGCTTCCTTTGAAACCGGGGCCGTGACCAGAGCGCTGAAGCCGCCGTTGTCCAGAAGAGTCAGGGCGAGTTCCACGGCCTTGAAGGAGGCCAGCCCCGCCCCGGGGTTAGGGCGCCGCGCTTTAAGGTTAAGGGCGGGCCCGGCGGCGTCCACCGGGATAAAGGCCGCGCGGCCGGGGTTAAAACCCGCAGCCCTGAGCGCGGCCCTGTCTCCTATGACAGTGATGTCCAGCCCCGCAAGGCCTGCGGAGGCAAGCGCCTTCGCCGTAATCTCCGGGCCGATCCCTAGCGGATCCCCCGCTGTTATTATGATCTTGGTTTTCAGGCGCATACGGCCGGAGCCGGGCTCCGGTTGATCCCGACCCAGGCGGCGCGGAGATGCTATTTCTGCGCGCCGGACGTGAAATTCTGTATCTGTGCGGTTTTGCGCAGTTCCTTTAGATAAGCGGCCAGTTCCTTGCCGAAATTAGCCTGCGTGAGCAGCTGTTCCAGATCGTCCCTTACCTGCTCATATTTAAGTCTGGAGGCTATGCGCCTCTCGTCGACCCGTATAAGATGATAGCCGAACAGTGATGAGACGGGTTTGGAAACTTCGCCCAGCGGAAGAGAAAAAGCTTTAGCGTCCAGTTCATCCGGAAGCATGCCCCTGATGATGTAGCCCAGATCCCCGCCTTTTCCGGCGCTCTCCTTGTCTTCGGAGTATTTGTCCGCCAGATCTTCAAAATCCCCTCCGGCATCCAGCTCTTTCTTAATATCCCCGGCTTTTTTCAGAACGGCGCTCTTCTCGGTGAGCGGCGCGTTCGCTTCGAATTTAAACAGAATGTGACGCACCCTGACCCTTTCGGCCGTAAATTCTTTGAAGCGCTGCGCTACCGCCGCGAGATCCTGCGCGGAGTCCTCATCCATGCCGGCCAGCAGGGCTTTGTCTCCGGAAATCACGGCCTTTATCTTGTCAAAATAGCTCCGGATCTCCTCCTCCTTCGGGGGGGTGGCTTTGGAGCGTATGCTCTCTTCCACAAGCTTGCGCACCATTAGCTGCTTTTTTATCCGGTCGCGAAACTGCTCCAGAGAAAGAGCTTCCTTCCTCAATTCTCCGGCGAAGGCCTCCTCCGACGCGGCCTCGCTAAGCGGCACGTTATTAGCGTCCCTGGAAAAGCGTTTCTTAACCTCGGCCACGCCCATATCAATTTCGCGGTCATAGGCCTTTATCTTAAGGGCATCGGCTTTCTGCCGCAGCAGCGCCTCGTCTATAAGCTTGTCCAGGGCGGCTTTTTCTATCTGCTCCCTGGCGTCTTTCTGTTTGAGGAAGTCAGGCATCGCGGCGCGGTACTGCTCCGTGAGCATCTCTTTAGTCTTGGTGTATTCAGACATCATCACCGGCTCGTTGTTCACCTTAACGGCCACCTCGTCCATCACAGCCGCGTCAAGCAGGACCGGAAGCGCAGCTGAGAGCGCCAATAATACCGCGGTTTTATTTATAGCTTTCATCTAAAACCTCCACTTTGGTTTTGTCCTGGAACTGGGCGAGGTAGGAGTCGAATTTTTTCTTTTCCATTATGCGGCGTACTCTTTCCTTAACCCGCTCGAAAGGCGGCTTGGTCTGGGATATCTTTTTCAGGATGTGATATCCCAGCTTGGTTTTTACCACGCCCTGTATCTCTCCGGTGCGCATTTTAAACGCCATTTCCTCTAGCTCCGGCAGGAATTCCCCATACATTACCGGCGGCAGGCGGACATTGTCCCTGTCGAGGGACGTATCTTTGGCCATCCTGGCGAAATCGGCTCCGGCTTTTACTTTTTTAATTACGGCCTCGGCTTCCTCATAGGTGGGCGTGACGATATGCTCCACTACCACCTCGTAGGGGTTTTTTTCGTAGTAGCCCGCTATTTCAGCCTCCGTGACCTGTATCTTGTTCTGGCGCAGGTCTTCCACCCACATCTTGGCCAGCATGTAGTCCTTATAGTAGGCAAGCTTGGTTTTGAGGTCCAGCTCCATGGCCGCCACCCGCTTTTTGTAGTCTTCGGAGCGGGCGGTCTCGCTTTTTCTGGCGGCGAGAATCATCAATTTCTCGTTTATCAATATGTCCAGGAACTGCTTTCTGCCGGGCTTGGTCGCGAGATAATTCTGTGCGTTGGGAGCTATCTCTTCCAGCTTCTGGCGGATATAAGATTCGGTTATCTTTTCCGGCCCCACTTTAGCTATGACCTTGTCATCGCTTTTGGAGCAGGAGGTGGCCATTAGGGCCATTAATAGCGCGGGCAGCAGATGTTTTGTTCTCATATCCTGAATTTAGCATTTTCAGCCGCCGGGGTTCAATGTCTTTGCATTTTGATATAATTCTCTTGGAATGAATGCTATTCAGAAACTTAT
>CAZPMW010000074.1:8317-10277 GCA_964587805.1 uncultured Elusimicrobiaceae bacterium
GACGCTGGTCATAAGGGCCATATACGCCGCCGCCCTGGCCGCGGCCATAGCCGTGATTTGCGCCTCCCTTATGATGCGCAAGATACTGTCCGATATCCCTTCGGTGGACAAGCTGGACGAATACACGCCTTCTCTGACCACCTATGTCTACGATATAAACAATCAGGTTATCGCCGAATTCTCGGTGGAGAAGCGCGCCATCCTTTCGCTGAGCCGCATCCCGGTGGATATGCAGAACGCGGTAATAGCCATGGAGGACAAGGATTTCTTTGAACATTGGGGCGTCTCCCCTAAAGGCACCGCGCGCGCTCTGCTGCGGGATCTTATGCATGTGCGCATGGCCCAGGGCGGCTCAACCATTACGCAGCAGCTTTCGCGCGGGATCTTTCTGAAGCCGGAGAAAACCTTGTCCCGCAAGCTGAAAGAGGTTTTCCTGTCCCTGCAGATAGAAAGCAATTTTTCAAAAAGCGAGATACTTCAGCTCTACCTGAACCAGATCTATTTTGGCTCCGGAGTTTACGGCGTGCAGTCCGCGGCCAAGCTCTACTTCGGAAAGGAAGTGCCGGAGCTGACGCTGGCCGAGTGCGCGCTGCTTTCCGGCATCATCCCTTCCCCGGAGCGGTTTTCGCCTTTCACGAACCCGGATAAGGCGAGGCTGCGACGCTATCTGGTGCTTGACAGGATGCTGGCTGAAGGGTACATCACGCAAAAAGAAATGGAGGAGGCCAATAAAGCGCCTTTTCCCACCGAGAAATCCGCTTTGTTGTCAGCCCACGCCCCCTATTTTGTGGAGTATGTGCGCCAGCAGCTGGAGCCAAAGTACGGGATGACACAGTTATGGAAGGGCGGTTTGAAGATTTACACCACGCTGGATCTCTCCATGCAGATCCCGGCCGAAGATGTGATGGAAAAGTATATGGTCAGATATGATTCTGACGCGTTAAAAAATCTCATCGCCTCCGGCGCGGGCGGGATTCCGGGGTCTTCCGTGGCTGCGCAGGGCCTGCAGGGTGCGTTTTTGATCCTGGACGTGAAAACCGGGGGGATCAAGGCGATGATAGGCGGGCGCAACTTCAGGGACAGCAAATTTAACCGCGCCACACAGGCCGCCAGGCAGGCCGGATCCACGTTCAAGCCTTTCGTCTGGCTGGCGGCCCTGCTTAACGGCTATACTCCCGCCTCTATCGTGGACGACGCGCCGATGGCCTACTACTACGACGGCAAGGACTGGCGCCTGCTGGAGGGGGCCACCGACCAGTATTCCATAGACGCGGCCATACAGCCGTTCGTGGGCAACAAGGATTTCAAGATCTGGGTTCCAAACGACTATGACAACAGGTTTATGGGGAATATCACCCTGCGCCGGGCGCTGGAGCTGTCGAGGAACCTGGCCTCCATTTACCTCGTCACCAGGATCGGCCCGACCCAGGTGGTGGATGCGGCGCACAAGGCGGGCGTGAAAAGAAATCTGGAAGCCGTGCCGTCGATAGGTCTGGGTACCTCTCTCGTGGGCCTTATGGAGATGACAAGCGCTTTTTCAACTTTCGGCAACAGCGGCATACATGTGGAGCCGTTCGGGGTTCTGAAGGTGGTGGACAACCAGGGCAAAATTCTGCAGGAGTACGTGCCGGAGGAGCAGGAAAGCTTCACGCCGCAGACGGCCTATATTCTGATCAATATGATGAAGGGCGTGGTGCAGCGCGGCACCGCCACCGCCGTAAGCCGCCTTAAGCGTCCGATCGCTGGAAAGACAGGCACCAGCCAGGATTCAAAAGATATGTGGTTCATCGGCATGACCCCGGAGCTGGCCGCCGGCGCGTGGATGGGTTACGATGACATGTCGTCCCTGCCCATGAAGGACTGGACAGGAGGCGGCACCGTTGTGCCCTGGTGGACCGAGATCATGGAAGCCGTGCAGCACCCCAATGCCGACAAGCTGCGCGTGTGCAAGGTGGACGCC
>CAZPMW010000075.1:0-10228 GCA_964587805.1 uncultured Elusimicrobiaceae bacterium
TACCTGATGTATAATTTCGTGCTTAAGGATTACGGCTTCTGGGGCTACCCGGTGGCGTTCCTCTATATCATGTGCGGCGCGCTGCGCCTGGCCCGCTTCAATCTGAAGGCTCATTTCGGCGAGAGTTCCAAGTCTTATTTCCAGGGACTGCCTATACCAGCCGCCGCCGGAATACTGTCATCTTTCGTGCTCGCCTACAGCATGCTGGAGGCGGAGGGCAGCGTCAGAAGCTTTAAGCTGGTAATGGACCAGATGCCTTTCGTCTACGGCATCACGCCCTTCATAATGCTGGCCCTGTCGCTTCTGATGGTCTCCTCTGTGCCGTACGCCGCTTTCAAGCAGGGGAATATGCTGAACCCCAAAACCATGCGGGGGCTGCTGCTTATCCTTTCCGTCTTTTTTCTGATAATAGCTTATCCCCAGAACGCGCTGTTTTTCTTCTTCTCGCTGTATGCGGTGTCCGGCCTTCTGGCCGTAATGTACAGGGCCCTGATAGCCATGCGCCGGCCGGCCGGACCTGAAGAATTATAATCAGAACATAGCCGCGGAATTCTGAAAGGACGCGCGCCGGATCGTTAGGCGGGCGTCCTTTTTCTTTACTCTGCCGATATCGACAGTTTGTCGCATTCAAGGAGGGCCGCCTCAAGGGTCAGGCCGTGCGACACGTTTTGGTTCAGGAATCTGCGGTACCCCAGAAGTTTCCTTATCAGGGAGGCGTGGGCGGAGGCGCTTTGTCCCGGCGCCTGCGCCAGCCAGGCTTTTCTGGCCGACGTGAGCAGGATGTCCAGAAGGAGTTTGGCCTCTTCGCGCGCCAGGTAGGGCTCGCGCGGGAGGCCGGAAATCAGTTTAAAAATACCGCGCGGGCCGCGCGCCGCAGATCCGGCCAGGCGGTCGCGGATCTTTTTTATGTCGCGCGCTTTTTTTACCGAGCCGCCGGACAGTCCGCCCAGCGCGGAGGCCTCGTCCCCGGCCATGCCGTCACGCTCAAGTATCTCCGTGACGGCATCCGGAGAAAGCCGCGCGAACTCCACCGCGCAGGTTCTGGAAACTATGGTCGGAAGAAGAAGGTTTTTATTCGCCGCTACTAGAATGAAAAGGTTGCAGGGCGGAGGTTCCTCAAGGATCTTCAGCATGGCATTCTGGGCCTGGTTGTTAAGCGTGTGGGCGTCGTTTATTATAAAGACCTTCCACTTTGATAATATCGCTTTCCTGTAGACATAGCGCGTGAATTCTCTGACCGTGTCTATGCGCAGAACCTTCTGTTTCTGCGCATCTTCATCCAGCAGAAAGCCCTGAAACTGGCCGTCTATCACATGCATATCGGGATGTACGCCTTTCTCCGCCTGGGAGCAGGAAACGCACAGTCCGCAGGCGTCCTGAGAGAAGGAATGTGGGATGGCGGGTAAAGGATGAGGAGCGGGCGCGGAGGTGAAAAGGCCTTCCTCCGCCTCCTTGTCCGGCGCCGGCGCTTCGGGGCCGGTGCAGTTAAGCGCCTTGGCGAATTCGCTGGCCATCCGGAATTTTCCGATCCCCTCCGCGCCATGGAATAAAAGCGCCGGAGGAACGCGTCCGCCGGCTATGAGCGCTTTCAGCCTGCCGGCAGCGCTTTTATGTCCGATGATATCCTGAAAAGACATAGATGCTCTCAGCGTTTAGCCTGAGTCCTTTTTCCGGGTTCATTTACCCTGATCCCTAATCTGGCCGCCACCAGCCCTTTTATTTCGGCGTGTATCTCGTCTATGCCTCTGGCCGCGTTGATGCTCACGATCCCGTGACGGCGGGAAAGTACGTTGTAAGCCCTGTTCACTCTAAGCCTGAATCCGGCGGAGGCGCGCTCCATTCTGTCCGGGCCGAAAAGCTTCTGCGCCAGCCTCTCCCGCTCGGCAAAAACCCTGTCCGGGATCTTGAATACGATGGTCAGGTCCGGCTTTACGCCGCAGGTCGCGATCCTGTTCAGTGTTTCGACTGTGCTGACGGGCAGGCCGCGTCCGTAGCCCTGGTAGGCGGTGGTGGACATAGTGAACCGGTCGGAGACGACCACTTTTCCGGCAATAAGGGCGGGCAGAATAATGGAAAGAGTGAGCTTTGCGCGCGAAGTCTCGTAGAGGAACAGCTCGGTCAGCGGCTCTATCTGCCCTTTTGGGTCAAGGAGTATCTCGCGTATTTTTTCGGAAAGGTGTGTGCCGCCAGGGTCCCTGGTCAGCATAACCTTCTTTCTCCTGGATTTAAGCCATTTCTCAAGCAGTTTTGCCTGCGTTGACTTGCCGGAGCGGTCAGGTCCCTCAAAAACTATAAAAAAGCCTTTCATAAAGATATGATAGCAAAGGGCAAGTTCAGAGTATAGGGCAAGGAATGAGGGGCCTCCCCGGGGCTCAGGAACATGGTATTTTTACCGCGAAAAAAACCGTATAATCATCATTAAGGAAAATTTGCTTTTTAAGTAACATTTGCGCAACATAAGTTCGCTAGAGTTTAACTGATCGGGACCGCTATGGCGGGGCGTTTATACTTTGAACGGAGCTGACAACTATTATGAGCGAACAATTCGACGAGGCCTCACTTAACGAGAAGGCCATAAACGACGTGGAGACGGCAAGGCTCGCCCTGCGCTGGGCCCTGGACAAGATACGGGTTCTGCAGGAGGACGCCCTGCGGTCACGGCAGGACCTTCAGGAAAGGTCCGCCCAGGCCTCATTTCTGGAAAACCAGCTTAAGAACAAGAATTCTGAGATTGAAAAAATACTGCGCTCCCACGACGATGAACAAAAATCCAGCCGGGATTCCCTGGAATTCCAGTTCCGCTCAAAGCTCGACCGCCTAGGCGAAAGGGAAAAGGAACTGGAGGATAAGGCCGCCAAGCATGAAGAGGCGTTTAAGCTGAAGGAAAGCCGGATGGCGGAAGATTATCAAAAAAAATCAGACGAGCTGCGCGCCAGGTGGGCGCAGGTGGAAGCGGAGCTATGGCAGCTGCGCCAGGAGCAGATGCAGAAGCAGCAGGAATTTGAAAAAGTTTTTTCGGCCAGGCTGGAGGAAGAACGCAAGAAATCTGCCGGAGAGCTGGATTCCGCAAAGGCAGGATTTGAAAAGATATACGGCGACAAGCTCGCGGCCTTTGAGAAAAGGGAGCAGGCCGCCACGGAGGAATTCAAAAAGCAGGAGGCCGTGTTAAAATGGGCCAGAGACAGCTTTCAGCAGGAAGCCGCGGAACGCGAGAAGTCTTTCAGGCAGAAGGAGCTGGCTCTCGACGTTAAACTGTCGGAAAAAAGCCAGGAGATAGAGGAGTACAGAGTGAAGATAAGCCTGCTTCAGAAGCAGCTGGCTGAGCTGCCTGAGGCGGTCCGGCGGCGCGACGAGGACCTGAACAGGTACAAGCAGGCCATGGGAAGTCTGGAAGGCGTGATCCATGCCCTGGAGAGCGAGAAAAAAACACTGCAGGCCGACTCAGAGCATAAATTGCTAAGGCTCAATGAAAGCCTGGAGGCGGAGAAAACCAGATATGGCGAGCTGGAAGCCGAGATCCCCAAGCGGCTTAAGATCGCGATAGAGCATGAGCGCGGGCGCCTGTCAGAAAAATTTACAGAAATGGAGAACGGATACAGAGACGACCTGCGCAAGCGGCAGGAGGAGATAGATTATCTTGAGCGGAATCTGAAGACCTTCGAAGAGAACAGCAGGACCATCCAGGCCGACCGCGACGGGCTTACGCGCAAGATAGAAAAGCTGCCGACCCAGTACAGCGTAAAACAGGAGGAATCTCTCTTCAGGGAAAAGCAGCTTCAGTCCGAATACGAGGTCAGGCTTAAAGTCGAGCTTGAGAAGCACTCCGGCGCTCTTAAGAGCGAAATAGATTCCGCCAGGCGCATCTATGAAGACAACCTGCGGCTTAAAGTGGAGGAAATAGCCCACCTGCGCCGCGAGCTGGAGTCGGCTGTCAGCGATTCCATGGCGTATCAGACCCAGACCTCCGAATCCCGCAGGGCCATAGACGCCGTAAAGGTTAAAGCCGACGCGGATATCACGGCGCTTCGCGCCCAGCTGAAAAGCGCGTACGAGCGGCAGCTTTCTGAGGAGCTTGCCGAAGCCGGGGTCCGTCACGCGGCGGAAAAACAGAATCTTGCTTTGATGTCCGAAAAGCAGCTCAAGGACGCGGGGCTCAGACTCTCCGGGAAGGAAGAGGAGATACAGGGCCTGAGGGCCGAACTGGCCGGGGTCGGTAAAGAGGGCCGGCTTATGGTCGAAGAAGCGCGCCAGCGCGGGAAAGCAGAGTGCCAGGCGCAGGCGGCGTCGTTCGCGGATACAGCCAGGCTGTACGAGGATAAGATCAGCCAGCTCAACAGGGCGATTGAGGCCGGGAAAGCCGAGCGGGAGGAATCGCTGCAGGTTGAGCGCGAGCGGCTTGAGCGCCTGTACGCCGAGAAAGAAAAGGATTTTGACGAGAGGCTTTACAGAAAGGACCAGGAAATCGGCCGTCTGCGGGAGGACGCTGTCGAGCTGCGCGGCGAGCGCGAACGCGCCCTGTCCGAGCTGAACGGAGAAAAGGGCCTTGAGAGCTCAAGGGTCCGCGCTCTTCACGAGAAGTTGACAGCCAGGGAAACGGAATTTCACAGGGAGCTTGAGGAGACGCTCGCTAAAAAGAATAAGGAGATCGACGCCATGCGTCAGGCTGAAGAGGTCCGCGAGGAGGCCTACCGCAGGTCGCTGGAGGTTTTCCGGGAGAAACTGTCAGAAGCCATGGCCAGGATAGAGGCATTCAATAAGCCGGGGTAAGCTCTTAAGTAACAATATGCCGCAAAAAAGCCGCCGGAGAAAATCTCTCCGGCGGCTTTTTGCCGTTAAGCGACGCAGTGTTAATTAAGCAGTTCCGAGCAGTTGGTGCCGGTGCAGGTTATCGTTCCCGCGGACGCGCCTGCCAGCGGGTAGGTGAGCACATAATCCTTATACCTGGCGGAAAGACCGACGCCGTTCAGGGCGTGCCTTGTGGCTGTAATGACATCTTGTGTGGCAACGGAGAAGGTGAACACCTTGCCGACACAGGGAGCGTTGCCGGCGCAGTCCGTCCCGGTTGAGAAGGTCTTAAGCGACACGTCAAGGGCGTCCCAGGTCGTTGCGTACGTGCCGGTCTTGGCGCTGGCCCTAGACTGCGCGGATCTGATTCCGCTGAACACCGAAACGGCTTCCGAAACCCTGGCCCGCTCTACCACTTTAAAATACTGTGGTAAAGCTATGGAGGCAAGGATACCTATGATAAGCACCACTACCAGAAGCTCTATCAGCGTGAAACCTGATTTGCGTTTAGTCATTTTATTCCTCCGTTTACAGCGTTCCGGGCCGCTCAGCCGGCTGCGCCCTTTGCCGGGCTTTTGCTGGTAAGCGACGCAGTATTAATTAAGCAGTTCCGAGCAGTTGGTGCCGGTGCAGGTTATCGTTCCCGCGGACGCGCCTGCCAGCGGGTAGGTGAGCACATAATCCTTATACCTGGCGGAAAGACCGACGCCGTTCAGGGCGTGCCTTGTGGCTGTAATGACATCTTGTGTGGCAACGGAGAAGGTGAACACCTTGCCGACACAGGGAGCGTTGCCGGCGCAGTCCGTCCCGGTTGAGAAGGTCTTAAGCGACACGTCAAGGGCGTCCCAGGTCGTTGCGTACGTGCCGGTCTTGGCGCTGGCCCTAGACTGCGCGGATCTGATTCCGCTGAACACCGAAACGGCTTCCGAAACCCTGGCCCGCTCTACCACCTTAAAATACTGTGGTAAAGCTATGGAGGCAAGGATACCTATGATAAGTACCACAACCAGTAGCTCTATCAGCGTGAAACCGGATTTGCGTTTAATCATTTTATTCCTCCCGTAAGTTCTTAATTTTCCCCTGCGTGGCGGACTTGCCGGCCGCGGCTGAGCCCGGCCCCGCATTTATGTAACAGCCCCTCTTCAGATGCGACAAAGTCTTTTTTGCGCCCGGCGCGATTCGAACGCGCGGCCACTCGCTTAAAAGGCGAATGCTCTACCCCTGAGCTACGGGCGCAGGTTAATGCAGACTAATTATACAATAAATCGGCGGCATTACAAATCGCGCGATATTTCAGGCCGGTTCCATCCATTGCCGGCAGAAAGACATAATTTGCGGTTTTTTGCTGATATAAAATATAATATCCATACTGCCCTGCGGCAGCGTTTTACGCTCTCAATTGCTTGCGGTCT
Source organism: uncultured Elusimicrobiaceae bacterium (assembly GCA_964587805.1). Lineage (GTDB taxonomy): Bacteria > Elusimicrobiota > Elusimicrobia > Elusimicrobiales > UBA9959 > YA12-FULL-51-18. The sequence continues at coordinate 6,198 of CAZPMW010000075.1, forward strand.
GCGCTCCCGGAATATGGCTCACGGAAAAAAATACAAAGTGAAAGTGCGTGTGAAGGTCCGTCACCGGATTGTGCGGCACGCCGGGCTCGTCTTGTCAGTGTGCGCGGCGGCTGTGGTGCTCGGCTGTTCAGGCCTCTGGGCCGCCAGGGCTCTCTCCACGCTGTCTCCGGGCCGCTATTTCGCTTTCAAGGCCAGAACCCTGTCCGTCACAAGCCCCTCCGAAGAGATCTCGGCGGAGATCTCCCGCCGCATGTCGGGCAAAATGGGAGGCTCCTTCTTCCGGGCGGATGCCGCGGCGCTTGCCGCAGGCCTTAAAACAACCTACCCCTCCTTAAGCCGCGTGGAGGTGAGGCGGAATTTCCTCGGAGGCCGCGTGAGCGTGGACGCGGTGCCGGAAAATATCGTCGCGAAGGTCCGGCTGACTTCAGGAGGACGGGCGAAATCCCCCGGAGACGGAGAGAACTTTTATCTCGCGGATAACGGGCGCCTGCTGGAAGCGTATTACGGCCGCGGGCCGGATACGCTGTTTGAAACCGAAGTCAATGGCGGCGGCGCCGGCCTGGCTCCGCTCGCCGCTTTTCTGAGAGAGCTGAATGCCATGGCCTCCGGTTTTTCATCACGGCCGGTCAGGCTTGAGTATCCCGCGCCGGAGGATGTCGCGGCCGCGAGAGCGCAGCCTGGACAGGAGCAATCCTGCAGGCTTACCCTCGCCGACGGCGCCTCGGTGTTATGGGGCGATTTTGAGTTCACAAAGGCCAAAATATCGCGGCTTAACGAGGTGCTTCCTGCCGCGGCGCGCAGATTGGGCGGGCCCCTAAGGGTGGATATGCGGTATTTCAGGGACGGCAAAGTTTTTGTTTCTAAAGCGGGCGATATTTAAGTAGAATTGATAAACATCATTTTTCATTCAGTACGTCCTTCGGAGCTTTTTATATGGCAAAGTCAGACATCATCGCCGGCCTCGACATGGGGTCAAGCCGGATCACCTGCGTGTTGGCGGAGCACGACCCCGAGTCGGATAAGATAAGGATACTCTCGGGCGCTTCCATGCCGTGCAAGGGCCTTAAGGGCGGCGTCGTGGTTAATATCGCCGAAGCCCAGCGCGTGATAGCCAACGTCATGGAGACCGCGGAAGAAAAGGCGAAAGAGATAGTGGGCGAAGTGTACCTTGGCGTCCGCGGCGGCCACATCCTTACTTTTAATAATCGCGGGGCCTACAATATCGCGCGTTCCGATAAGGAGATAACCGCCGAGGACGTTGCGAATGTGATTGAGACCGCCAAGGCGATACCCGTTCAGTCGGACCGCGAAATACTGCATGTCATCCCGCAGGGCTTTTCTCTGGACCGGCAGCGCGGCGTGCCCAATCCCGTGGGGATGGAGGGCGCGCTTCTTGAAGTGAGCGTGCATATAGTTACAGCCCAGAGCTCTCATATAAATAACCTGATGAAATCGGTGTCGCAGGCCGGCTTCAGGGTGGTTGACACAGTTTACAATCTGCTGGCCATAGGCGAGCTGGTGGTTTCTCCGGAAGAGAAGGACCTCGGCTGCCTGCTGGTGGATATTGGCGGACAGACTACCTCGGTCGGGGTTTATTACGAGGGCAGCCTCCGGTTCTCCAGCGAGATCCCGCTGGGCGGCGACCAGGTTACCAGGGACATCGCCTACGGCCTCGGGACTTCAATGGCTACGGCGCAGGAAATAAAAGAGAAGCATGGCGCGGTGCTCTCAAGCCTTGTGGAAGAGGACCGGGTGTTGCAGATAACCGGCCTGGATGCCAGGACCAAAAAAGAGATAAAGGCGCGCGACCTGCTGGATTATGTGCAGCCCAGAACGGAGGAGATGTTTGAGAAGATTAACACTTTCCTGCAAAACTGCAACTCTTCAGATCTGCCTGGAGGCGCTGTGCTTACCGGCGGCGGTGCGCTGCTTAAGGGCATGAACGAGGCGGCGGAGCAGCTGCTTGACCTGAAGCAGTCGCGCCAGGGATTCTCACGTCCGGACATAATAGAGTGCCCGGAGGAATACCTGAACCAGACTTACACTTCGGCGATCGGTTTGGTGTGTTACCAGTACCTCAAACCCTGGGGGGGGAATGAGCCGGCTGCGAGACGCCGCCCCGTGATGATCCCTGCTGCCTGGTGGCGCTGGGTGAAAGATTTATTTTAGACGGATGCTGCAGCGGCCCGCTTGACGGGCGGCTTTATATTCAGCGATTTTATCTTCATATGACCGAGACGCGTATCAGATATAGCGGTGACTTCCGGGACAAAGAGGCCAGGATCAAGGTCATCGGCGTGGGCGGCGGCGGCGGAAACGCCGTTAACCGCATGGTGGAAGCCGATATCCGCATGGTTGATTTCATCGCGCTCAATACCGACGCGCAGGACCTTCGCCGCAATAAAGCGGCCAATCGCATCCAGATAGGCGAGAATCTCACAAAGGGCCTGGGCGTGGGCGGCGATCCGCAGCGCGGCCGGGAAGCGGCGCTGGAGTCATCCGAGCTGATAAAAGAAGCCGTTCTTGACGCGGACCTGATCTTCATCACAGCCGGCATGGGCGGCGGCACCGGCACCGGCGCAGCTCCGGAGGTCGCTCAGATAGCCAAAACAACTACCGCCGCCCTGGTGATCGGAGTGGTCACCCGGCCGTTCGAGTTTGAAGGCACCGTAAGGGCCGCCCAGGCCGACCAGGGCATATGCGAGATGCGCAGGCATGTGGATTCGCTGCTGGTGATTCCCAATGACCGGCTGCGCGAGATCGTGGGCGAAGATACCACGGCGACCGAGGCGTACCGCGTAGCGGACGATGTGCTGAGGCAGGCCATTCAGGGCATAGCGGATGTTATTACCACGGCCGGCCTGATCAACGTGGATTTTCAGGACGTGCGCAAGATCATGACCAAGTCGGGCGAGGCCCTGATAGGCATCGGCCGGGCTTCCGGGGAGAAGCGGCACCTGGACGCCGCCTCACAGGCGATACGCTCTCCGATGCTGGAGAACGCGGTGATAGACGGCGCCAGGGGGATACTGGTCAGCTTTACCAGCGCCAAGAACCTGAAGCTCACGGAGATTCAGGAGGCGATGGAGTACATCAGGAAGTCGTCGAATCCGGACGCGTTCATAAAATTCGGGCAGGCGGATGACGAGACCATGGGTGAGGACCTGAAAATAACCGTTATCGCCACGGGCTTTCCCTCCCGCCAGAAAAACGATCTTAGCCTTGACCTGGAAAGGCGCCGGGGCAGAAAACGGCTGCGCCCAGCGGAAGATTTTTTAGACACCGTCGGGAGCGCCAGCATGATGCTGGTAGGCATGCAGGATGAAGATCTGGATAAGCCCGCCTTTCTCAGGCGTAAAACAGGCTCGCGCAGGCTGAAATAAAGGATAAAGACGGTATATGGTCATAGACCTTAAAACGCTGATGAAGGTAATGGTGGATAATAAGGCGAGCGACATCCATATCAGGGGCGGCGCGCCTGTATTCCTGCGTATAAACGGCGTTATCCAGCAGATAAACTCCTCCACGATGACCACCCAGGAAGTGGAAGGGCTGATCTTTCCGCTTCTGACGCCCAGGCTCAAGGCGATTTTTGACGAGAAGCACGACGTTGACTTTTCCATGGACGGCGCGGGCCTCGGCCGCTTCAGGTTCAATGTCTACATGCAGAAGACCAATATCTGCGTCGCAACCCGGCATATACCGCTAAAGATACCAACTTTTGACGAACTCAGGCTTCCCGCTGAAGCGATTAAGAAGCTGTTGATGAATGAGCGCGGCCTGATACTTGTGACCGGCATTACCGGCTCCGGTAAAACGTCCACGCTGGCGGCCATGGTGGAGCATCTTAACAATAAATCAGCGGGGCATATTATCACCATAGAGGACCCGATAGAATTCGTTTTTGAGAACAAGAAAGGCATCGTAAGCCAGCGCGAGATAGGCACCGACACCAATACGTTCGTCGACGCCCTGCGCGGGGCCATGCGCCAGGACCCGGACGTCATTTTAGTGGGGGAGATGCGCGACCT
>CAZPMW010000076.1:0-9987 GCA_964587805.1 uncultured Elusimicrobiaceae bacterium
CTCCCCCGCCACCCGCTCCATATAGGTATATCTTATACCGCATACCGCGCCCTGACTTTTACCTTCCAGCTTTCCAGCCTTCCGACCGGCTCTTATAGGTGTATTATTGAATTTAATGAGGGGTTTCTTGCTCAAGCGGCTTGTATTTTGTTAAATTTAGTAGCAGGATATTTTACCGGACTTCCGTTCACCCCACTTTAAGCGAAAGCCCCTGGAGGATACGATGATTACGGCCGCGGCTCCGAGAAAAACGGTTCTGAACGAGACTATGAGAAAAGCCGGGGGCAAGATGGTGGACTTCCACGGCTGGGAACTGCCGATACAGTTCGAGGGAATACTGAAGGAGCACGCGGCGGTGAGAAATTCCGCCGGCATTTTCGACGTTTCGCACATGGGGCAGATCTTTGTCACCGGCTCAGACAGCTTCAAGCTGCTTCAGAAAACCAACGCTAATGATCTGCGCAAAGCGACGGTCGGCAAGGGGGTCTATTCCCACCTGCTGAACGAGAAGGGCGGCCTGGTGGACGACATCATCGCGTTCTGCCTGGCCTCGGACCGCTACCTTGTGATAGTGAACGCCACCACCAGCACGAAGGATTATGAGTGGCTGCGGAGCAAGGTTGGCAGGGACAGCGTCAAGATAGAGAACAAGAGCGACCATTACTCCATGGTTGCGGTGCAGGGCCCCAGCGTCCCGAAGATGATGGAGTCATTCGCCCCTGAAGCCCTGAAACTGCCGCGCTTCGGTATTGTGGAAAAAAATCTTTTCAGTGAGGATTGCTTCATCAGCCGCACCGGCTATACCGGAGAGGATGGTTTTGAGATAACCGCTCCGCACGCAGTGATAAACCAGATTTGGGATAAAATGATGGAGCTGGGCAGGCCCTACAATATCGTGCCGTGCGGCCTCGGTGCCCGCGACACGCTGCGCCTGGAGTCCGGCTATCTGCTGTACGGGCAGGATGTGGACGACACACACACCACTTATGAGTCCGGCTACGGCTGGGTGGTGTGCCTGGACAAGGGCGATTTCACCTCCAAGAATATACTGCTCAAGCAGAAGGCCGAAGGCGTGAAGCGCAGGCTTACCGGGTTAGTTCTCTCCGGCGGCGTGCCCAGGCCGGGCTGCAAAGTTTTCAAGGACGGGCAGGAGCTGGGCGAGCTGGCCAGCGCCACTTATTCCCCCACCCTCCGGAAAGGGATAGGCGTAGGCTATTTGTCGAACCCGGGCCTGAAGCCAGGCGAGGCGCTGGAAGTGGAGATACACGGCAGGCGCGTGCCGGCGCAGGTGAGCAAAGTGCCGTTTCACAAGGGAACGGCGTTCACATTCAAATTAAGTTGAGAGTTCGGAAGCTGACAAAACAAGGAGCTATTATGCCTAAACCGGAAGAAGTGAAATACAGCAAAACACATGAGTGGATTTCAGTGCAGGGCGCTGAGGCCACGGTTGGACTTTCCGCGCATGCCCAGCATGAGATGGGCGATATCGTATTTGTGGAGCTGCCTAAGCCGGCCCGGGACGTGGAGAAAGAAAAGCCCTGCGCCGTGGTGGAGTCGGTGAAGGCTGCTTTTGACATCTACGCGCCTGTCTCCGGCAAAATAACCGCCTTAAACGAGGAAGTTTCCAAGGATCCGGCGCTGATAAACCAGAGCCCCATGGAGAAGGCGTGGCTGTTCAAGATACAGATGTCCGATCCCGGCCAGCTCTCGGGCCTGATGGACTGGAGCGCCTACCAGGAATTTGTGAAGCAGAGCGCGCATTAAATATGTTCATCCCGACAACTCAGAAAGACCGCGAGGAGATGCTTAAGACGATAGGCGTATCCTCCGTCAGAGAACTCCTGAAACAGGTTCCGGGGAAATTCCTGTACCCCGCTTTTGGCCTGCCGGAAACTTCCCTTGACGAGCAGCAGACGGCCAGGCGCATGAAAACCCTGGCCGCGGCCAACATACCGCACCTGAGTTTTCTGGGCGCCGGCGCTTATGAACGCTATGTCCCGGCTGCGATAAAGGCCCTGCTCTCCAGAGGCGAATTTCTGACGGCGTACACTCCCTATCAGGCCGAGGCCAGCCAGGGCATTCTGCAGACGATCTACGAATATCAGAGTTCGGTCTGCGCCCTGTACGGCATGGATTGCGCCAACGCCTCAATGTACGACGGAGCCAGCGCTTTCGGAGAGGCCGTGCGGGCGGCCGTACGGGTGACCGGCAGGAAAAAAATAATTTACCCTGAGACGCTGAACCCGCAGTACGCACAGACGCTTAAAACCTATTTTGCCAATTCTAAAGAATACGAATTTGTGACACTGCCGCACCGTGACGGCCTGGTTGACAGAGAGCAGTTGTCCGCTCTGCTGGACAGGGAAACGGCCTGCCTGGCTTTCCAAACCCCCAATTTTTTCGGCCTGCCCGAGGACGCGGCCTGGCTCTCTGACGCGGCGCATAAAGTTGGCGCCCTTACAGTGGCCGCTGCCGACCCGGCCAGCCTTGGCCTGTTCGCCCCCCCGGGAGAATACAGCGCGGATTTCGCCGTGGGAGAGGGTCAGGGCCTGGGGCTGCCGCTCAGCTACGGCGGGCCCTACCTCGGCATCTTCACCTGCAAAAAAGAATTTGTCCGGCAGATGCCGGGCAGGATAGCCGGCATGACCACCGATAAGGACGGCCGGCGCGGCTTCGTGCTTACGCTTCAGGCGCGCGAACAGCACATACGCCGCGATAAGGCGGCCTCTAATATCTGTTCAAATGAAGCTCTATGCGCGCTGAGCGTAACAATCTACCTGGCGCTGCTCGGGCCTGAAGGGCTGAAGGAGCTTAGCCGCGCCAACGCCTCAGCCGCGGCCTTCGCTGCCCGGCGGCTCTCAGCGATAAAAGGCGCCTCCCTGCAATTCAAGGCGCCCTTCTTCAGCGAATTCGTGCTGCAAGTGCCCGGCGACGCCGCCGCGCTCAGGGAAAAGATACTCTTAGCGGCACGCATAGATATCGGTCTGCCGTTGCAGCATCTTTACCCGGCCCTGGGCCCTGGAGCTTTGCTGGTCTGCGCCACCGAGACCAAAACGGAAGAGGATATACTCAGGCTCGAAACTGCGATCAAAGAGAACCTTGGAAGCTAAGAGCCCGGAGCCTGGGATGTTCGGAGTCTAAATAAGATTTGGAGATGATATGACAGCTTTGACTAAACAGCAGAAGGACTGCGGCGGCGGGATAGAAAAACCGGGCGTAAGCCTGAGCATAGAAAAATCCGCCCCCGGAAGAAGGGCGCTGACTTTTAAGAACGCCATCAACGCGGAGGCGAACGTTCCTGCCGGCCTGGCGAGAAGGACTCCCCCGGGGCTGCCAGAGTTATCCGAGCTGGATGTGGTTCGCCACTACACCGGGCTTTCGAAAAAGGCCTTCTCGGTGGACACGCATTTCTACCCGCTGGGCTCGTGCACGATGAAATATAACCCGAGGATAAACGAGGAGGCCGCCGCGCTTGAGGGCTTTGCCGGCCTGCATCCGCTGGCGCACGACTCGTCTTCGCAGGGCACTCTGGAAATGCTTTACGACCTGGAGCGGCGCCTGTGCGCGCTGTGCGGCATGGACGCGTTCACGCTGCAGCCGGCCGCCGGAGCGCATGGCGAGTTCACCGGCCTGCTGATAGCTAAAGCCTATTTCGAAAAGCTCGGCCAGAGCGGCAGAACCGAGATAATCTGCCCGGATTCAGCGCACGGCACAAACCCGGCCACGGCCGCCATGCTGGGCTTCAACTCCGTAAACATAAAATCCGGCCCCGACGGGCGAGTGGACCCCGCGGACCTGAAAGCCCATTTGAGCGATAAGACAGCGGTGCTGATGCTGACCATACCCAACACTTTGGGCATATTCGAGTCCCGCATCGAAGAGATAACAGCGATGGCGCACGAGTCAGGCGCGCTGGTCTACATGGACGGGGCTAATCTTAACGCGCTTATAGGCATAGTAAGGCCCGGGGACCTCGGCGTGGACCTTATGCACATAAACACGCACAAGACCTTCTCAACGCCGCACGGCGGAGGCGGGCCTGGCGGCGGAGGCATAGGCGTGAAAGAGCGGCTGGAGGAATTCCTGCCGGTGCCCCGCGTAGTGAAAGACGGAAAAAGCTACAGGACCGACAGCGCCCGGCCGCGCTCTATAGGCAAGGTTAAGGCCTTTTTCGGGAACACGGGCGTGCTCACGCGCGCATACGCCTATCTGCTCATGCATTCCCAAAAAGAGCTCGGCGCCATAGCAGAGAATTCTATTCTCAACGCGAACTATCTTAAAAGCCGGCTGCAGTCCGTTTACCCGGCCAGGTCCGCCGAGCACTGCATGCATGAATGCGTGCTGACGCCTCCCGTGGCGCTGGCCGCCAGGGGCCTGAAGACGCTGGACATCGCCAAGCGCCTGCTGGACTACGGCTTTCACGCCCCGACGATCTACTTCCCTCTTATAGTGCCGGAGGCGATAATGATAGAGCCCACGGAAACCGAATCTAAGGAAACCATGGACTCATTCGCTGAGGCCATGCTGAAAATAAACAAAGAAGGCGCCGCCGACCCGCAGCTGCTTAAAGACGCGCCGCTCACCACTCCGGTAAAGCGCCTGGACGAGGTAAAGGCCGCCAGGCAGCCAAATCTGCGCTGGTAGCTTCAGCTAGAAAGTATGGAAGGCCTCATTCTGGACACCCCCCGCTTCAGCGTCTATGAGCAGATGGCCGCGGACGAGGTCGTCTGCGACGCTCTGCCCGCCCCTTACACTCTGCGCTTTTACAACTGGAACGGACCCGGAGTAACGTTCGGCTATTCCCAGCGCGCGGCGCAGGTACGGGCCTCTCTCGGGCCTGAGAGAGGCGCCCTGCCTCTGACGCGCCGGCCGACAGGCGGCGGCATAGTGATACACGAAAGCGACCTGACATTTTCATTTGTGTTCAGCCAGCCGGGGGCGTTTTTCGAGCCTGCTAAAACCTATGACCGGCTGCACCGTGCTATCGCCGGGGCCTACGCGCGCAAGGGCGTGGACTTCGAGCTGCTCAGCGAGAAAACGGCGGATTACAGGCCGAACAACCCTGCCATGGATTGTTTCGCGAAGCCGGTAAATCTGGATATTTTGTATAATGGGAAAAAGGTGCTCGGGGGAGCTTTGCGCAAATTCGGTGACCACATGCTGTACCAGGCTTCTTTTCAGACCCCGGACGCGAGGAACAATACGGATTTTCACAGGGATGTTATATCCGGAGCGCTTGGCGGAGAGTTCGGTCTGTCCTGGCGCGGCAGCGAGTTTTCCCCGCATGAAACGGAGAGGGCGAAAGCGCTGGCGCTTTCAAAGTACGGTTCAAAAGAGTGGAACGAGAGGATATAACCCGGAGGCACTTATATGATCGCATTCGTATTATGCAAACTGGTTGCCGGACTCGAGCAGAAGGCCGTTCAGCAGATCAAAAGCGTGAGGGGCGTTAAAGACGTCTACATGACCTTTGGCGGATGGGACGCCATCCTGGTAACCGAGTCGGACACAATAGACAAATTGAGCGGCCTGATAGTGCGGGAGGTCCGCGGCATTCACGGCGTACAGACCACCGAGACTCCGGTCACTACAAATCTATAGAGGAACGGGTATAAAGACCCAGCCGGCCAGCAACAGAGGAATATAATGGAAACTCCAGGATTCGCCAGCCCCGCAAGCAAACTGGTGCTGATAGTGGACGACGACGAAGCGATGCGTGACCTGATAGAGTTTGTGGTTAAAAAAGAGGGCTTCAGGATAGAGAAGGCCGGTGACGGGGAAGATGCCCTACAGAAAGCCCGCACGCTTTCTCCGGATCTGATACTGCTGGACCTGATGCTGCCTAAGCTCGGCGGCTTTGAGATCCTGCGCGAACTGCAGAGCGATGAAACGGTGAATATCCCCATCGTCATTGTCACTGGCCGCTACACCGAACGCTCCACCTCGGAAATGATAAAGCAGGAACCGAACGTCAAGGATTTCATAGAAAAGCCGCTTAAGCCGCAGATTGTGTTAGGCGTTCTGCACAGAATACTTAAAACCCGGCCGCCGCTGCCGCCCGGGAAACCGTTTTAATCCGGACCGCGTCCCGCCAGGCAATCCCCGTGAAAATCAGATACACCGTGTTTTTGATCTGCGCTGCGGTTTTTTTTATCGCCGCTGCGTACCTTGATCTGGCGCTCCGCGGCAGAAGCGCCTGCCTGAAGGGCGAGCAATACATGGCGCTGGCCATGTCCCCGTCACTTAAAAAGCCTGCGGCCGACCGCGCGCCTGCGACCGGGGACGACGCTAAAGAGCTGCTGCTGGCGAAAAAAGAATTCAAAGAGAGCGAAAGCGCGGCCAAATACGCCTATATCTGGTACAGAACGGCCGCTGAGGATTTTTCTCCGCCTGAGACGCGCTGGACCCGGCTGGCGCGCCGCAAGGCGCCTGAAGCGCTGGCGCTGTGGAACGCCGGGTTGAAAAGGAAGGGGCCGTGAGCAGAACTATAACCGCGCTGGCGCTGGCGCCGCTTACGGCGGCGGCTGTCTACGCCACGGCGGCGCTGCTGTTCTCCGCGCTGACGCGCAACCAGACCGCTTTGCCGCTCCTTGCCGGCGCGGCGCTATACTGCATCCTGCACTTCTGCCGGCCAAAAAACCGATTTTTTTATGTCCTCGCGCATGAACTGAGCCATGCCCTAGCCGCCCTTGCGAGCGGGGTTAAAGTCAGAAAGATCTCAGTCCGCAGGAACAGCGGATACGTGGCCCTGAACGCCACCAGCGCGTTTATTTCGCTGGCCCCCTATTTTATACCTTTCTACGCGGTTGCGGCCGGCCTGGCGTACGGGCTGGCGGCTTTTTTCACGGATATGACGCCCTATAGACCTGCCTTCACCGGAGTGGCGGGTTTCTTTCTGGCATTCCATGTTCTTAATACCGGGGACATTCTGGCCGGCCCGCCGCAGAGCGATATTAAGAAGGCGGGCGGCGCTTTATTTTCCATCTCCATGGTGCTGCTGCTGAACAGTCTGGGCCTGGCCCTGGCCCTGAAACTGATCTTCCCCGGCCTTATCTCGCTCAGGACTTACACCGGCAGCGTTTGGACCCTGGCCGGTCAGATAGCCTCACGGATATTTGCGGCCGTGTTATATTGTTTTCGCCTGATAAACTCAGTTTGAGTTTCTCCGCCCGCACAGCGGGCGCCCTTCGGGAGGCATACCCTCTTCGGGCACTGCGCGCATAGCGCTTGGCCCTCCGCCCGCTTCGCGGGGGAATTCCGCATAAATCTGCGAAATTCAGGTAAATGTTGCTAAAATATACGCACAGAGCATATGAAACCCCTTAAGACCAAAAAGATCCTGAACAGCATTTTGCTGAGGGTGATCTTTCTCCCGCTGCTCTTCTTCGTCCTGCTGCTGGCGGCAGGAGCCATTGTAGTTAGGACCATGTTTAATACGCACAACCTGAAGGACATAGCCGCGGACCAGCTGCAGTCTTTCTTCATGCGGCCGGTGCAGATAGAATCAGCCAAGCTTTCCTTTACCGGTGAGATTAAAATAAAAGGGCTTAGGGTGATAGAGCCGGGGCCGCAGGCGGTGGATTTCATAACCGCCGAATATATCCTGGCCACTTACCGTCTGATGCCGCTTTTGAAACGGCAGATAGTCCTGGACAGCGTGGCACTGGTCTCACCGAGAATAGAGCTTATCAGGCAGTCTTCCGGCAGCTGGAATTTCTCTGACATACTCGCCGCGTACCGAACGCCTTCCGGAACCAAGAACCGGCTGAATAAAATAAATTCAGCCGCGATACGCGACGGCATTGTCAACGTGCGCTACCCCGACGTAAAGACCGGTTATACTTTTGAGAACGTCAGCTTTAATTTTAAAGACTTCGGGCCCGATACTGACACGCCCTTCGACCTGGCGGTATTTTTCAAAAGCAACGCGCTTGGAAAGGATCTGCAGGGCCGGATCTATGCAGAAGGGCTGATCAACCTCCACGGCTTTAAAATGGACCTGGCCGAGATAAAACAGCTGGCGCTGACCGCCTCGCTGCTGCAGAAATCTTTTAAGGCTGAGGGCGGAATAAAAAATTTCCGGCGCCCTGAAATACGTTTGACGGCGCGCGCCGAGCCTCTGACAAGCCTGGACCTTGCGCCTCTCTTCAAAAGCCGGTACGACTTCGCGTTGCCGGCCTCGCAATGGACTATAAAGGCCGCCATGCGGGAAGACACTACGATAGATCTCCAGCTGCTTGGAGGCCCCCCCGCGATAAAGGCCGAGGGCACGGTAAAATTCAGCAGCGGAACCGCTGCTTATGCTCTTTCTGTGTTCACGCCGCCAAGCAGCCTGCCGGAGCTTAAAAGGGCGTTCCCTGAACTGCCGGTGTCCGACGCTTCAGGGATAGTTCAGGGAAAGATCAACATCCAAAATAAGACCGGCAAATTTATCCTGTCTAAAGCCATTGTCACTTCAGACAAGGCCGGTTTTCAGTACAAGAACCTGCGCTTCGACGGGCTCAGCATCTCCTCTCTTTTTACCAGAAATTCAGGCAGCAACTACCTTAACGTGCGCGAAGGCAGGCTGGCCATGCCAGGCTTCACCTTCACGGGGCTGACAGTAAACACGCAGATAGCCGAGGATAGGATAGCCGGAGAGTATTCGGCGCTCTGGGGAGATAACCCGCTGAAAGGGCGCTTTGTATTCATGGACCCCCTTACAGACAGGAAAACCGCGTATTTCACCGGCTACTCAAAACGCCTGGATATCAAGGCAGGGCGGAACCTGGTGCTGGAGATTAAAAAAGCCCTTGCGCCGGCTAAGCCGCGCCGGAACCTGGAGGCCGGGCTGGCCTGGATAAGGGCCGTAAAGAACGCCATTCCGGACGGTTTCGCCGGCTTCAGGCTGCTGTATAAAGCAGACTTCCTGCATCACGCGTACTTCGACGCCCGTAATTTCTATATCGCGGCGGACCTCAAGGAGATCACCGGCCGGCTGGAGAAGCTGACGGGGTCCATCACGATCAAATCAGGCGGCGGAACTTTTTACAACGTGCAGAAAACCTCGGAGCGGGACCGCGTCTATTATATTTTTTCCCTGCCGGTGCTCACTATGTACCGGCTGAACCGGATGGGGGCGCTGAAGCTGGGGTATAAGCTTAACGACGTGGCCTTCAACTCCATCGGCGGAGAGTACACGCTGGCTTCCGGAATTATCACTATCCGCGGCTTCTACATGGCCGGCAAGGATTTTTCCATCTACACCACTGGCACGCTGGACCTGGCGAACGAGAATCTCAAGTTAAAAGTTTATACAATATCAGATAAGTATTATTCCATGGGCAGCCTGCCGGAGACGCTCACTGATGAGAGCGGAAAGCCGGCCCTCGCTTTCACGATAGAAGGCCAGATGAACAAGCCGGACATAAAAATGATGAGCCCAAGGGAAGCGGGCAGGATAATACAGGATGCGATAAAAAAAGGCGTCAGCATGGACACTACGAAGCTCAATCAATTTAAGGAGAAAAAATAATGTCTAAACTAAATAAATTCGACATAGTCGGGCTGCTGCAGGAGCACGGTGCCATTTTAAACGGACATTTCCAGCTTCCGTCCGGGTTTCACACCCAGACCTACATTCAGACTTCGCTGGTGATGCAGTATCCGAACCTCGCGCAAAAAGTGGCCAAGGAGATGGCCTCCAAGTTCCCGCAGGAGATAAACGTGGTCATCTCACCCTCCGTGGGGTCGATGGTCATCGGGCAGGAAGTGGCCCGCGTTAAAAAAGCGCGCTCTATTTTCACCGAGCGCATAAACGGGGTAATGGTGCTTAAGCGCGATTTCAAAATAGCGGAAGGCGAGCGTGCGCTGATAGTGGACGACGTGCTGAATACCGGCAGACTGTGCTCTGAAGCCATCAACCTGGCCCGGGGCTACGGCGCCAAGGTGCTTGGTGTCGTGGCGATAGTGGACAGGTCCACCGCTGACCTCACAATGAACACGCCG
>CAZPMW010000077.1:0-9966 GCA_964587805.1 uncultured Elusimicrobiaceae bacterium
CAGCTTCTCCCCATCCTCCGGGGCGGAGGTGCGCGGCGGCACGGCCAATTGCTCGGTGGTCATAGCCTCCGACGAGGTCACTACACCCATAGTCTCCGAGCCAGACACGGTTATAGTGCTGAACGAGCCCTCACTGGACAAGTTCGAGCCGATGGTAAAGCCGGGCGGCCTTCTTATCATCAACAGCTCGCTGGTCAACTCAAAACCGACCCGCAAGGACATCAGGATACTTTATGTCCCGTGCAACCAGATCGCCGGCGAACTGGGCAACGCGAAGATAATGAACATGGTAGCCCTGGGCGCTTTCGCCGCCAATACCGGAGCCATCTCCATAGAAGCCATCACGAAGGCTCTGCCCAAGGTATACAAAAAGCTGAAACCTGAAGTTATAGAGCTCAACGTTAAAGCCCTTAAAAGGGGCGCTGAAATAAAACTGAATTGAACCCCCGGTTAACCCTGATTGCGCGTCTGGAGATTAAAATGAAGATGATCGCTGTTTTCATAGCGGTAACTTGCGCCGCGTTTTCCCCGGCGGTATGCGTTGACAGCCTTCCCTCGATGACCGACATAGGACCGGTCTCCGGCTACGTCAGGAACGCCGACGGCATAACGCTGGATTGCGCCGACAAGTCCCAGGCGAGGATACAACTGCTCGCGCCGGATCTGGCGCGAGTGCGGACGGCGTTCACAAAGCGGCTGCCTAGCCTGGACCACTCCTGGGCGATAGACAAAACGGAGTGGGCGCCTACGGCCTGGACCATGACCGAAACCCCTGGGGAGATACTACTCATCACTTCTGAGCTTGAAATAGCGGTTCAACGCTCCCCGTTCCTGATTGAATTTCGCGACCCGAAAACGCACAAAGCCATCAACTCCGACGCCAAGCCCATGGGCTACACCCCCGGCGGCTCTCAGGTCGGCGCGACCAAGGCCCTTGGCTATGAGGAGCATTTCTACGGGCTCGGCGAGAAAGCCTCCCAGCTGGACCACCGCCACGGGGCGTTCACCATGTGGAACAGCGACACCTACGGCTACGTGGAAGGTCGCGACCCGGTCTACCAGAGCGTGCCTTTTTATATCGGCCTCAACAGCGGGGCGGCGTACGGAGTATTCTTCGACAACAGCGGCAGAACGCGTTTCGATTTCGGCCATTCCTCAAGCGAATACGCGGCTTTCTGGTCCGAGACGGGCGAGCTGAACTATTATTTCTTCGCCGGGCCGTCCATAAAGAAGGTGCTCGGCCGCTATACCGAATTAACCGGCCGCATGCCTATGCCTCCGCTGTGGGCGCTGGGCAACCAGCAGTCGCGCTGGGGCTATTCGCCGGACACGCAGGCCGAATTCATCGTCGACAAATACCGCGCCGAAGACATACCGCTCGACGTGCTGTACCTGGACATCAATTACATGAACGAGTACCGGGACTTCACCTGGGACCCGGAGCACTTCAAGGACCCGCGCGGGCTTATGGACCGCCTCGCGGCCAAAGGCGTTAAGGTCGTGACCATAGTGGACCCGGGGGTTAAATATCAGCCCGCGGACACCGACGGCCCCGTAGTAGAGAAGCCGGAGCTCGGCCCGCAGGATAAGCATTACTACGCCTACGAGCAGGGCGCGAAAAACAACTACTTCCTGAAGAACAAGAACGGCAGCCTGGCCCTGGGCACTGTCTGGCCCGGAAAAGCGGCTTTCGTGGATTACACGCTGCCCGACGCCTCCCGCTGGTGGGGGGATATGCTGCGCTCCTATACCGATAACGGCGTGGCCGGGATCTGGAACGACATGAACGAGCCGGCGGATTTTGAAGATTCCGACGGAGAGAAAAAAGGCGATATAGTATACGACGACCTTGGCCAAAAGACCGGCCACGACAAAAACAGGAACGTTTTCGGCCTGCTTATGGCGAAAGCCACTTACGACGGGCTCGAGCGCCATCTGCCCGGCAAGCGGCCCTTCATACTTACGCGCGCCGCCTATGCCGGCATACAGCGCTACGCCGCCGCCTGGACGGGCGATAATGTAAGTTCATGGGAATCGATGGCGCTCAGCATACCCATGCTGACGAATATGGGCCTCTCCGGCGAAGCCTTCGTGGGCACTGACCTGGGCGGTTTTTGCTGCGGCCGGCCAACTCCTGAAATGCTGACGCGCTGGTACCAGGTTAATTTCCTCACCCCGTTCTTCCGCAATCATAAGGATATGGGCGGCTACGACAGCGAGCCCTGGCGCATGCCGGACTACTATAAGAATATCGCCCGCAAATATGTGAAGCTGCGCTACCGCCTGCTGCCGTTCCTTTATACAGCGTTCGCGGAAGCGCATAAGACCGGCGTGCCGGTAATGCGCCCGCTGCTTCTCAACTACCAGAACGACGCCAACACTCTGAACCTCAACGACGAGTTCATGGCGGGCTCCGACCTGCTGGTGGCCCCGGTGCTCTCAGAGGGCCAGACGGAGCGCATGGTCTATCTTCCGGCCGGCTCCTGGTACGATTACTGGACCGGCAAACTTTATTCCGGCGGCAGCACGATAAAGGCCGCCGCGCCGCTTGAAACCGCCCCGTTCTATGTGCGCGCCGGCGCTGTAATACCGTTCTGGCCCGACATGCAATACACCGGCGAAAAACCGGCGCCGCTCGTCACATTCAGGGTCTACCCCGATAAGGATGGCCAGGCTTCCGGCGTGCTATATGAGGACGACGGTCTGACCACGGACTACGCCAAAGGCGCGTACCGGCGGACCACGATGAATGTCTCCCGGCGCGGCGGCGCGGTTAAAATAGAGACTACCAGCGAAGGCTCCTATAACCCTGCCGCGTCCTGGGCGTTTGAACTTGAGGCCCCGAAGGCAACGCGGGCCGAACTGGACGGCAAATCGCTAGCAAAAAGCGCGTTAAGCCGCAGCGGAAGCATTCTGACAGTAACTGTCCCCGCCCGCAGCGCCCGCCATGTCCTGATAATACAATAAGCGCTGGCACTGATAAAAAGCCTCCGGTTTTAAACCCGGAGGCTTTTTTTTGAGGGAGGGATCAGAGAAAGGCTTTCATTACAGCGTCGAATACAAACAGCAGGGGCAGCAGCAGCAGGGTTGAGAAGACAATAGACTGGGAAACCAGGTCCGCGTCAAATTCGAATTCTTTGGCTATGACATAATTCAGTACCGCCACAGGCATCCCCATCTCCAGAAAAGTCACTTTTGAGACCGTGCCTTTGAAGCCGAACAATAAAGCCAGCACCACATAGACCGCCGGCATATAAACCATCTTCACCCCGGTGATCCACGCCGCCTTATCCAGATGCCGCCGCAGGGACTTCCCGTAAAGACTCAGGCCTATAGTGAACAGGGACAAAGGCAGCGTTGTCCGGCCGATATCCGTCAGCAGGTCGTGAATAAACCCCGGAATTTTCAGCCCGGATAATGAAATGCCGATTCCGGCGAGCGAACTCCAGAGTATGGCGTTCCTCAGCACCAGTTTCCTGAAACTAACGGCCGGGCACTCCCGGCCGCAGACCGTTCCCATAAAAAAGAATCCGAATGTAAAAATAAAGATATTGTGCAGGGAAGAGATGATGGCGGCATAGCCGATGTTTTCCGGGCCCAGGCTCATGGAAACCACCGGGAAACCCAGATAGACGGTATTGCCAAGCCCGGCAACTATTATCATCAGCCGGGCGAACGGCCAGTCGAACAGGCCCGCTTTCCAGCCGGCGTAAACGAACAGCATCACCGCCAGTATGGGCAGGACATTCAGGGCGACAAAATCAAGCCCAAGACCGGCGAAAGAGGTGTCGGCTATCTTGACTATAGTGAGCGCCGGCAAAGCCAGATAAAATAAATACTGGTTAAAGGCTTTCTCTGCCCCGTCGCCCATAAGCCCGTATTTTTTAAAGGCCCAGCCCAGGGCCATAAGAACATAGATAGAGGCGACAATATTAAGCATAGCTGCAATTAATTATACTAGATAATCTGCGCAGCGGAGGTGACGCTTTTGCTATTATTACTTTAATGACCGCCACGGCAGGACACATCGCCAGCGCCGCGCTCACGCCCGAACAGCAGAGGGAAGTGGACGCGCTTCTCGACCTCGACAGACATAAGCTTTCCCAGATCCCGAAGAAAAAGCCGTCCAAAAGCGAAAGGTGGATGAAATATCTGGGCTTCCCATTAGGGATAGCCGCCTTTCTCGCTATTTACTACCCGGCAGCCCCGGCCGGCCTCAGCGCTTCAGGCCAGACAGTAATGGCCTGCTTCGCTCTGGCGCTTATCTGGTGGGTCACGGAGCCAGTCCCCACATTCGTCACCTCCCTGTTCCTTATAATGCTGCTGGTCTGCCTGGACGGCTGGGACCAGAAGAGCGCGCTCTCTGTCCTCGGCCTCGATGTCATCTGGCTGAACGTGATGGCTTTCGTCCTCAGCTCCATTCTGGTTAAGACCGACCTCGCCAAGCGCCTGGCGCTTACGATGATAACCCGCTTCGGCAGAACCTCCGGCTCCGTCCTGCTGGCCTTCGTCCTGCTGCAGCTCTGCCTGGCGCCGCTCATACCGGCCACGGCGGCCCGCACCGTTATGACGCTTCCCATAATGATGGTGGTGGCCGCCATCTACGGCGCGCGCAGCGACCATCCGACCAATTTCGGACGCAACCTGTTTCTCCAGAACCTCATAGGGATAAACATCTTCTCCTCAGGCTTCATGACCGGCAGCGCCGCCAACCTCATAGCCATCATGCTGATCAACACCATGGCCGGCGAGAAAGTGTACTACACCGACTGGATGTTCGCCTCCCTGCCCGTGGTCCTGCTGACAATGCTCCTGGCCTGGTTCCTCGGGCCCAGGCTTCTTTTCCCGGTGAAGCCGGAAGACAGGCAGCCGCATATTAAAAGCGGCATTGAGGCGCTGAAGGCCCAGCTTGAGAAGATGGGGCCGCTCTCGTTCGCAGAGAAGAAGGCGGCCGCCATATTCGGGGCCGTGGTCTTCCTCTGGGTGACCGACCGCTTCCACATGGGCTGGTTCGGCTTCGAGGTGGACCCCGTTATCGCCGCCATGGCCGGCGCGGTCATCTGCTTTGTGCCGAAGATCGGCATACTGCAGTGGAACGAGGCTGATATCCCCTGGCACCTGATGCTGTTCTCGGCTGGCGCGTACGCAGGCGGCATGGCGCTCGACAGTTCAGGCGCCGGAAAATGGGCCGTACAGAGCGTCTTCAGCGCGTTCGATATTTCAGGCGGCGTTAACTTCTGGTATGTCTACGCGGGAGTGGTAGCCGTAATGATGTACTCCCACCTGGTGTTCACCAGCAAGACCATGCGCACCATGATACTCATACCGTTCATCATTCTGCTCGCCAAGCAGCTGGGCTACAAGGCCACCTCCCTGGCCCTGCCGGCGGCGTTCTGCATAGACTGGGTCATCGGGCTACCCATCAGCGCGAAGCCCAATGTCATCCTGTTCGGCACGGGGCAATTCTCGGTGCTCGACAACCTTAAATTCGGGCTTGTGGTATCCACCATCGGAGTAGTTTTGATGATCGCGGCCGGCCTGACCTGGTTCAGGTTCCTGGGAATAACGCCATGAAGACAACATTGGCTGGCCTGCTTTTCCTTCTGAGCGCGACCGCCATGGCCGCCTCCGTACAGAGTCCGGCAATAGCTTCCTGGAGCGAAAGGGTTGAGCTTGCCGCCGACGGCGGCGCTGAGGTGACAGTGCGCTTCGAGCCGGGGGCGGCCAGTCCCCTGCTGCCCTGCGCGCTGCCTGACCCCTCCGGGGCCTATTTCCTCGAAGGGGGAAAGCGCGTACCGGCCCTCATAGAGGATCGAGGCGGCGCCAAATTCGTAAGACGGCCGGCCCGGCCAGGCGCGGCCCTCTCCGGCTACGGCTATTTTTCCTCCGGCATGTTCGACCCCGCCCAGGCTGCGGCCAGGAATTTCGGCGATATCGAGGTTAAATACCAGTTCGTCAACACCACCGGAGAAAAGATAGAGAAATTCCGTGCTGAGTTGCTGCTGCCGCAGGGCATGATAGTGAACGCGGTGGCTGATTTCCAGCCCAAGCCCGGCAAGAGCGACACCGGTGACCCGTACTGGCTGTCGAAGGAAGGCGGGCGCCGCGCCGCCGGCATCCGCGCCTCCGCCCTTAAATCAGGCGACCGGTCCGCGCTGCGCTTCGACATGAAGCGGGAAAAGCGCCCCGCCGGAGTGTGGATGCTTCTGCTCCTCGCGGCGGTTTTATACCTGTTCGGTTTTCATGATATACTATCTGAAATACCGCGGAGCTCAAAGAGCCCGCAAGCGCCGCCTGAAGGCGGCAAGGAAGGACATAATGGCTGAAATAAAACCCAGATTCGAATTCAGAACCTTCGCGCAGAATTTCGGCATCGTAACCGAGAAGATGCGCAAACTCTCCCCGCTCGATAAAATAAGGGAGAGCGCCGAGATATATATAATGTCGGCCGGCAACAGCGAGAACAACACCAAAGTCAGGGACAACCTGATGGACATAAAAGTTTTCGTAACAAAGGACCGGGGTCTCGAGCAGTGGAACCCCAGAATGAAAGGCTCATTCCCGATGAAGGCGGAGATGATCCGCAACGATGTCTTCCCGGCCTTCGGAGTTGCGGTGCCCGAGTTTAAGCGCGCGGAATATACGCTGGAACAATTCATCGCCGAGATCATACGGCCGCATAAAGACCTGGTGCCGGTCAGCGTCGTAAAGCGCCGCTTCGGCTTCATGGTCAACAACTGCATCACCGAATACGCAGAGCTCCTTATTAACGGAGCGGCCATACAGACCGTGGCCGTGGAATCCGTCAGCGTCGAGGACATCCTCAAAGCGAAGGAAATGCTGGCGCTCGGCGAGCATGAGAACATCAATTATCTGCACGCTATAAAGCGGATCATCGGCATGGAAGCTATAGGCGCTTAGGACGCAAGGGAGAAAATATTATGGGAAAAGAAATTGAACGCAAATTCCTGATAGCGGGCGAAGAATGGCGCAAACTGGCCACAGGCACAGCCTACCGGCAGGGCTACCTCTCGACCGTGAAAGAACGCACGGTCCGGGTGCGCACGATAAACGACAAGGGCTTCCTGACCATAAAGGGCGTCACAGTAGGCGCTACGCGCGCCGAATACGAATACCCCATTCCGGCCGCAGACGCCGGAGAGATGTTGACCAATCTCTGCGAGAAGCCGCTGGTTGAAAAGAACCGGTATAAGATAAAGCAGGGCGAGCTTACCTGGGAGATAGACGAATTTCTGGGTGAGAACCAGGGCCTGACCGTGGCCGAGATCGAACTGACTGACGAGTCTCAGAAATTCGAAAAGCCGGCCTGGATAGCGGCGGAAGTTACCGGGGACCCCAGGTATTTCAACTCCAACCTGATAAAGAACCCCTACAAGAACTGGAAAAAGTAGTTAAGGAACGCGTAAGCGGCCGCTTACCGGGGCGCCAAAGGCCCTGAAGGCGGCCGCGGTCTTTGACGCCTGCACACTGGCCGGCTTAACGCCCAGTCTGGCAAGCTCGGCCGAGAAGAGCCGGATATTTTCCTCGACTGCGCTCTCTTCAGAGCGGAACGAGATCTCGAAAAAATAAATCCCGCCGGGAACGGTCCAGGCCTCAAAGGCCAGCTCGCCCAGCTCCGGGTGCTCCTGTTTCCATGACTCGGCGCGCACCGGGCCGTAGGCGCGCATTTCACTCCATGGCGCATTTCCCAGCCAAAGGGCCCGGTTCCCTGAAAAAATGCTCTCCGGTCCGGCATCACCGGCGGCTGCGGCCTCGATGCTGGCGGCGGTTTCCTTACCCTTCAGCGAGCATGAGTAAACGGAATCGTACATCCCGCGGTCATTTTCGCACTTAAACCCGGGGTCGGACGCGACTTCTGGGGGAATATAAGCCGGCGCGGGCCGCATCTTTACCGTGGTGTCGCCCTTTTGGCTGGCAGCGCGCGCCCTGAGTATAGTTCCCAGCGAATAGTAGGCAAAGCCGGTGGTATCAAAGAAATATACATTTTCCTTCTTACCCGAAGCCGGCAGGTGGTAGGCCGCCTTAGCGGTTTTTACCGAGCCCGCGTCCACCAGCACTTTGTATTCGGTAGCCGGCCCGGCCGCTCCTGCGGCTACAGGCGATATCAGCAACGCTGCTAAAATTATTTTAAGCATAGTCATATTTTACCATAACCCTGGGAGGGGGGTTTGGTGAAGAAGATCAGCACAACCGCGGCGGCGCACATGGCGCCGGAGACCATAAAAGCGGTCCTATAATTGATAATATCGAACGTGGCCGTCAGGACGCCTCCCGTCATCAGGTTCAGGGTCGCCGACTTCTCCACAAGGCCCGCCTGCAGCCATGGCCCCAGCAGGCCTCCGGCGCCATAGGCGGTATACATCAGACCGTAATTCGCCCCGATATTTTTTGTGCCGTAGAAATCGGCCACCACTGCGGGATAAAGAGCCAGATACCCGCCGAAGCAGGAGGCAATAAGGCCTGCGCCGGCGAGAAACATAGGGTAAGTTGTCAGCCGGTCAAGCGAGAACATGGTGAGGGCGCATACGATGGATATAGGAATAAGCGTCTTCGTCCTGTTTCCCAACAGGTCCGATATCTTTCCCCAGGCGATCCGGCCTACGGCGTTAAAAGCCGCTATCACGCTAACCACGACCGCGCCGGCAGCCTTAATGACGTCAAAGTCCGACGATTCCATGAACCCGGCCGCCGCTGAACCGGCGGCTGAAAAGGACTGCCAGATAGTCGAGACGTTCATGATAATCATAAGTCCGGCGGTGCAGCCGGCGAAATAGGTAAGCCACAACAGGTAGAACTGTGGTGTTTTCAGCATCTCGCCGCATGAATAGTCTCTGGCCGCAGAGCCGCAGGAAGAAGAAGCGGGATCAGGTTTCCAACCCTCAGGACAATATCCCTCCGGGGGGTTGGATAAGAATTGGGAGCCTGTCAGGATAGCGGCCAGAAATATGACACCGAGCATCATAATAGCGTGGAGCACGTCGGACCTTTCAATGAGCGCTCTGGCAATTGGGGCGAATACAAGGCCGCCAGCCCCGAAGCCGGCAACCGCGATGCCGGTGATAAGCCCGCGCTTATCCGGGAACCATTTAACGCAGGCCGATATCGGGCAGACATAGGCGGTACCGATGCCCATCCCTCCCATCACGCTGAAAGTGAACACGAACCACCCAAGCCCTCCGCCCAGCTTCTGTGTAAGGCCCGCCAGGATCAGGCCAAGACCGAGCACTATCCCGCCGACGCTCGCAACAATGCGCGGGCCGACCTTGTCCTGCACCCTGCCGGCGAATATCATCGCGAACGCGAAGGAAAAAAGAACGACCTGCGCCGGAATAGCCACCTGCGACTTATCCCAGCCCAGCAGTTGCTGAAGAGGCGTCTTGAAGATGCTGTAAATAAAAACCGCTCCCAGACTCATCTGTATGATAAGGGCGCCCAGCACCACAAGCCATCGGTTTTTCATAAAATCCCTAAAATATCAGCGCTAAATAATCTCTGATTACTCAAGCCGGCCTAATAAGCCCTGCACAATATTATATAAAGTTGATTAGTGTCCCCTATATTCCAATATTGAGAAGGGGCGCCATGAAGCCGGCAGCCTTATTTTGTCTTCATAGAACGCAATTTGCTAGTGTATATCAGACATGATGTCCCCCTTGAAAACAGCAGCTTTTTCAAGCCGGTTCCGAAGGCCGACTGATATTACCTAAAATATGATGGGACTGCATATAATCTGCCGTGAAAAAGCATGTTCCCTCCGGCTGAAGGGCTTAACGATACCAGAACTGGCGATCGTAATGGCGGCCTTCGCGGCCCCGGGTGTGCGTCTGGCCCCGGACCGGCGCGCATATACCGGAGCCGCTGGCTGTTTATTGAGAAGATAAAATGACCGATAGCACACAGACTTATTACAAATGGCTGAGCAGACTGGAGCCCTTTCTTGTAGCT
>CAZPMW010000078.1:0-9699 GCA_964587805.1 uncultured Elusimicrobiaceae bacterium
ACGCCGTCTCCTGGTCAGGGAATAATCGCGGCGCAGATCCGATCAGGCGATGCGAGGGCGGCGTCGGTCCTGATGAAAGCCAACGACAAAACAACTGAACTCTGCTACGCGGTGGAAAAAGAATTTTTGCTGGAAACTGGCGGCGGCTGCTTTTTACCCGTCGGAGCTTTGTGCGAGGAGACCGCGGGCGGCACTGTTCTTTACGGGTATATAGGTGATGAAAAAGGGGAGAAAGTTTTTAAGGAAACCGTCAGGTTCGCCGGTTTCGATCCGGCGCGCGGGCGCGCGCTTGCCAGGAAGCTGCTGGATTCAGGCGGCAGGGAGGTGCTGCTTGAAATCAGAAAAAAAGAAAATAGTGATAACTAGCACAGAGGACAATTTTAAAGCTCTGAGCGCGGGCATTCGCCGCAGAGGTTTTACGGGCGTGTCTTTCCCGACCATAGAAATAAAGCCGGCAAGGTTCCTCATGCCGAAAAGTAAATACGACTGGGTCGTATTCACAAGCAAGAACGCGGTGAATATCTTCGTGAAAACAGCCGGAAAACGGTTTTTTAGAAATACGAAAATAGCGTCCATCGGGGCAGAAACAGCCGCTCTTCTGAAGCAAAAAGGGCTTAGGGCGGAATTTGTACACAAAGGGCCCGGATCGAAGGATTTTGTCCGGGAATTCTCGCGCGAATTTGCCATATCGGGGGCGAAATTCCTGCTGCCCGCTTCTTCAGGGTCCGGTGAGACCATCCCATCCGGTCTGTCCGCACGGGGCGGCGCGGTCAGGACGCTGGCGGTTTATAGGACAGTCAGGCCGCGCGTAATCCGGAAAGCGGCGCTGTCCTTCATCAATAGCGGTCCGTATTATTTCGTATTCTTTTCAAGTCCGTCAGCGTTCTATAACTTTATGAAGATAAAAGGTTTTGCCGGATTGTTGGGGGCGGCTCATACCGCGGCGCTCGGCCCGGCTACCGCCTCCGCCATGAAGAGATGCGGAGTGACCCCGGATATCACAGGTAAAAAATCATCTTTCAGGGATGTGCTGGAAGAGATCATGCGGTATAAAGGCGGAACAATATGAAAAGATTAAGAACTAAACGTTCTTCGCAGTCCGTAAGGGATAAATACGCGGAAACGAAGCTGCGTGTTAAGGACCTGATAAGTCCGTATTTCCTGGGCAACGGGAAGAACGTGAAAGAGCCGATCAGGGGCTTTTACGGGGTCTGCCGTTTTTCGCCGGATACGCTGCTGAAAGACATCAAAGCGCTGAGGGCCTCCGGTGTGAATAAGGTCCTGCTTTTCGGCGCGCCCGACAGCGCTGAAAAGGATGAAACAGGAAGCGGAGCCTGTTCAGCCGACGGCATAGTGCAGCGCGGGACAGCGGCGATAAAGCGGGCTTTTCCGGAATTGACGGTTATTACCGACGTATGTCTGTGCGCTTACACCAGCAGCGGCCACTGCGGCATAGTGTCCGGCGATCGCGTGCTTAACGACGAGACGCTGCCTTACCTCGCCAGAATAGCGGTGTCGCATGCGAAGGCCGGCGCCGACATCGTGGCGCCTTCCGCCATGATGGACGGCCAGGTCGGCGCGATAAGGCGGGCCCTGGATAAGAGCGGATTTAAAAAAACCGGGATACTCGCCTACTCCGCGAAATACGCCTCCTCGCTCTACGGGCCCTTCCGCGAAGCGGAGAAGTCGGCCCCCTCTTTCGGAGACCGAAAAACCTACCAGATGGACTACAGGAACCTGACTGAGGCGCTGGCAGAGGTTAAAGAAGATATCAGAGAGGGCGCTGACATGGTAATGGTCAAACCGGCGCACGCCTATCTGGACGTGATCCGCGCGGTGAAAACGGCTTATCCGGGAGCGCCGCTGGCCGCCTATCACGTCTCCGGTGAATACGCCATGCTGAAAGCCGCCGCCGGGGCCGGTGTCTTCGACGAGAAAATCGCCATGATGGAAGTTCTGACCGCCATAAAGCGGGCCGGCGCGGATATGATAATAACCTATTTCGCCGAACAGGCCGCTGACGCCATCAGGAGCGCGAGATGAACACTAAAAGATCAAAAGCCTGTTTTCTGGAGGCGAAGAAATATATCCCGGGCGGCGTGAATAGTCCTGTCCGGGCTTTTAAGCAGGTGAAGGGGACGCCGCGCTTTATCCAAAAAGGAAAGGGCGCACGGATAACCGACGCCGACTCGAATGTCTATACTGATTTTTGCGGTTCATGGGGCGCGCTGCTCCATGGCCACGCTGAGGCAAGCGTCGTGGCTGCCGCCGTGCGGGCCGCAACGAACGGGTCCACCTACGGCTGCCCTACGCAGCAGGAAACAGAACTGGCGAAAGTGATATGCGGCGCTATGCCGGCGGTGGAAAAAATAAGGTTCGTAAGCTCCGGCACCGAGGCCGTTATGAGCGCCTTAAGGCTTGCCAGGGCGTACACCGGCAGACAGGGAATCGTAAAATTCGACGGCTGCTACCACGGCCACAGCGACGCCATGCTGGTAAACGCGGGGTCGGGGTTATTTCAGCTGAAAAAAGCTTCAAGCGCCGGAGTGGCGGAGGCGGTGGTAAAAGAGACCTACTCTGTTCCGTTCAACGACGCGGCCGCGCTTGAGGAGCTCTTAAGAAAAAAGAAAGGCGCCATCGCGTGCGTAATAATAGAGCCCGTGCCTGCTAATTCCGGCGTCATCCTGCCGAAGCCCGGATATTTGAAAGCTGTCAGGGAACTGACGGCCAGGTATGGAGCGCTGCTGATCTTTGACGAGGTTATAACCGGCTTCCGGCTCGGGCCGGCCGGCGCGCAGGGGCGGTTCGGGATAAAACCGGATATGACGTGTCTGGGCAAGATAATCGGGGGCGGCTTCCCCGCCGCCGCTTTCGGCGGCCGCGCGGAAATAATGCGGCTGCTCGCGCCCGAGGGCCCCGTATACCAGGCCGGGACTTTGTCCGGCAATCCGGTAGCCATGGCGGCCGGCGTGCAGACTTTAAAAAAAGCGCTGCGGCCCGGCTTTTATAAAAAACTTGAGGCAAACGCCGCGCACATCGGAAAGATTTTAAAAGACCTTCCCGGGGTGAGGCTGAACCGCATCGGCTCCATGTTCACGCTGTTCTTTATCAATGAAGCGGTTACCGACGCCGCCACGGCCGGAAAGAGCGATAAGAAAAGATTTGCCGCGTGGCATGCGGCGATGCTGAACGAAAAATTTTATATGCCGCCGTCACAGTTCGAAGCCTGCTTCGTGTCCTCGGCGCACACCCAAAAAGACATAGCCGCACTTGCGGCGGCGTGCGCGGACTGGATAATGAACGAGCGCGCGCATAAGCGGCGGTAGCGTTTGACCCTCTCCGGGAAAGCGAAATCCCTCTCTTTGAAGGAGTGGGAAGAGGCTCCGGAAGATGCTAGAATTATCTGCCGATCAAGGCGGAAAATCCTGGATTTAGCCGGACTGACAGGGCGTGATGTTCCGGGGGCCCGTGCTGACAGGCCCCGTGCCCGGCCGGCCGCGCGACAGAAAGACAAGGAGCCGTGAAATGAACGAGGCTATACTGCTGATAGTCAAGCCGGACGGGATGGTAAAGGGGCTTGCGGGCCATGTGCTGAGGTCTTTTGAGGAGACCGACCTGAAGCTGGTCGGCGCGCGCCTGGCCAAGGTAACTAAGGAGCTGGCGGCCACGCACTACCACCACCTCAGGGAAAAGCCGTTTTTTGAGGAGCTTATCAATTTTATAACAGGCGGATTCTATGACGGCAGGGACACCGTGCTGGCCTTCGCCTACACCGGTGAGGACGCGGTGCGTAAGGCCCGAAATATCGCCGGCTCCACCAACCCTGAAGAGGCCGACTACCGATCCATACGCGGCAGCTTCGGCCGCGTCACCACCAAGGGCGTCTTCGAGAACGTGGTGCACGTCTCTTCCGACGCCATAGAAGGCGAGCGCGAGATAAAGCTCTGGTTCCGTCCGGAGGAAATAACCGTCGATCTGTTTCCTGCCGTAGTCTCAGCCGGCCGCCTGGCCTGGGAGGACCCCGGCGGTCCCAAGACCCGCACAGGCCCCTGGCCGGAGGAGAAAGAATAGCAGCCCCGCCTGGCCGGGCCGGTGATCGGCCATAAAACAATGGCGATAGCTCCCGTTCGGGAATTACATGTGTATAAGTCTGATAGGATCAGTCAGGCGATACAAGGGTCTGAATCTTATTGTTTATTTTTGAAAAGCAGGAAGAGATCCCGGTGTAGATTCCCTAGCTGTGTGAAGTAGTCCCAATTCCCATTGTGGTAAACTGAGACCGTCCAGTGGCTTCCCTGCGGCCGCCAGCTAAAGCAGGCGACATGGCCGCTTGCATTATCGGTCCAGCCCGCTTTCATGCCCACTGAGAGGCCGCTTTCCGGGTCATACGGGTTCGGAAGGTCGGGGCTGTTGAGGAAGTGCCGGATCGTTTGATTCTGGAGACTTATATTGCCTTTTTTAGGAAGCTCGAGCCATTTCCGGATCTCCTTCTTCACCGGAAGGGGAATAGCCTCCACATTCGTGTCGTCATAGATATATGAGATCAGCCGGCTCATGCCTCCGGCCGTTACCCGGTCGTTAACCGAAAACCACCCTATCCCATACCAGCCTGTTTCGAGGCCGTCAATGTCCAGGATCCGCTTAGGGAAGGATAGGATATACTTCATGCCGTATTTCTTGGCGAGATGGAGGGTCGCATCATTGTCGCTGGAGAGGATCATTCTGGCAATATAGGGCTTGTCCGCGGCTAGAATCTTCTCGTTGATAGCCTCCCCCTGGCCACGGTGAAGATAGGCGTAATAGTAGGCATACGTGAGAACGACTACCTTGGTCGTGCTGGCGGGATACCACCACCCATACGGATTATACTGATAGGTGATCTTCTGATTAGAAGGGGAAAAGTAGTTTACCACTATCCCGAGGTTCTTAAAATTGAAGCCCTGCGCTGCCACTACCTCGGAGATCTCAAGCTCTGTGGGCAGGCTGTTAACGGGCTCTTCACCTGCGTCAGGCTGCGCGGGAGCCTGAATGCTGTCGCCAACCCCCGCAGGGGCTGCGCCCTGGAGCTGGGTCACAGCATCGCCCGCGGGCGCGTTGTTTAATTCACTAGCCGACGCTCCGAGGGCCACGCCCATCAAAGCCATTGATATAAGAATATTTTTCATAGCTTTTTACACCATGCTGCATAGTTCTTACTGAGGTATAAGGAGGGCGATCCCGCCTCCGCCGCACTGCGATATCCAGTCCAGCGTCATGTGCGCGGCCCCGCACCGCATGGTCTCGCCGCTATTGCCGACGAAGATCTGACCGTTGTTGTTATAGCCCTCTGCTAAGAAGTAATGGGCATTCGTGCTGATGATAACGGGCTTGCCCCTGTCAAGGCTCTCGCGTATCAATTGATAGAGATTACCGGTCCAAATCGGGGCGCTGACCTGAATTCCCAGGTCAGCCAGTAGCTTCTGCTCCGAGGCCGGGCCCTGCATGGCCCCGTTCCAATAGCCTTTGCTCTTGGCAAGGTCGAAGATTTCCCGGATTCTGTCAAGCTGGGCGTTTTTGGCAAAGAACCGAATGAGCCCCTCGGCGGCAATCGGGCCGCAGCCGCCCTGGCCCTCGTCCGTTGTCAGGCCCG
The DNA here is from genome assembly GCA_964587805.1 of uncultured Elusimicrobiaceae bacterium. GTDB lineage: Bacteria > Elusimicrobiota > Elusimicrobia > Elusimicrobiales > UBA9959 > YA12-FULL-51-18. The sequence goes on from CAZPMW010000078.1 coordinate 5,630, forward strand.
GGATGCCGCCACCCCAGGCGGCCCGCTGATCGCGCTCCCACCGGAAGGTAGAGCCGTAGAGAGAGCCGCCGCCGCGGGACGCATCCTCCGGGAACTGAACATCCTCCGGGAACTGAACATCCACGCGCTCAGGCGTAAGGTCGCCTATGTTGTATTCGGCTAAAGTAATCTGTCCGAGCGCCGTGTTATCATCGGCGCTGACCGAAGGAGTTAAAAACATCGCGGCTGACAGGCAGATCAATAGTTTCATAACGCTTCCTCGCTCAATCCAAAATTTAACTACTCCCGCATATAACATACATCACGGCTTGACAAATGTCAACCTCCAAGATGCCCAGAAGCATATAGGTCCTTCGGCCCACGGCTGTCCCAAGAAACTTTTTAAAATAGGCCGGGGACGGGTTCGCGGGTCCTGTCGGGGGTTGGGTTCCAAAAACCAGGGTCGGGACACACCGTGCCCGCCCTTCCGTTCCTCGGCCTCGCCGCTTACGCAAGTCTCGGCCTCCGGACGGTTTTTTCCACCCAATCCCCCGCCACCCACTCCCGGAAACTCTAAGCCCTTTATGCAAAAGGCAGGAATGGCTGCAAATCATCATCTCTGATCCTTTGTAACCTGTTTTGACTCAAATTTAATGTTGGAGAAACGTGATTGATATGCAAAGAGCAGTATCCGCGAACAGAGCAGCGTTGCCATGAGCTCTCAGGCCAGGGTCTCTCTTCAAAATGTGCCCGCTATCAATGTGGAAATGTCCCAGATTCCGCGTCTACATGGGCCTTCCTGAATATGGATGCCCTATGGGCGCCGGAAATTGTGCTACACAAAACAAGGATTCAAAAGTTATTTCTTAATCTTATATAATCTCATATAGTCAAAACATAGGGGTATATATGGAACAGAATAAACGCTTTGAGAAACGTTTTGAAAGCATCCCGGCTGCTATCTGGAGCAAGTGTTCGCAGATAGACGAATTAAAAGGCCGCTGGATATCCGGCGCGCAGTTAAATCCACAGGTTTTAGGCCGGCTTAAACGATCTGTGCTGATTACTTCCGCCGGCGCCTCCACGCGTATTGAGGGGGCAAGGCTGTCTGATGAGGATGTTGAAAGACTTATGCGCGGCCTTCTTATGCAGAAATTCGCGGATCGCGACAAACAGGAAGTGCAAGGGTATTACAAACTGCTGGAAAACGTTTTTGAATCCTGGACGCATATCGGCTTCGGGGAAAGCGTTATAAAGCATTTTCATAAAGAACTTCTGAAATATACCGGCAAGGACGAATTGCACCGCGGCGAGTATAAAAAAAAGGAAAATACCGTCAAGATGCTGGATGCCGCCGGAAATCCGATAGCTACTATTTTTGAAACCGTACCCGCTTATCTGACGCCGAAGGAAATGCAGGAGCTGACGGAGTGGACTAAAGCCGCTTTGGCTGAACGGAAATATCATTCGTTATTGGTCATCGCCAACTTTATTGTGGAGTTCCTTAAAATTCATCCGTTTGAGGACGGTAACGGCAGATTGTCGCGCATACTCACCAATCTCCTTTTATTGAAGGCGGGATATCTGTACATGCCGTACATCTCGCATGAGAAGCTGGTGGAGGATAATAAAGCCGATTATTACCTGGCACTGCGCAGAAGCCAGAAAACAATAAAAACCAGGCACGAGGACATTACGCCATGGCTTGAATTTTTATTAACCGTTTTTCTGAGACAATCAGAAATGGCGGTAGACCTCCTGTCGCAGGAAAATATAGAGAAGATCCTGTCGGCCAGGCAGCTTGCCATCTGGCGATACCTCCAGACCGTTCCGGAGGCCGCTCCCGGAGAAATAGCGAAGGTGACTAAAGTCGCCCGCCCTACGGTCAACCAAGCGCTTGATAAGCTGCTCAGGCTCAAAAGGATAGCGCGCCTCGGCCTCGGCAGAAGCACCCGCTACAAGAAAATATGAATTCCATTTTTGGCCGCTTTTTATGGAGAAACATGGTTTTTTTGACATCTGAATGGTCACCTCTATAGTCACCCGGTCCTTCTGAGCGCTTACCTTGGATTTCGAAAAATGCTAATATTAGCAATGTAGTAATACCACAGATGCCGCGGTAGCTCAGTGGTAGAGCACTGGTCTGAAAAACCAGGTGTCGTTGGTTCGATCCCAACTCGCGGCATCTCTTGATTTAGGAGTAGTCAGCCGGAATCCGGTTGCGCGGCGATATGGCGAGCTTGATAAAAATCCTGGTAGCTGACGACGATAACGCAATGCTGGATACGCTTGCGTTACTGTTGGAGAGCGCAGGTTACCAGGTGATAAGAGCGGAGAACGGGCTTGAGGCGGTAGAGCTGGCGAAGAAAGAGCTGCCCTCGCTCATCATGCTGGATATCCACATGCCGGAGCTCGACGGCCTGAAGGCCTGCAAGGCGCTGAAAGCTAATTTAGTGACCAAGGCGATTCCCGTGGTTATGCTTACGGTAGACGGGCGTATTAATGAGATCAAGCGGGCTATAAGCTACGGCGCAAAAACTTATATAACAAAACCCTCCAGTAAAGACGAGATCCTCAAAGTAGTCAAAAGCATCCTTTATTAAAGCGTAAATCGTGAGCCCTAAGCCGTAAATGACAACGGAACTAATTTTCCGTCATTCACGATTTACGGCTTGGTATTCACGACTCACTATTTACGGTCAATGCACTCTGACCAGCGCGAAGTGCAGATATTCCGTTTCAGGCATGTTGAGGAGTATCGGGTGGTCTTTGGCCTGCGCCCGCAGTTCCAGCAGCGTCGCAGTCCGGCCGGCTTTGGCTGCGGCGTCACGCAGTATCTCTACAAAGATCTCCCGCGAGATATGGTGGGAGCAGGAGGAGAAGGCAAGCAGGCCCCCCGGCGGCAGGCCGGCCATGGCTGAGGCGTTAAGGCGCACAAGCAGCTTAGAGGCCTGCGCGAGGTTCTTTTTCCCCCGTACGAAGTTCGGCGGGTCCAGCAATATGAAGTCAGGCGTTTCCGGCATCTCGCCGTTCTGCAGGCCGCTCAGCGCCCGCTCGGCGTCCTCTTTCCTGAACGCGATTTTGTCCTGAAGGCCGTTAAGCGCGGCGTTTCGCTCTGCCGTCTGCACCGCCGGCGCGGAAGAATCCGTTCCCCATACCAGCGCCGCGCCCGAAGCCGCCGCCGTCATGGCGAAAGCCCCGTGGTAGGTGTAGAGGTCCAGCACTTTCCGGCCTTTGAAATACGGCTTCAGGAAGGCCCGGTTTTCAGTCTGGTCAAAATACCACCCTGTTTTCTGCCCGGAAGTGAGGGGGACTTCATATTGCAGACCGTTCTCGGTTATGCGGACCGACGCCGGGACTTCTCCGAAGGCGGTCTCGTTGTAAAGCTTCAGGCCCTCAAGATTGCGGAACTCGTGCATGTTGCGGTAATAGATGCCGCGCGGCTTATAGAGCTCGCGCAGACGCCTGGTTATCTCGTCCTTTAAAAGCTCGGCTCCGGCTGAAATTATCTCAGCGACCAGGATATCCGAATATTTATCAACTATCAGGCCCGGCAGCCCGTCGGATTCTCCAAAAAACATCCGGCCGGAGTCAGTCACGCCAAGCTCCCTGCGGTATTCCATGGCCCGCTTGAGCCGCGCGTGCACAAAATCCTTCTCCAGCTCGTCCGGCCCGATCTTGAGGAGGCGCAGGGAGATGAGGCTATGGGGGTTGAAGAAGCCGGTGCCGGCGGTTTCGCCGGAGGGAAACTGCACCGTGCAGATCTCTCCGGGTGGGATGGCCTTGTCTATTTTTTCTAGTTCATTGGAGAATATCCATGGATGACCCTGATTTAGGCGCCGCCCGCCTGAAAATTTGAGCTTCATGGTCTTAAGTGATGTTTGCATGGTTTTAAGGGCTTTCCCGGTTTTCTCCTAGTTAGCTTTCCGTCTTCTAGCCGCCCTGCTGTCCGGCCTGATGCACAGTCGAGCCGGGGATGGTCAGCGGCATCTTCTGCCTGCACAGCGGGCAATTGTCGGGTGTGTAAAGCTGCAGCGGGTAGGAGATAAGCCCCCTGACCGGCGTGTTCATCGTGAGGTCAGCGGTGGACC
>CAZPMW010000079.1:0-1355 GCA_964587805.1 uncultured Elusimicrobiaceae bacterium
AAAAGTGCAAACTTCAAGCTAGGCAAAGTGTCCAATAAGGTCTGAACCGCAACACAATCTGCTGAGGTTTGAAGCGATACAAACTAGAGATTTTTGTAAAAGTGTCAAGCAAGGCAGATTGTCATAGGGGGGCATGTATCCCATGGAAATAGTGCGCTTTACAGCCAACGGGAAATCAAGCTTTGGCAGCAAGGACGGGACCGTTGTAAGATATATCCACGGGGACATTCTTGGCGATTGGCGGATAACTGAAAACACGATAGATGTAAAAAACATTAAGCTTTTAGTCCCTATCACGCCTCCGCAAATAATCTGTATCGGGCTTAACTATTATGGACATGCAAAAGAATGCAATTTCGGTATACCTTCTGCCCCTTTAATATTTTTAAAAGGTAACAACTCAATCGTCGGGCCGGGAGAGAATATCGTGCTTCCTGGTATGGCCCCTGATTTTGTTGATTACGAAGGCGAACTTGTCATCGTAATCGGAAAGCCGGCCAAAGATATTGAGGAAAAAGATGCCGACAGTTATATTCTTGGCTACACCTGCGGAAACGACGTTTCCGCCAGAGATTGTCAGTTAAAAATAGATTCACAATGGGCTCGCGGAAAAAGTTTCGACACATTCGCCCCGCTAGGGCCCGCAATAGTTACGGGCATCAACCCTGATTCGCTTGATATTACTGTAAAGGTTAATGGAGAAACCGTCCAAAGCAGCAACACTTCGGACATGATCTTTCCGCCCCGGAAGCTGGTGAGCTATCTTTCCAAATGCATGACATTGCTCCCCGGCTCTGTAATAATGACCGGAACGCCAGGTGGGGTGGGGCACTTCCGAAAGCCACCACGGTATTTAAAACGTAGCGATTCCGTAATTGTAGAGATAGAGAAATTGGGAAAACTGGATAACTATGTAATATGAAAAAGCGCCTTTTCCTGTCCCTGCTCGGCATACTTATCTCAGTGTTGAGTTTCAGCAAGGATTGGGCGCTTTGGGTTAAAAGTTAGTTTGCGAGCCTCCGAGCAGGGGGAAGTGTCCAATAAGGTCTGAGCTGCAACAGAGACTGCAAAGGCTGAAAAACTATTGTAGAATATGTATATTCGGGCGGTTAGCTCAGCGGTAGAGCACTGTCCTCACACGACAGGGGTCACAGGTTCAAATCCTGTACCGCCCACCAGTTTTATTGTTCTGTAGCGGCAGGATTTGAACGGTTCAAGTCACGGATAAACCGCATAGCGGTTTTCCGCGACCCCGGCTCGGCGATTTGGCTTCGCAAGAAATCGCCTCCGCCCTTGCGGGGCGCGCAAAGCATAGTATGCTTTGCTCAACAGCGCCCCTCACCTGTACCGCCCAC
>CAZPMW010000079.1:1455-6732 GCA_964587805.1 uncultured Elusimicrobiaceae bacterium
CAGAGCTACGGGAACTGGACTTACCTTATCCTTTTCGCAATACTCTTCTGCGAGACAGGGCTGGTGATAACCCCGATCCTACCCGGGGACTCTCTGCTGTTCGCGATAGGCACCTTCTGCGCGCTGGGTTACCTGGATATCTGGAAAACGCTCGTTTTACTGTCTGTCGCCGCTATTCTGGGAGACACAGTCAACTACTGGATAGGCCACAAGATCGGGCCCAAGGTGTTCCATTACGAGAATTCCAGGATATTCAAAAAGGAGTATCTCGAAAAGACGCACCAGTTCTACGAAAAATACGGCGGCAAGACCATCATAATCGCCCGGTTCGTTCCCATTGTCCGCACTTTTGCCCCGTTCATCGCAGGCGTGGGCTCCATGACCTATTGGAAATTCCTGGCTTACAACGTGGCGGGGGGGCTTCTCTGGGTCTTCTCTGTGACTTTGGCCGGCTACTATTTCGGCAATATCCCGATAGTTAAGAATAATTTCACCATGGTCATCATGGGAATTGTCTTTATATCAATATTGCCTGGTCTGATCGCGTACCTGCAGCATAAGAAGGACGCGGCTTCCTCGACCTTGCCGCGCTGAGCCGCCCTGCCGCGGCAATCTCCCCCTCGGTACCGTCAAGACTTCTGTGTGATTTCTTTGTTGTAGGGTTCGCGGGTCCTGCCAGGAGCCCGGAACGCGGAACCGGCGTCGTCCACACCGTGGCCGCGCCTCCGTTCCTCGGCCTCCGCGCTTCGTATGCTCGGCCTCCGGACGGTCCCGCGTTTCCGGTTCCCCTGTCACCCGCTCCGACTGCATAACCAGGGGCTTGGCCCACTATCTTGACAAGTCAATATCTTCTGGTATACTATCTCGGGATCAAACCCGGCGGAATTGCGCTTTTTTGGCCTTGCTGAATGATGCGATTTTTCTTGTTTTCGCCAATGAGGAACGCCTCTGCGGGCCCTATCCCGGCAGCAATAAGGAACGTGGCGTGCGCATAGGTCCAAAGGCCTATTGACTTTGAGGCCGAAGGGCCTTGGAAGCCGGGGAGCCAGGGGCTACAATATACTTAAGGCAGTTTGCATCCGGGATGATGGATATATGAAACGCAATATCGCAGTTATACTTGTGGCCGTGGTAACCATGCTGGCAATTAATGCCGGAGCGCAGGACGCTTTTACCAGCGACCTGGCCGCCGGTATGGCGGCTATGCAGGCACCCGTTCCGGTCGCGGCTCCGGCGCAGGCTGAAGTTGTGGCTCTCCCCTCCGGCGCGCCGATGGCGGCTGAACGGGAATGGCTGGTGCTTGTCTTCGTCAACGGCAGAAATAACCTTGCGGAGGCCGCCGTAGCGGATGTCAACGAGATGGAACGGGTCGGCTCCACGGATAAGGTGGCCGTTACGGTAGAACTGGGCCTTAAAGACGACCGCGGCAACTCGACCCGGTTCTATATCGGGAAAGATACGACCGCGGACGCCGAGAACCCCTGGGGCGAGATAGTGTCCGCGGCGGTTAAAGTTCAGGGCTCGGATATGGGCAGCTGGAAGCATTTCGCGGACTTCGCCAAATGGTCATACAGGAAGTACCCGGCAAAAAAAATACTGGCTATCCTGTGGAATCACGGCTCGGGCCGCATAGATATCGGCGGGGCGGATAATAGCGGCGCGGAGCTTGGCATAGCCTATGACGATCTGACGCGCAACTTCATACGCAATAAGCAACTGGCCATTGCGCTGAAGGAGATCGGACAGGCCACCGGGAAAAAAGTCGACATCTACGCCTCCGACGCTTGCCTGATGCAGATGGCGAGCGTGGCCTATGAGATGAAGGACGACGCCGGCATTATAGTAGGTTCGGAAAAGAACATACCGGGCGAAGGGTTCCCTTATGACAGCATCCTGTCAGTCCTTGCGGCGAACCCCGGCATGAGCCCGGAGGCCCTGAGCTCCGTGATCGTAAAAAAATTTACCGCCTATTACTCCGAAACGCCGTACGACACCACCCTCTCGGCCATACGGGCTTCGGCGCTGCCCGGATTTGTGCGCCTGCTGAACGACTGGGTGCGTTCGGCCGTGGTCTCCCCCGACAGGGAGAAAATACTGCAGGCGGAGGAAGAAGCCATGGCGTTCGACGGCAATGGCAACGACACCTCCTATAGCCCGCGGTCGAAGGACCTGTATGATTTTGTGGATCTGGCGGGTAAAAAAACCGGCGCCGGCTCGAAGCTGAGCGCCAAGGGTGACGCCCTGAAGAATTTTATAGCCTCCAAGCTGATAGTTGCCAACGGGATTGCCCCGGCCAGCGGGGAATATCTCCGCGCCAAAGGTCTCGCGGCCTATTTCCCCAGGTTGATATACGATTCCAGCTACGATGAGAACCTGTTTGCCCGCGATTCGCTGTGGGACGATTTTCTTAAATGGAAACTCGACCCTTCGTACAAGGTCAGATGACAAGGGATAATATGAAAGCCGGGACTCTTAAAGCATGGACCGCAAGGGGGTTTCTGACAGCCGCCCTGATCTGCGCTTTTACCGCGGGCGGGGTACGCGCCCAGGCGCCGGCCGGGGATGACGTAGCCAGGCTTAAGATGTATGAAAAGGCGATGCTGTCGGCCAACCCGGCTGCGGCCAGAGCGTTCCTGGACGACGCCGCTTTTACCGGCCGGCTGAAACTATCGGACCCGCAGAAGGCTTCCGCCCTCACCGCTCAGGCGCGGGCATTGCGCGATCTGGAAGAACTGCTGGCCAAACCCTGGAGGGACGACCAGGAACTTGCGCTCAGCCAGGCGCTGGCCCTGAGGATAGATTTCAACACGCCGCTTGAGAAGGTCGGTATCGGCGCCGCGCCGGAATCCCTGCTGACCTGGATGGCCAAATACGGCAAATATTCAGAACATAAGACCGGGCTAGTCAAAAAGGCTATAAGGCAGTACGAGGTCGTATCGGGCATGGTGGCGGCGGAAAAACAGGACTGGGAAAAAAACACTATCCGTGAACGCAACGCCATACTGTCGGAACAGGCGTCCCGCTCTCTTGAGCGCCTGATAAACAACGAGAGCTCTACGGATAAGGCTTTCCAGGACAGAATCCGCGCCGATGAAACCTATAAATACCTGGATCCCGCCGGGCGCGCGCGCTATAACCGCTACATGACACAACTCTCAACGGCGGAGAGCGCTAAGACCAAACTGTCGGCCGCACAGCTGGACGGGATAAAGGACCAGCCGATAGAGCAGCAGATGTATCTGCTTGGCGAAGCGTTCGACGGAAGCAAGACCAGGGGCGATGTTTCGCTGGAACGGCACCTGGACGGCGCCAGGCAGTCCGCGCCCGGCGAAACCCTTTCCTACCAGAACAACCAGCTTTTGACGGATATGCTCGAGACTGCCGTGCCGCGCGAGATCAAGGGCACTGCGGCCGGGGATAAGGTGCTGGCCTTCTACGGGTCAGCCGGCGGCAAGCTGGATCTGGCTATAGAATCCTGCAAGGGCTGCTATGCCAAATATGAGCCATCCACCGGCAGGATCATAATCGACTCCGACATGATACAGCAGTACCTGCGCGTTAACAACATCAGGACCGAGGAACTTTTAACGAATAAGGCCCAGATAGACGCTTTGGCCGCATATGTTTCTCCGATGGTGGTGCATGAGGCCGCCCACCAGATGCAGCACGCCTGGGCGGACCAAAGCGGCGTTTACAAACCCTATGTGCAGGAGGATGAGATAGAGTCCAATTCCCTTGAAGCGCTTTATACTACGGAAAAGTTAAAGAAAGATCCCCAGTTCAGGCGCATTTTTGCCGGCATGCGCGGGACTTCCACCTACGCGGATCAGCGCCTGAAGGTGGCACAGCGCTACAATAAAAGCCCGGACGAGTTCAGCGAGACCGTGCGCCGGCAGTCTTATTCCGGCCTGCCCTCCTTCGACGCGGCCTCATCGCAGATACTCTCCGCCGTTTCAGCCGAACTTGAACGCAGGGGGGAGCTGAGCGCAGCCGAACTGACCGAGCTGGACGGAGAAGGGGTGCCGCTCGGGGAGGCCATGGACATGACGGCTTCCGAGCTTACGGGCTCGGTGACGGAGATAAAGACAGAGGCGCTGGTCAAAATACAGGCGGACCTCATGAACAAAGCCGCTTACAGCGCCCGCTATGAATACGCGGAGGCCTGGTCTGAAAACGCGCTGGGGACGGTGCGCGGTCCCGGGAGCAAAACGCGGAGCGTGCCCGCTTTATAGGAATTTTATGCTCAAATTATTGCTAGCGGTGTTCTTTTTAGGCGGTTGCGCTTACGCTGACGACAAGCCTCCGGCGTCCGGGGCGGTCGTTGCCAAGAAGCCCGGGTCGGCCGCGGCGGTAGTTTCCTCTGACCGGTTCATCTGCGCTGCGCCGGCCGGCTGGGAATCCAGGCGCGACAGGGAGAAGGAGGCCAGGACCAGGATCCAGAAGCTGGAGCTTATCGGGCCCAGGGCGGAGAAGGCCCCTGTCTTTATATACGCCTCCTTTTACGGCGCCGCAAATACCGTCTTCGCAGGCTATGAGGATTTCATTGAGCGCAACTCAAAGAACATACTGGGAGAGACGGAGAGCGATACCGAAAAATTCAGCCAGGTCACAAAGACCACCCTGGACGGGAAAAAAGCGTTCGTCTTCGACAGCGAAATAAAGGAATATCTGCACCCGGAAAACAAATCGGAAGAAAGCGTGATTATAAAGGAAAAGTTCTACGTGGCGCCGGTGAAGGGCGGTTTTTTTGTACTGCATTACTACGCTCCTTCGTCCGTCTTCAATAAACATCTGCCGGCCTTCAGGAAATTAGTTTCCTCCTGTAAAATACGGTGAATTATCATTAAGCCAGGAAAGGACCGGCGCCGGCCGGCGGCGTTCTGCTTTTCAGCGGCTCTGAGCCAGGGATAAAGCGCCGCCGCTTTATATCCTGACCAGGGTGACAAGCTTAAGGATATTAGTGAGACGGTCCAAGCCAGGCGGTTTTATGACAAAATCAAAAGCGCCTTCTTTAAGGGCTTTGGCGGCGAGATCAGAGTTGTCCACGCCGGCGATAATTATCGCGCAGACGTCTTTGTTTTTTTCTTTGGCGTAATGCAGCAGTTCAAGGCCGGAGACGCCTCCTGTATAGATATCCGTGATAACGGCGTCAAAAACGCGCTCCTTCAGCAGCCGCCTGGCCTCTTCGCCCGTGCCGGCCAGGGTGACCTCAAACTGCGGAAAACCGAGCAGGATCTCCTGCACCCGGTCTATAACATACCCCTCATCCTCGATGAA
>CAZPMW010000079.1:6832-9619 GCA_964587805.1 uncultured Elusimicrobiaceae bacterium
GCCAGCGCCGCATCCCCCACGATAGTCTCTATGCCGGAAAGAGGGTGTTCCATCAGGTCTATGAGGCGCGGCGGAACCGGCGCAAAATCAGGTCCGAGCAGCACCGATACCATCGGCTTAGTCATGGACTTCCTGGTTACTTTGACCACTTCCGCTATCTCGCCGCTTGAAAGAGCCACAAGCGATCCGGGCGGATAGATCGATAGGGCGCGTATCACGGCCTTAACTACCGATGAATCGAAGCCGGTGTCTTCCTTGTCGATAAGTCTCTTTATCGCGTCATGCGGGTGCGCGGCGGGCCGCCAGGCGCGCGGATGGGTAAGGGCCTCATAGACGTCGACTACGCCTATGATCTGGGCCAGAACATCTATTTCACCTTTCATAAGGCGGCCCGGATAGCCGCCGCCGTCTATCCGCTCGTGGACCTGGGAGATCACTTTCCTTGCGCGCTCCTTTAACCGCGGGTCCAGACCCATAAGGCGGTCTATCTTGGCCGCGCCCTCGCCTGAATGGAGCATTACCACGGCGTACTCCTCGTCTGTCAGGCGGCGGTCCATATTTGCCAGCTCCGAGTGCTCGGTCATGCCGATATCATGTGCCAGGGCGCAGAAGCCGAGAATGCTGAGCTCGCTTTTCTCCAGGCCCATGGCCAGGCCCACGGCCTGGCTGAGGAGGGCGACATTGGCGGAATGGGCGTAAAGATAGTTATCCGCGGTGGCGTAGGCCGTGTAGCGCAGAATTACGGGGTTTGCGGGAAGTTCCCTGGCGACAAGATCCGCCAGCCCGAGGAAATGTTCGCACCGGTCAACATACGGCCGGTCAATCTGGGTCAGCAGTTCCTTGGCGAGCGACAGGGCCCGGATATAAATTTCTTTGGCCTGGAGGTCCAGCTCCCGGAATGGCCGTTCGGCCGCGCGGGCCTCGGCTTCGTCCTTGCGCTGGGTGTCTTTTCTCGAGAGCGGCTGCGCGGAAGGCGCCTGCGGGTAAGACTCCGGCAAGGACGGAGGGATGGACGCCTCCGGTGCTGCTTTTATTGCTGGGGAGGGGAAGCGTATCTCCGGGAAATCCGGTATGGGCGCGTCCAGCGGGAACGGCTGTGCGGCGGCCTTCTCTCCTGAGCGGCTTTTTTCCCGCCCTGGCAGCCTGGGAGCGTCCTGTTTCTTATCCCGATCGTTAAGGTCGGAGAATCGCATGTAGGTAGTATAGCGCGGCCGGATTAACTAAAGATTACGGAAAGGTTACGGCCGATGGCTTACAACACTTTCTCATAGAGCCGGAACCGTTTATAGACCCTGGCGCCCACGGCCGTTATTGCGTTGTTTATCGCGTCGTTGTCTTCAAGCGTCCAGGAAAGGTCGCCGTATTCCCAGCCCATCTTTGCGGCTGACGCGAAGGCTTGCTTGATCAGAAGAAGCTCCAGCCCCCGGTTGCGGAATTCTTTTTTTACTCCCAGAGCCAGCAGGCGGCCGCGGTTGATGGGCGTGAACATCTTATAGAGGAAGGGAATGATGTTAAGCGGGTTCAGGGCGCCGTTAACATGTTTCAGCGCCGCATTGAAATCAGGCAGGAGCAGGACAAAGCCGGCCGGCTTGCCCTCCACCCTGGCGAAATACAAATATTCAGGCTTAAGAAGCGGCTTCAGTCCGCGCGCCAGCTCGTCTATTTCCTCATCGGTCATGGGGACAAAGCCCCAGTTCTTATCCCAGGCCGTGTTATAGATGTCCTTCAGGTCGGCCAAGGCCTCATCCATGCGGTTGATGTTGACCAGATCGAGGGAGATCTTGCCGTCACGCGTCATGCGCCGCACTATTTTATCCAGTCTTTCCGGAAAACCGTTTTTGGTGAATCCCTGGAAGGCGTAAAGATCCTTGGCCTTGGCGAAGCCCGCCGCCTCTATCAGGTTCGCGTAATAGGGCGGATTGTAGGGCGTCATGACCATTGGCGGGGAATCAAAACCCTCTATAAGAAGGCCGCAGGTCTCATTGGTCGAGGGATTCACCGGCCCGCGGACCAGATCCATCCCTTTCAGCTTGACCCATTTAAGGGCCGCGTCAAAAAGGCCGGCCGCGGCATCAGAATCGTCGGCGCAGTCGAAAAAGCCGAAAAAACCGCATTTTTCGGCATGGAAGGCGTTGTGCTTGCTGTTGATAATGGCGGCGATGCGGCCCCTGGGCTGCCCGTCCCTGAAGGCCATGAACAGCTTGCGCTCTCCGTGCCGCCAGAAAGGATGCCCGAGGTCCAGAAGATGGCGGACCTCTTTTTTCAGGTCTCCCACCCAGTATGAATGCCCCCGGAAAAGTCTGTAGGGGAAATCAACAAAAGCGCCCAGGCCGCTTTCGTCCAGTGCGCGGATCTCTAAAGGCATATTAGAAGCAGGTTAATGAAAGCTTTTTCTTCATGACCTGCTTGTAGCAGGGTTCGAAAATAGCCAGCGCCTTGTCCAGATGCGCGCGGGTGTGAGTGGCGGTGACGACCACGCGCAGCAGGGCGCGTTTCGGGGGGACGGCGGGGCTCACCACGGGGTTGGTGAATATTCCGTTGTCATACAGCACTTTCCAGAGGGCGAAGGCTTTAACGTCGTCGCCTACTATTATCGGGATAATGGGGGTTTTGGTCTCCCCGGTATTGCATCCCATGGCTTTAAACCGAGCCATCAGGTATTTGGAATTGTCCCAAAGTTTCTTGATGCGCTGCGGCTCGCTTTCTATGATATCCAGCGCCTTTGAGATGGCGGCGACAGAGGCCGGCGGCAGCGCGGCGGAGAAGATCATGGAGCGCGAGATGTGC
>CAZPMW010000080.1:0-9586 GCA_964587805.1 uncultured Elusimicrobiaceae bacterium
TTCCTGCCCGGAGCGAAACCGGCCGTAAGAGCGCGGTAAAGTTCCCCTCCGCTGACCACATCCGCGCCGGCCCCGCCGCCGGCCAGCAGGCCGGCGATGGCGCCGTTTGAATTGGCTTTCATCGCGTAGCAGATCAGCGGCTTTGCCGGTGAAAAAGCTTTTTGATACGCGGCCAGATTTTCCGAGATTTTATCGCGGGAATATATATATACCGGCGTCCCGGTTTTCCTGACTATCCGTCCGATAAGGCCGGCCGGAAAAATATTTTTCATATTTCTGTTTAAAAGCCGCCGGGCTTTACTGGGCCAGGCGGCTCTCCGCTCGCTATGAAAATTAACTGCGCGGGGGGGGATTTGAACCCCCAAGTCGTTAGACACACGCCCCTCAAACGTGCGCGTCTACCAGTTTCGCCACCCGCGCGTAAACCTGTTCTTTCACTCAGACTGCTCAACTCATTTTACCAAATCCTGAGCATAAATTGTAAAATATGACCGATGACAGACCTGCTATATCTCCTGGCCGCGCTATTTTTCCTCCTGCTCAACGCTTTTTTCGTTCTCTCGGAATTCGCGATCGTAAAGGTGCGTTTCACCCGCCTTGAAGTGCTGGCAGCCAAAGGCGTTACGCGCGCCAAAATAGCCGGCGAGGCTGTAAAGGACCTCGAGGCGTACCTCTCTACCGCTCAATTGGGCATCACCATCGCCAGCATAGGCCTGGGCTGGGTGGGCGAGCCCGCGCTCGCGCATCTGATCTCCCCACTCTTCGGCTTTTTAGGCGTCGGGCTTTCCTCGGCGGCCTCCCACACGGTCGCTATCGCAGTGGCCTTCGCCATAATAACTTCCTTCCATGTGGTCATCGGCGAGCTGGTCACCAAGAACATGGCCATACGCATACCGGAAACCTCCGCGCTGTGGATAGCCGCCCCGTTCAAATTCTTCCACACGGTCTTCTTCGTGCCCATGTGGCTGCTGAACGAAAGCGCAAACCTGGTCCTGCGCTTTCTGCGCATAAAGACCAATCAGGACGAGACCGTCCACTCAGCGGAGGAACTGCGCATGATACTGGGCCAGTCGCAGGAGCACGGCAAAATTTCGCTGGGCAGGCTGATGATGTTCGAGCATCTCTTCGATTTCGGCACTACCGGCGTAAAGGAAGTCATGACCCCGGCTGGCGCCGTCGCCTACATCTCGCTCGCCCGCCCCTGGAAAGAGAACCTCGCTATAATAAAGGATAAGAAATATTCGCGCTACCCGCTGACAGAGTCCGGCCTGGAGAACGCCGCCTCTTTCGTTCATTTCAAAGATCTGGCCCTTGATTTTCTTGACCGGGTCGGGAGCTGCGGGGACCCCGAGCTCCTGAAATTGAAAAGGCCCCTTCACTTTATCTCCGAAGGCATTACCATTGAGAGAGCTTTACGTGAATTCCAGGAAAAGCGCGTTCAGCTGGCCCTGGTCCGGAACCAGCAGGGAGCGGTTTCCGGCCTGCTCACCATGGAGGACATAGTCGAGGAACTGACCGGGGAAATACGCGATGAATTCGAGCCGCCGCCCACGCTGACGCTCAGCGGGATCCTTGTTGACGAAGCTTTTATTCCCGAACTTAAAGCGGCAGGGCGGCATGAGGCCATCAACGAGATCCTTACCGGTCTTTGCTCCGCCAAGCCCGTCTTCAACAAAAATGAGGCGCTTGCCGCCATCATGAAAAGGGAGGCAAATTTTTCCACAGCCCTCGGTCATCAGACCGCTTTCCCCCACGCCAGGCTGCCGGGGCTTACCACCCCCCTCCTCGCCATCGGAATAAGCAGAGGCGGCATACATTTCCCTTCTCCAGACAATCAGCCGGTTAAGGTTGTTTTCCTGATCCTGACCCCTTTCAATGACCCCACATCACAGCTGCTTATCCTTTCCAAGCTCTCCGGCCTTATTTCAAACCCGACCCTCCGCAAGCGGCTTCTCTCCGCTAAAACCCCCAAAGACCTTATCGACATCACAAGGACATTCGAGAATAAAGTAATGAAGTAAAGCACGGGTGACAGCGCGATCCCCGTACCAACAAAAACGGCGACAAGGAATTTTCCTCATCGCCGTTTTTTGCCGCTGTGATAGCCCAGGGGCGACTATTTTTTGTCTGAAGCCGGGACTGCCTTAGCGGGAGCCTGCTGCGCCGGAGCAGCGGGCTGGACCGCCGGGGCCGCCGGAGCTGCCGGCGCCTGCTGCGCCTGGGGCGGCGCGCCCAGCGGGTATTGCTGCACCACTGACCGCATCCTGTTGCTGGAAGACAGCACTGACAGCAGCAGCGAAGTAACAGCGAAAACTATCGCCGCCCAGGTCGTGAATTTTTTTATAAACGAGGTGCCGCTGGCCGAATTGAATAAAGCGTCCCCCCCTCCGCCGAACATGGACAAAGCCGAACCCTTGCTGGTCTGAAAAACGACGATAGCGATGATAAGGGCAAAAGCCACCAGAACATGAAGCGTAATTATAAAGCCGTACATTTATTCCTCCAGATTAACCGTAAGTCGTAAGCCGTGAGTCGTGAATCGTCAGTAAAACCACTTACTATTTACCACTTACGATTTACTATTTACGACTTACATCCCTTATTTCTGCGACAGGGCGACAAGCCCCGGAAGCATCTTTCCCTCAATGAACTCAAGGCTGGCGCCGCCGCCGGTCGAGCAATGGGACATCTGTTCCGGTTTCACGCCAGCGGTCTTCAGCACAGACAGCGTGTCACCGCCGCCCAGTATTGTCGTAGCGCCGCTCCTGGTGGCCTCCGCCATGGCGTTGGCCACGGCGATGGAA
Source organism: uncultured Elusimicrobiaceae bacterium (assembly GCA_964587805.1). Lineage (GTDB taxonomy): Bacteria > Elusimicrobiota > Elusimicrobia > Elusimicrobiales > UBA9959 > YA12-FULL-51-18. The sequence continues at coordinate 2,805 of CAZPMW010000080.1, forward strand.
CCGCTTGCGAACGCCGGCATCTCAAAAATGCCTACGGGGCCGTTCCAAAAAATAGTTTTGGCGGCTTTTATCTTATCAGCGAACAGCATCTCCGACCTGGGCCCCACATCCACGCCTATCCAGTCGTCGCCTATGGCCATCGACTGCGTGATCTCTTTGGCTGCGTCAGGCTTGACCTCTTTCACTACGATGTGGTCCGCCGGCAGCAGCATTTCCACGTTCTTTTTAAAGGCCTTCATTATGATCTTCCCGGCTTCCTCTACTTTGTCGGCCTCCAGCATGGATTTCCCGATATTAGTATTCTGGGCGGCCAAAAACGTGTAAGCCATACCTCCGCCCACGATTATGGTATCCACTTTCTCCATCAGGCTGTACATAACGTTGATCTTGTCGGAAACCTTGGCGCCGCCTATAATGGCGACAAAGGGCCGCTTCGGGTTAATCATGGCCTTGTCCAGGTATTCCAGCTCTTTCTGTACCAGAAACCCGATCGCGCCCGGCAGGAATTTGGTGATGGCGGCCGTGGACGAATGGGCGCGGTGCAGCGCTCCGAACGCCTCCTGCACGAAGAACTCCCCGTGCGCGGCCAGACCCTTGGCGAACGATTCGTCGTTCTTTTCTTCTTCAGGATGGTAGCGGAGATTCTCCAGCAGCACTATCTCTCCGTTCTTAGCGGACTTTACCGCCTTTGCAGCCTCTGGTCCTACGCAGTCGGGCGCGAAATGCACCTTCACTCCGGCGAGTTTTTCCAGGTGCGGCGCCACGGGCGCCAGGGTATATTTGGGATCTACCTTCCCCTTCGGGCGGCCGAGGTGCGCCATTAAAACCACTTTACAGTCGGCGTCCAGGAGATATTTCACGGTCTTAAGCGTCTCGCGGATGCGGGTGTCGTCCTTTATAACTCCGTCTTTCATGGGGACGTTGTAGTCCACACGGACCACCACGCTCTTAGACTTCAGATGGGCGTCCTGCACCTTGGCAAGCCTGAGCATCGTCTTATTTTCCGCGGTCATGTTAAATACCTCCGAAATTTGGCCGCTTGAGCACACCGTGTTTGTTGCGGCACTAACGCAAGTTTAGACGCCCGGGCCGGAAGAACCGGCCCGCGGCGCGGTTTATCACACTATTTTTTTAAGGGCCGCCTTCAGCCCGCCGGCTTTGCGCTCCTTCAGGTCGTAAGTCACGCGGACGGACGGCTTGTTGAACTTCAGGTGCTTCGCCAGGTCTATCGGCGTGCCCACGATAACCACATCCGCCTTAACGGCGTTGATGGTCCTGTTCAGCTCGTCCATCTGCTTGTCGCCGTAGCCCATCGCGGGCAGGATGTCCGTGATCTGCCCGAAATTCTCGTACACCTTCTTGATGGTGCCGATGGCGTAAGGGCGGGGGTCCACTATGGACTTCGCCTTGTACTTGCGCGCGGCCACGTGGCCGGCGCCGAAGCTCATCTCGCCGTGGGTCAGCGTAGGGCCGTCCTCTACTACCAGAACCCTCTTCCCCCTCACGGCGGCCGGATTGTCCACGGTCACGGGGCTCTCGCACTCCATGATCTGCGCCTTCGGGTTCATCTTCCTGATGCTCTCGCGCACCACGGCAATTTCCTTGGCGCTGGCGGTGTTCACTTTATTGATAACGATGATGTCGGCCATCCGCATGTTGGCGGCGCCGGGATGGTAGGTGGCCTCGTGTCCGGAGCGCAGCGGGTCGGTCACGGTTATCATGAGGTCCGGCTTGTAGAACGGCATGTCGTTATTGCCGCCGTCCCAGAGAATGACATCGGCCTCTTTCTCGGCGCGCTTGAGTATCTCGCCGTAATCCACGCCCGCGTACACGATGTGCCCGGCGGCTATGTGGGGTTCATACTCTTCCATCTCCTCGATAGTGCACTTGTGCTTCTTGAGATCCGCGAGGGTTTCGTAGCGCTGCCAGGTCTGCGCGACCAGGTCGCCGTAAGGCATCGGGTGGCGTATGGCCACTACCTTCTTGCCCATCTCTTTCAGCATGCCGGCGATGGCGCGGGTGGTCTGGCTCTTGCCGCAGCCGGTGCGCACGGCGCAGATGGCGACCACCGGTTTTTTCGACTTTATATAGGTCTGCTCGCCGCAGAGCAACTTGAAGTTGGCCCCGGCGGCCAGCACTATGGAGGCCTTGGACATGATGGTATTGAAAGACACGTCGGAGTAGGCGAACTCCACTTCGTCCACCTTCAGTTTCTTGATCAGGTCGACCAGGTGTTTCTCCTCGTATATCTTTATGCCGTTCGGATACAGCTTGCCGGCGAGTTCCCTGGGATATTTGCGGCCCGCTATGTTGGGGATCTGGTAGGCGGTGAAGGCAACCACCTCGTAGTCTTTATTGTCGCGGTAAAACACATTGAAGTTATGAAAATCGCGTCCGGCGGCTCCCATTATAAGTACTCTTTTCTTAGCCATGTTGTTCTCCTGTTTATAAACCAGCACAAGCCGGGCGTCTCAGGGTCCGCGCGCGCGGCGCGGACCCGACACCCGGGCAGATTACAGACCTTTCTTGATCATCAGCAGGGCCAGGTCCACCACGCGGTTGGAATAACCCCACTCGTTGTCGTACCAGGCCAGCACCTTGGCCATGTTCCCGCCTATCACCTTGGTGCTAAGGGCGTCCACGCTGGAGCTCAGCGGGCTGTGGTTGAAGTCTATGCTGACGAGCGGCTCTTCCACGTATTCCATAATGCCTTTCATCGGGCCTTCGGCTGCTTTCTTTATGGCGGCGTTGATCTCTTCCGCGGTGGCCGGCTTGCTCAGTGTGACGGTCAGGTCAACCACGCTCACATTGGGGGTAGGCACGCGTATGGCGAAACCGTCCAGTTTCCCCTTCAGCTCGGGCATCACCAGCGAGATGGCCTTGGCGGCGCCGGTGGACGTAGGGATCATTGACAGGCAGGCGGCGCGGGCGCGGCGCAGATCGGAATGGGCCATATCATGCACTTTCTGGTCGTTGGTGTAGGCGTGGATGGTGGTCATCAGGCCTTTCTCTATGCCCCAGTTATCCTGCAGCACCTTTGCGAAAGGCGCCAGGCAGTTGGTGGTGCAGGAGGCGTTGGACACCACGTGGTGAAGCTTCGCGTCGTACTTGTCGTCGTTGACGCCCATCACTACGGTCAGGTCCTCGCCCTGCGCGGGGGCCGAAATAATTACTTTTTTAGCGCCGCCCTTGGTTATGTGGTTCTCGGCGCCCTTCACGGTCTTGCCCTTCTTGTTCACGCCGTCCTGCTTTATTGTGAACAGGCCGGTGGACTCCACAACTATCTCAATGCCCATGCTCTTCCACGGGATATTGGAGGGGTCCATCTCCTTGAAAACTTTTATTTTCTTGCCGTCAACGGAGATCTCGTCGTCGGCGGTGGCTTTCACGGTGCCCGGCAGGCGGCCGTGTATGGAATCGTACTTCAAAAGGTGTGCGTTGGTCTTGGAGTCGGTGAGGTCGTTGATAGCCACCAGCTCAAGTTTGCCGTCCGTCCGGGCGAGTATAGCGCGCGCCACAAGGCGGCCGATCCTGCCGAAACCATTGATGCCTATTTTAGTTGCCATTGTTAATGTTCCTCCAAGTTGAGATATCAAAGCTAGTACGCTGGTATTATTATAACAAATCGTGAAGCCGGGAGTTTACTTCGCCTCCTCTCCGTGGGCACCGGCCCGGCCTCGCCTTTATGGTATTTTGTATAATATCGCCAATGGATATTAAGCGGACGCTCACTCTGATAGTGGGGGAATTTGAGTCGCATAACGTGCGCTATGCCATGATAGGCGGTTTTGCGGTCGGCGCGCTCGGCGTCCCCAGAAGCACGATAGATCTGGATTTTCTTGTGCCCTCCTCCAGCCTGCCCAGGATTGACGCCATAATGCTGGGGCTGGGTTATAAAAAAGTTTTTTCATCTGAAAATGCCACCCAGTATGTCTCTCCCGCGGCAGAAATGGGCGAAGTTGATTTTCTGCACGCGTTCAGGCCCATTTCCGTTAAAATGCTTGAAGACGCGGGGACTGTTTCCGTATTCGGCGATACGACCGGCGTAAAGGTGCTTAAAGCGGAAGACATTATCGGGCTCAAACTGCAGTCGATCAACAATAACCCGGACCGGCTTCTCAAAGATAATTCAGACATAGAGGAGCTGATGAAAATTTTAAAACTTGACTGGAAGGTTTTGGAAAGCTATTTCGAGCTTTTCGATCTGCATGACCGCTTTGTGGAGTTGAAGGAGAAATATGGCGGGGAATAGAAAGAATCTGCTTTTTACCGACTCCATAAATCTGGATATGGAGCGTTTGGCGATGAATAGAAAGTCATTTTTTGTGAAAGACGGCGCCTACAACGCCGCCGCCTGGCTGGAATTCACCACCCAGTTCAACGCCTATATGGGCCACCCCCGCCGCCCTTTCGCGCCTATCACCGGAAAGAATTTTAAGCTTTAACGCGAAATCGCAGCTGTTCACGCCAAAACAATGAAACCCCCTATTGTCATCCCCGCCTATCAGCCGGGACCGGAGCTTGAAACGCTCGTCAAAGCCCTTCTTGCAGAAGGCGGCACGGAAGTGATAATAGTGGACGATGGCTCCTCCCTGGAACAGGCGTCCATATTTCCGGCTTTGGCCAGCCTGCCCGGCGTCCATATGCTGCGCCATGATACCAACAAGGGCAAAGGAGAAGCCCTTAAAACAGCCTTTAATTATTTCCTGACCAGTTTCCCCGAAGCCTCCCCCGGTATCGTAACCGCGGACGCGGACGGGCAGCACCTTCCGGAGGACATAGCGGCGGTAAGCCGGTGCCTTTCGGAGAACGGCGCCGCGCTCTGCCTGGGAACGCGCAGATTCAAAGGCGTCGTGCCGGCAAAAAGCCTTTTTGGCAACGCCCTGACCCGCCTGGTCTTCCGCGCTTTTTCCGGCCGGGCCGTAAGCGACACGCAAACCGGCCTGCGCGGCGTCCCCAGGGCTTTTCTTCCCGGCCTCCTCAAAGCGCGCGCCAGCGGCTACGCGTTCGAGCTGGAAATGCTGCTGATGGCCGCCCGCTCCGGCATGCAGATAACGGAAGTCCCCATCGAAACCGTCTACATGCAGGGCAACGCCTCTTCCCATTTCCGCCCGCTTCTTGATTCCCTGCGCATTTATTCCGTTTTCCTGCGGTTCGCCGCTTCGGCTCTGGCCGCGCGGTTTTCCCGGCAAAACCGACTATGACCGGATTAGCCCTGTTTCTTATTTCCTACGGCGGCTGGTTTCTGTTCCTGGCCGGAACAAAGCTTTGGCCGACCGCTACCCTGCCGCTTTTCATCACCTCCTTAACAATAGCCGGCCTATACGGATTCAGCCTTGCCGGGCTCCTGCTTCCCGGGGCCTGGTTCCTGGCCGGCACGGGCATCGCGCTCGGCCTTGCCGGGCTCTTTCTCGCCCGGGAGCGTCCAAAAGAATACTTCGAGCGGCTTCTGGAACCCGGCCCGGCTATATTTTTTGTCACGGCGGTTTTGCTCTGGCCGCTGCTTTCAGGGGCTCACTACGCCTCCTGGGATGAATTCTCGCATTGGGGATTTATAGCCAAAGAAATATTCCTCCGCGACGCACTGCCGCCGCTCGCGAGCGCGCTGCGCTTCAAAGACTACCCCCCGGCCACGGCGCTCTTCCAGTATTATGTGACATTTTTCACCGGCTGGTCGGAAGGCGCCACCGCTTTCGCCCAGGTTCTGCTTCTTCTCTCAGGGGCCGCGACGCTAACGCAGAATATTCCCTGGAAACGCCGGGCCGGGCTCGCGGTCGTCCTGTCCTCATCCTGCCTTCTGGTGATACTGTTTAATTACAAACCGCAAAGCCTGTATGTGGACCACATACTCGGCCTGCTTTTCGGGATCTCAATAGCCTCGGCGCTTATCTCGGAGGACGGTACCTCAAAAACGCTGCTAAGGCTGGCGCCGACGCTTTTAATATTACCCCTGATAAAGGCCGCCGGGCTGGTGCTTGCGCTGATAGCAGCGGCCGCTATCGCGACGAATCACGCGCTGGCGCGGGGCGCTGGCGGCGGTAAGAAAAAATGGCTGGGCTCACTCTGCCTGTGCGCGGCGCTGCTCGCGGCGCCGCTTATCGCGGCCAAAAGCTGGAACCGGCATGTAGTGAACATGGGAGCCGCCAGGACATTCGAGACTAAAGTCACTCTCGCCGAAACCGTGAAAAGCTTTTCCCCCTCCGCCTCTGAGCTCGCCAGGGCGACACGGTCTAACTTCAGAAAAGCGCTGGTTCGCAAACAGGTGGGCAGGACCATCCCCCCGCTCTTCCTGGTGCTTATCTTGTCGCTGGCCGCCTTCATCGCGCTCAGAAAGGAAGTCCGCCGCCGGGAAAATCTCCAGATCCGCGCGGCTTATCTCTGGATGCTTTCCGGATATGTATTTTATTCTTCGGGCCTGCTTCTTCTCTACCTGTTTTCCTTTTCCAGCTACGAAGGGCCCAGGCTGGCTTCCTTCGGCCGCTATATGGGAGTCTTTTTTCTTGGGTGGAGCTTTGTGACCGCGGCGTTTTTTTTGCGCCTGCCGGCCCCGGATTCTCCGTCCCGCCTCGCGCGCGGCGCCGGCTGGCTTATTATCCTGACGGCGCTTCTGTCTCTGGGAGCGAACTCATTTAAAAAAATCAGCGCGGAAAAAGCGCTGCTGCATAAAAACATCCGCGAAAAAGCGGCCTATGCCGTTTCAAAGACGGCGGAGGACGCTAAAATTTATATTATCTGGCAGGGCAGCGACGGTTTCGAGCCGCAGGTAATGGCTTATGAACTGG
>CAZPMW010000081.1:0-9495 GCA_964587805.1 uncultured Elusimicrobiaceae bacterium
GTATACGCTCCCACGCTGTGCGAGGGCCTTCTTAAGAGCCCCAGGGTCATCAGTTTCGGGGAGTACGACATCATGCAGTCCATGACCAGGGATGAGCGCATCGCCTCTATCCTTTACCTGAGCCGCTCCGGCATGGTGCGCTGGCATAAGGAATCACGCTTTATAGGCAAGCTCTGGGACGAGTTCCAGAAGGACGTGCCGCCTCCGACCGACGCCGTCGGTCAGGCTTACCTGTCGGGGGTCGCCAAGGTGAGACAGGTCCCCGGCGAATCGTTCTACGAGATCGCCATCCCTTTTACGGTGCGCAAGGAGGTCATCGGCATCGTTGATGTGCTGGTGTCCAAGGCCGGGGCCGACGTGCTGATCGGTTCGGCCATGCGCAAGTATGTTTTCGGCGCCATAGGCGTGTTGTTCCTGCTGGGGCTGCCGCTTTATTTCTTTCTGCATCACTATATCGTGTTCCCCCTGGAGACCCTTCAGGAGAGCGTGGATAATATCTCGCTTAAGAATTTCGACATCCGCTTCCCGTCAAGGAGCGACGAGATCGGCGGCCTTGTCGGCGCTGTCTCGCGGCTTCTTGGCAGGATGAAACTGGAGATAGACGGCATTGTCAACCGGGACGGAAAATACAAGGATGCCGAGCAGAAATGGTGGCGCGCGCTGCTGAGCACCATTGTCCCGGGCAGCGAATATGTGATTGTGGTGGATGAAAACAATAATATCCTCTACGCCAATTTTGAGCTGGCAGGCGGCGCTGATGCTAAAAATATTCACCTGCTGGACGTGGTGGATAGCCAGCAGCAGAACCTTCTCCGGCTGGTCGGGCAGGCTTTCGAATCGCCCAACCACCCGGTGGAGGGAGAGACGGTTTTCCGCAATCAAAACCTCAGCGTCAAGGTCCTGCACGTAGGCGAGACCTCTGAGATGAGCCGCACGCTGATCATGCTGTACCCGAAGCCAGGCATAAACATCTAGCCCTGGAACCGCTGTTTTTGCGCCCCCTTCGTTCCCCTCCTTCATCCTCCGGCACTAAGAAGATTGCCATGCGATTTTCGCTTTATAATTGCTAAAATAAACCTATACAGGACCGCCGGGTCCTTGCGCGAATGAAGAGTGATCCTTTTCATTAGCACTGGAGATGCTTCCGCTCCAAGGGGTTCAGCGTAGCGACTGAGTTTATCGAAGGAAGCAAGCGCGGAAGGGGGGCGGAGCCTCCCTTCGGGAGCACCGGGCGCCACCTTTTAAGCCCGGCGGTAATCCGCCCCGAGCATTAAGCGAAGGGTGCGACAGAACGGAGGCTAGCATGAAACTTGAGATCAAAAATGTAAGCATGGCGTCGCTCGTAATTTCGTCGGTGCCGCTGGTCGTGTTGCTCGTGGGCGTGCTTGGCGGCCTGGTTACCTATGTTTTTGTGCCCAATCCGCAGATAGAGCCGATGAGGGCCGGGGCTAAACTGCTGTCGATCGGCATTTTTTCGCTCATGTACACCGTCCTGGTTTCCTCCTTACTGGTTCTCCTGGGATTTCTTTATAATCTTCTGACCGGCGTGCTGGGAATGAAGGGAGTGGTGTTCGAGTTTGAGGAAGTCGCTGACCACGAATAGCGGTTTGCGCCATTCGTAACCTTAGGAGCCAATGTGAAAATAAACGTAATTTTCGCCGCAAAGGATTTCTCGCGGGCCTCGCTGATTCTGGAAATGCTTAACAGACAGGGCTATTCGGTCATGACCTCCCACAGGTCGCGCGAAGTGATGGGGATGCTGTCTGAGAAATCATTCGATCTCGTGATCATCGGGCAGAATCTGGCCGACGAAGATGGCCTGACCTTCCTTAAGAATCTCCGCGCCAAAAATAAGAATATCCCGGTTATTGCCATGCTGGAGTCGCCGGACACCTATCTGGACCATATGCCAGCCGGACTTACCCTTGAAAGCCTGGCCCCTCACGGCCACGGCGCGCACGGGGGGCATAACGCGCATCAGGCGCCGCGTATAAGCTATAAGCTGGCTTTCTTCCAGCTGGGCGCGGACGAGTGCCTGAGCTACAGCCAGGACCTGCATGAGAGCACCGCCCGCATACGGGCCGTAGTCCGCCGCACGGCCAGCGCCCAGCCGGATGAGGTTATAAAGCTGAACGAAGTGGAGATCAACCTGTCCAGCTATACGGTTAAGATCTTCGGCAAAGAGATAACGGTGACGGCGAAGGAATTCGACCTGCTTTATGTATTCCTCAGCTCTCCTAACCGCGTGCTATCGAGACCGTATCTTATAGAGCGCGTCTGGGGATATAACTATTTCGGTTCCCCGCGTACGGTTGACGTACATGTCCGCCGCCTCCGGTCCAAGATGGGAAAGGCCGCGAGATATGTGCACACAGTGCCCTGCGTGGGCTATAAATTGGTGCCGAACGTAAAGTAAGGTCACATGTCACCGGCCAAAGGTCACAGGCCGGGATTGTGGAAAGCGTCGGTTTTTGCAGGGCTTTGAACACTGGTGCCATGTAGGCTGTGACCATAAAACGGAGGTTTACAATTATGCCCGCTCAGAAAATTCTGGTGATTGACGACGATGCCCATCTGAGGGAAAGCCTGGCGGAGGTGTTGGACCTTGAGGGATTCGCCTGCATCGAGGCCGGCAACGCCAAGGCCGGCATTGATTCGGCCAAAAAACACAATCCTGACGTGGTCATCATGGACATACAGCTGCCGGATTCCAGCGGCTTCCAGATCTGTCAGGAGCTTAGGCGCTATTCAAAAGATTTCATCCTGATCATGATGACCGGCAGGTTCCTTTCAGCTGAAGAAAAAACACAGGGCTTTTCCCTGGGGGCTGACGAATATCTGACCAAGCCTTTCGATATCCAGGAGCTCTGCCTGCGCATCCGGCAGCTCCTGTCAAGAAAAGGAAAGGGGAGCAAATAGCGGAGGGAACAAGATATGAAAAAAAATAGAATTCCGGCGGCGCTGACGGCCTGGCACAGAGCGGGGGCCATTTTTCTTTTCACCTGTCTTGTTTCAGCGGCCTTCGTATCGCTGCCGGCCCCCTCTGGCGCGGCCGCCGTGGCGGGAGAGCGGGTAAAGATGGAAGTCTTTTTTGAGAGCATGGACGGAGCCGGCTGGCAGTGGTTCTTCCTGACCGACGCCGTGCGCAAAAGGCTGCCGGGAGTGGATCTCAGGGTTTATCCCCTGCTTGGAAAGAATGAAAAGGGGGAATGGGAGGCCAAGCGCGGCGCTCCCGAGGTTGCCGAATCCATGCGCATAGCTGTGCTTGGGAAATTTTACGGAGATAAGCTGCCGCTCTATCTGCACGCCCGCTCGCTCAGTCCCTGGGCCGAAGGCTGGCGCGACGCCGCCGTTTTCTGCGGCATATCCCCTGATGAGCTTGAAGCCAAAGCGGGAGCTAACGGCGGGGCGCTGATGGCCGAGCTGTACGACCGCGCTAAGAAGGCCGGCGTTAACGGGGCCGGCGTCCTGATAGACGGCGCGCTCTATAGCGGCGGTCCCAGGTTGATGTCGCTTTTTGCGGCCGTGAACGCCCGGATGCCGGAGGGCCGCCGCGTGGCACTTCCGAAAATGGCCCCGCTGCCTCCCCAGGCCCCTGTCCGGCCCCCCAGATTCCGGGTGGTGCTCAGTTCCGGAGTAGAGAAGAGCGACGCGCTTATGGGCGTATTCGCAAGCAAATTCCCCGGCATAAAGCCTGAAATCCTGGACTTTGACTCTCCGGAGCGCGCTAAGGATTTTCCTGACCTGGATTTTCTTCCGGCCTATGTGCTGGAAGAAACCGCCGACGTGAAGGCCGCGCTGTCCGAAGAGATCAAGGCCGGCCTCTTCACGCTGCGCAACGGCTCCATCTTCTACTTTGACAAATCGGGCAAGGGGCTTTACGCCGGCGCCACGCGCGAGCCCGGAGTGCTTAAGGTTTTTGTCATGTCCCAATGCCCATACGGAGTGACCGCGGAGAACGGCCTTCTGGATGCCTTAAAGAAGAAGCAGTTGCCCGAGAATGTAAAGATAGAGATCCACTATATCGGCGGATCGGCCAAGGGCGATGACGGGAAATACACGTTTACAAGCCTGCACGGAACGCCGGAGTGGGAGGAAAACATACGGCAGCTGGTTATCGCAAAAAAATTCCCCGCTAAGTTTAACGACTATCTCCTGGAAAGGAATACGGATGTGACCTCGACGCAGTGGGACGAGGCCGCCAAGCGGGCGGGGCTCGATCCCAAGGCTGTCTCCGCTGCTTTCGATGAGGGCAAGGCCCTGCTGGCCGAGGATTTCGCGCGTACAGACGCGCTGGGCATCTCCACCTCGCCTTCCTTCCTGTGGGAGGGCCGGCTCTTTATGGTGGGCGTCGGCGAACTGACCAAAGTCCCGGGTTTTGAGCAGGTGAAGGCGCAGGGCTCTACCGGCGCGGGATGCGCGGCGAAATAGGACGAGTAAATCGTAAGTCGTGAATAGTAAGACGTTCACGCGCAATATTTAAGCAACACGCTTCTGCGATAATATCACCGTAGCGGGATCTGTTTCGCAGGGTCCCGGTCTGCGGTTTGCGGGCGATGGTCGCCCGCCTCCCGCGTGCCGTCGGCTCTTTACGACTAACGACTCACGGTTTACGATTTACGCCTTTATGACAGAAGCTCCAAAGAAACGCGGCCGCCTCTTCTATAAATTCCTTTTTGTCTTTCTTGTCGTCTCCCTTGTGCCGCTGGGGATAGTAGGCTATTACCTGGTCAACCTCGGACAGGCGACGCTGACCAAGGCCATCTCCCGCGATCAGGAAGCCCTCGCGGTGGGCTTCTCCGATACCGTCGCGAGTTACGTGATCAATTTCCGCAATGTCCTGTTCGACGCGGCCCATCTTCAGGATTTCGCGTCGATGGACGCTGCCAAGCAGCAATCTCTGATCAGTCATATAATGCAGCTTCACGCCCCTTTCCTGGAGCTTTCCGTCACTAACGCGGAAGGCGCCGAGATAGTGCGCGTCTGCCGCTTCGGGCACGACAACAAGCTGCGGGACCTTTCCGGCGAAGCGATGTTCAATAAGGTCATGAAAACCGGAGAGTTTATAGGGGGGCTTGAGAAGTACATGGCTTCTTATCCGGCTATCACCCTGGGCGTTCAGATCGTGAACCCGGTGACCAGCCAGGGAGTGGGCGTCCTGCTGGCGAAAATGAGCCTGACCGGCCTTTCCAGCATTCTGAAGACCGGCTTTCCGGAGGCTACTCATACCCAGGCCGCGGTTATAGATCCCAACGGCTTCCTGATCGCGCATTCAAATCTCAAAGAGATCTACAAGCCGGACGCTAAATTACCGGATGATATTCTTAAGATCCTGCTGCAGAACGACGCCAAGACAGGAGGGGGAGAGATCCCTCTGGCCACCGGAGAGCGGGTGCTCGGGGCCTTCGCCGAGGTCTCGGACCTGGGCTGGGTGGTGTACATACAGCGCTCTGTTTCCGAGGCGTACAAGGCCTCCGACGAGATGCTTAACCGCACCTGGCGCATGATGCTCATCGTAACCGTCTTCGTGCTGTTCCTGGGCTACGCGGTGTCGCTGGTTATAACCCAGCCCATACAGTCGCTGCGCGAGGCCGCCATCAGGCTGGGAGAGGGGGATTTTGACTACCTGCCGGATTTGCATATGCCTAACGACGAAATAGGCGAGCTGGCCCATACCTTCATGCAGATGAGCGAGTCACTGAAAATTAAAACAGTGGAGCTTATGACCGCCAAAGACGATCAGGAGCGGCTGAACCGGAGCCTTGAGAACCGGGTAGAGGCCCGCACCAGGGAGCTTAGATCCGCGCAGGATGAACTCATCAAGAAAGAGCGGCTTGCGGCCATAGGGCAGATGGCATCCGTGGTAGGCCACGAGATACGGAACCCGCTGGCCGTTATCAATAACTCCATCTATTTTATCAAGAGCAAGGCGGCGGCGGCCGCAGCCGCGTCCGCTATCCCTACCGAGCCCAAGATCGCAAAGCATATCTCCATTATAGAATCGGAGATACGCCAGGCCAACAGCATTATAGACGAAATCCTGGGCTTCGCCCGCACGCGCGAGCTGAATCCCAAGCCCACCCATCTGAACTCCTATATCGAAGACCTGATGATGTCCTTCCCCTTCCCGCCTCATATCGAGACAGTCAGGCTTCTTGCGCCGGAGAATCCTACCGTCAATATCGACACAGACGAGATGTCACAGGCCCTGCGCAACCTTATTAAGAACGGAATAGAGGTAATGCCGGAGCCGGGCAAGATATTCGTGCGCACCGAGATAGCCGGCGACATGGTGCGCATAGACGTTGAGGACGCCGGCCCGGGCATACCGAAAGAAACCCTGGAAAAGATCTTCGCGCCCTTCTTCACCACCAAGGCCCGCGGCACCGGCCTCGGCCTGGCCGTGGTTAAAAAGATAGTAGACCGGCATAAAGGCCGGGTGGAAGTGGTTAGCGTTCTGGGCAAGGGAACCTGCTTCCGCCTGTTTATACCGCTTGTGCCCGGTGTCCAGAATAAGTGACAATATAACCGCAGGCCGCGCTAATACTTGGCGGCAAACAGCGCATGTTCGCGTTGTCAGGTCTGCGGTGTTTTAGTGCCATTGGCTTCTATGGAAAGCAAGATCCTTATCGTAGACGATGACGCCCATCTGCGGGAAACCCTGAGGGACCTGCTTGAGATGGAGGGCTACAAGGTATTTGAGGCCGGCAGCGGCGCCGAGGCCATGCGGCTGGTCGTCTCCGATTTCTACCACGTCATACTGATGGACTTCAACCTGACCGATAAGACCGGCATTGAGGTCATTAAGGATATCCGCAAGCTTAACACGGACAGCCAGATCCTCATGATGACCGCCCACGCCTCCCTGGATACCGCGGTCAAAGCCATACAGGAATCGGTTTACGATTTTCTCATAAAACCGGTGGATTTCAACTATCTCCGGCGCGCCATAAAGAAAGCCGAGGAAAAGCTTTATCTTGAGCAGGAAAATAAGCGCCTCATAGACATGCTCAAGCAGAAGAACGACGAGCTCGACCGGCTTAACGGCATGAAGTCTAAATTCATGTCCATGGCCTCGCACGACCTCTCTAATTCCCTGATGACGCTTCAGATAAGTTTTGAGATGCTTGCCGCCACCATAACCCCGAACGAGGACCAGGGCAAGAAGATGGTGTTCATCAACACCAGCATCGCCCAGATCTCGCGCCTCATCGGCGACCTGGTCGACTGGGCCTCCATAGAGCAGGGCAAGCTGCGCATGGAAAAAAATTACTTCGAGATGGATAAGATGGTGGAGGAGATCGTGGTGGGAACGAGGGACAGGGCCAAACAGAAATCCGTGGGCGTGGAGACCAGCATCAAACAAGAGGGGCTTCAGATGGTCTGCGCGGACAAGCGCAGGATAAGCCAGGTGCTTATGAATCTGCTGGAAAACGCAATCCGCCACACCTCCCGCGGCGGCAATGTTACTGTTTTCGTAGAGCGCATGGAGGACGCGGTGTGCGTTTCCGTCAAGGATACCGGCGAGGGCATAGATCCGGCGGAGCTGACCAAGCTTTTTCAGAGTTTTTACCAACCCGCCGGCGGCAAGTCGCCCCACGGGCGCCTGGGCCTGGGCCTCTCCATTTCCAAAGAGATAATACAGAGCCACGAAGGGAAAATATGGGTGGAATCGGAGGGCGTGGGAAAGGGGTCCTCGTTCAGGTTCACCATCCCGTTCGCGAAGGAGCCCCCGTCTGCCGCGCACTGAGCTGGCGCGCGGTATAGCCCGGGTTTTTGCTATAATGCCTGTTGAGAAACGGGCGTATATAAAATAAAGGAGCCTTATTCATGGCCATCGCTAAGAAAGCAGTCACGGTTCTGATCGCTGACGACCAAACTCTTTTCAGGGAAGGCATCAAGGACCTCCTTGAGGACGAGAAGGGTATAAACGTAGTGGGCGAAGCCTCGAGCGGCCCCGAAGTAGTGGCGATGGCCAAGAAACTTCGGCCAGACGTGATACTGATGGACATAAAGCTCCCGCAGCTGGACGGAATTTCAGCCACGCGCATCATCAGGAAGGAATGTCCCCAGACAAACGTGATCATCCTCTCCAGCTATGAAGACGAGGCGCACGTAACCGAAGCCATACAGGCCGGGGCCAACGGATATCTCTCAAAGATGCTTCCCGCTTCCGAGCTCGTGCACGCGCTCAAGACTTTCACCACCGACGGCGTTATGATCCCCCAGCCCCTGATGGGCAAACTTATTCAGGGCTTAAGGCAGATGGGCCAGCCCGGCTATGAGCCCTCTCCCGATTCCCTGACCGCGACTGAGATCAAGGTTATGTCGCTGCTCGGCAAGGGGAAATCCAACAAGGAAATCGCGGCGGAGCTGGGCTGCAGCGTCAAGACAGTCAAAAACCACCTTAACAGCATCTTCCAGAAGCTGTCGGTCAATAACAGGACCGAGGCAGTGGTCAAAGCGATGGAAAAAGGCCTTATCTCGCACGAGGCGTAAAAGACGCTGCCGCGCTTTTGCCCGCGAAAGGGCCAAAGGGCGGAATTAGCGGGCTTTCAGCGGTTAGCCTCAGTTACAGGGCTGACCGCTTTGTATTTAGCGGGGTCGCTCTTAAGAGGGGAGATATGAAAGATTTCAGAAGAAGATTCTGGATACGAAAAGACAGGGAACAATATTTTTTATTCGGCGTTGTGGTCGCCTGCTGTATCGGCGGTTTTGCAACCACCTGGTGGCATTTTTTAGACAAAGTCGCTGTCGAGCGGCGCATTGTGATGCGAAAAGGGCCCAGCCCTACTAAGTCAAAGGAGGCGGAGATCTTAAAAGAAGGTCATCTCGCCCCCGGCCGCTCAAAACTGCTGGATATAGGACGCGTGCTCGAATAAATCCCTGCCGGACGAAGAAAAGCCCTTTTTGGCGGTTTATGCCGCGATGTCCATTGCGCCTTTGGCAACATTCAGGAAACAATAAGAGTGTATACTATTGTGCAGGCATAACCGCTGGCGCTGCGCAGGGGCTTGAATTGCCATTGTGCAGGTGGTATAACATGACTAATGAAAGATGAGGGCGAACTTGCGGAGTTTTAGTATGTCTCGAATATCCAGAATACGAATTGCCGCGCTGAACTGTTTTTCCGTTCTGTCGTTTCACTTTTCCCTCTTCATCCTCTGTCCCCCGTCTCTCATCCCTCGTCGTAGAGCCGCCCAGGCCACGGTGGAGTATCTGCTTATGCTGGCCACGGTGGTGGGCCTGGCTCTGATCATGGCGGTGCTGTTTCACAAGAGGCTGATGGGTGGGATGTTCACCATGGTCGGCCTTGTAATAGGAGCCGGCAAGCCGCATTGAGATAGGGCCAAGGATTAAGGCTGAAGTATAAAGGGCGGAGACGGAAATTTATATGCTTGGATCAGGAAAAACCGGGGCTATCGGAGGATTCAAAGGCCGTTCCTATATCATAGATCCTTTAGCTCTTGCCATTGCCAGGCCCGGCCAGACACC
>CAZPMW010000082.1:0-278 GCA_964587805.1 uncultured Elusimicrobiaceae bacterium
CTCGCCTCAGCCGGGATAGGCCGGAGCTTTGTTCAAGCCGCGCGCCTTATGCTCACCGCCCGCGGAAAAATTGTAGTGCTCGGAGTCGGTAAATCCGGCATAATAGCCAGGAAGATCGCCTCCACGCTTTCCTCCACCGGGACGCCCAGCGTGTATATCCATCCGGTGGAATCCCTTCACGGCGATATGGGTATGATAGGGGCGGATGACGTGATCCTGGCTCTTTCCTATTCCGGCAGGACCGAGGAGACCACAAGACTCCTCCCTCTGCTGGCCAA
>CAZPMW010000082.1:288-2722 GCA_964587805.1 uncultured Elusimicrobiaceae bacterium
CCGGATTCAAAGCTAGCGCGCTATTCGGACATCGTGCTGCGGCTGAATATCAGCCAAGAGGCCTGCCCTTATAATATCGTGCCGACCTCCTCGACCGCCGCCATGCTCGCAGTCGGCGACGCCATGGCCATTACGCTGATGCGCGCCAAGGGCTTCAGCAGATCTAATTTCGCCCGCCTCCATCCCGGCGGCAACCTCGGCAAGCTTTTAAATCTGCACGTGTCCGACCTGATGCGCAAGGGCCGGGAAAACCCAGTAACGCGCGCCGGCTACTCCCTGAAAAAGGCACTCGCCGTCATGACCGCGACAGGGGCTGGCGCCGTCTCGGTCGTGGACGCGCGCGGGCGCCTCGCCGGCTTCTTTACCGACGGAGATCTGCGCCGCAGCCTGGAGCGCGGAAAAGCGGATCTCGCCGCGGCCATAGACACGCTGATGACCAAACTGCCGGTTTGCGTCTATCCCGATACCATGGCGATAGAGGCCGCTAAGATCATATCGGCAAAAAAAGTGGACAACCTGCCGGTTATAGACCGGAAAACCCGGAAGCCGGTAGGGATCCTTGATGAAAAGGATCTTCTGAAAGAGGGCCTTATCTGAAGCGCATCATTCTCGCCTTCGCTCTGGCGCTGCCTTTAGCAGCCTGCTCCGACCGCGCCCCCGCCGGCGCGGTGGAGGAGGGCGCCAGCCTGCTTACGGGAGTAGAAGTTTCAGAGGTCAGAGGGAACCTGCTGCGGTGGAAGCTGAACTCCGTCTCCGCCCGCTTTGAGGATGGCGAAACCAGGCTGTTCTTTGACGACCCGAACATGTTTTTTTATAATGACGACAAACCTTCCTCGGAGCTGAAGGCGGAGGCCGGATTTATTAATATGGCCGGAGAAGAGGCGCAGCTGGAGCGGAGCGTGGTCGTGAAATCAAAGGCAGACGGGATGACCCTGCTGACCTCCAGGCTTTTTTTCAGCTCGAAAAGGAATAAGATCTGGACCGACGACCCTGTGACCATTCTTAAGGGCGACACTATCACGCACGGGCGCGGCTTTACGGCGAACCCCGACCTGTCGGAGATCGAAATCACCAGACAGGAAACGACCAGAAGCGCGCCGGCGGACATGAAAAATAAACATGGCGGCTGATAAAACAACATCCCGCGCGGGCGCAGTCCTCCTGTGCCTCTGCTCTTTTTTCCCCGCCCTCCGCGCCGCGGAGCCCGGAGACCTGCTGACAGGCTCTGTCGTCAAAAGTGAAAAATGGAAGATGGACCGCGCTAATTCGCTGGAGATATTCGACGGCAACGTGTCGTTCCTTAACGCCGCCTACGACCTCAAGGCCGACAACGCCGTCTATGACCGCAAGGCGAAAACATGGACACTGCGCGGCTCAGTCTATTGCCTGCGCAGATTTCTGAACGGCTCGAATCTGGAGATCCGCTGCCAGGACGGAAAATATTTCGAGACCACGGAAAAAGCCGAGGTGCACAGGGGCTTGGCTCCGGTGCGGATGAAATACATATCTGCCGACGGCAAGCGGTTGAACGGGTTATGCGACCGCATCCTGGCGGACAACGCGAAGGCCTCCATGGATTTTATGGGGAATTTTTATATGCAGACGCAGGAGATGGACATCTTCTCGGATAACGGCTTCTATAGCGACACCGACCGCTCCTTCCTTATCTACAACTCGGTACCCGATTCCTCCCTCGGCAAAACCGCTCCCAGGCCCGCGCCTGTGGCGCTGGGGACTCGCGAGGGCCGTGATTTTGCCCTGACAGGGGAGAAGATGAAATTCTTCAAAGATACCGGTGACATAAAACTGTATAATAAAGTCGCCGGCTGGGTTAAGGCAAAGGACGCCCCCAGCGATGCGAAGCAGCCGACGGCAAAACCGAAAATATAGCTTATGAAACTGCATTCCGAACTGCTCGAAAAAGGCTTCAACCACAGGCAGGTGGTGAACGGCATTACGCTGGAGGTAAAGTCCGGTGAGATCTGCGGGCTGCTCGGGCCCAACGGAGCCGGAAAAACCACCACATTTCACATGCTTGTCGGCTTTATCCAGCCGGATTCCGGCAGGGTTTTTATTGACGGCAGGGATATCTCAGCCACGCCGATGTATCTGAGGGCCAGAAGCGGGATAGGTTATCTGGCGCAGGAGCCCACCGTGTTCCGCGGCCTGACCGTAGAGGATAACCTTGTGGCGATACTGGAGCGCACCACGCGCGACAGCGGCGTCATAAGAGGCCGCGTGGACGCTCTTCTGGAGGAGTTCGGCCTGCAGAAGCTTAAGAAGCAAAAGGCCTGGTCTCTTTCCGGCGGGGAGAAGCGGCGCCTTGAAGTCGCCCGGGTGATGATCAATGAGCCCCGCATTATCCTTCTCGATGAGCCGTTCGTCGGCATAGACCCCATCACGGTCAGCGAGCTTAAGAATATCATCCGTCACC
>CAZPMW010000082.1:2732-3857 GCA_964587805.1 uncultured Elusimicrobiaceae bacterium
GGGCATCGGCATACTGATAACCGATCACAATGTCCGTGAGACGCTTTCCATAACCGACCGGTCCTATCTGGTCTACGAAGGGCGCATACTTATAGAGGGCACGGCCGACGTTCTGCTGAACGATCCGAAGGCCCGCGAGTACTACCTCGGCTGGGATTTTAAGATGTAAGTTCCGGCTCAGTGCTTCCGGTTCACAGCGAATATAAAAACGGGCGCCCGCCATATTCAAAGCGGGCGCCCGTTTTTCCGCAGGGCTAATTTATTCTCCAAGAGCCGGTGTCATAGAGCCGAAGGCCGCGTCCGCAGAATCAGGTTCAGGTGAAGCTTTCAAGATAGGTGCGTAAACCGTGCTTTCTGGCCTTGGCTACGGCCATGGAATAAAGTCGGTCGGCCTCTCCGGTCCGGCCTTCCAGATAGTGGACATTAGCTATTGAAAGTTCGCTCAGGACCTCCCCTCTCAATTCCGCGTTCCCGTCGAACAGGCGCCGCGCCCTTCTGAAGCAGGCCATAGCTTTCCGAAATTCCCCCCGCCTTTTATAGATCTCGCCGGTTCCCCACTCAACGAAACCCAGGTCAGGTTTATCTCCGATTTCCGAATAAAGCTCATGCGCCCGACGGTACCCCTTGAGAGCGGAGCCAAGCTCGCCCTGCTGCCTGAGCACATTTGCCAGGCCGCATTCAGCGTAAGCCCTGGCGAACAGGTCGCCGGTTCCGAGAAAAAGCCTGCGGGCGTGAACATAGGCCGCGCGCGCCGGCCCCATAAATCCCGCAACGCGCAAAACTCCGCCGAGGCCGAACAGGGCGTAGCCCCCCGCGGCCGCGTCACTGTCCAGATCGGCGTGCTTTTTGGAGAGCCTGAAAGATCTTATGGCTTCTTTATACCTGCCCTCAAGACGGTAGAGTCCGCCCAGCGCCCAGAAAATAAAAGCCGCCGCCCCATGGTCGCGCGCCTCTCTGTACGCCCGCAAAAGGCGCTCTAGCATGGCTCCGGCTTTTTTAAAATCACCCTTCAGGCGGTAGGCCATGGCCAGCTCAAGCTCGGCCTCCGGCTTTAAGGCCGGCGCCTTGGCAGCGGCCCTGACAGCCGCCCTTGCGAAAGCAAAGGCCTGTTTCTCATGGCCGAGC
>CAZPMW010000082.1:3867-9440 GCA_964587805.1 uncultured Elusimicrobiaceae bacterium
TTATAAGCGTGCGGCAGAAAGGCTCCGCGGCCGGAAACCCCCGCGTCGCGGCGACCCCGTAGGCGGCTATAGCCTTGTCAAATATGCCTTTGAGCCGCCAGGCCTCTCCGCATAAAAAATGCCAGTGCGCCTGCGTACGGGCACGGCCGCAGGCCGTCAGGACTCTCAAGGCCGCATCCGGCTTGCCGGCTTCCACGAGATCGGCCGCTTTCTCAAGTGTTTGTGTCATATTTACAGCCGCGCAGGTTAAGCGCTTTTCTCCGGAAGAAGCCGCTTTATTTCGCGCAGCAAAGTGTTCAGATCGTAAGGCTTCTTTATAAAATTTGCGGCTCCGGACAGCTTGATCCTCTCCACGCTCTCCGGGCTGTCCATTGTAGAGATGATGAGTATCGGGATGTGGCGGGTGGCGTTGTCTCTTTTTACGGCGTTGCAGACCTCGTACCCGTTGAGCTTTGGGAGCAGCAGGTCCAGCAGGATCAGGTCCGGCTTTTCTCGCCGGGCCAGCGCGATCCCCGCTATCCCGTCATCGGCCAGGTGCACGGTGTGGCCGTCGCTCTCGAGCACTTCCTTCAGCACCGTCGAGGTGGCCTTGCTGTCTTCTATTATCAATATCCTGCAGCCGGCTGTTTTAGGCATGATTCAGGCTCCTGATCCGCGGTAATGTTCCGCCAGTTCCAGATAGGCCTCTTTTGACTTTACCAAAGCGGCCTTCTCTTTTTCGCTCAGGAGGCGCGTTGCTTTTCCCGGCATTCCCAGCACCATGCTGCCGGGCGCGATGACAGAGCCGGGCGGAACCAGGACCCCTGCGCCTACTAGCGAGAAGGCCCCTATCTCCGAATTCATCACTATGGCGCCCATACCTATAAGGCAGTGCTCCCCGATGCGGGAGCCGTGTATCACCGCGCTGTGCCCGACGGTGACCCCTTTGCCCAGGAGCACGGGTTTGTCGCGGTCGGGATGGAGAACGGCCAGATCCTGTATATTCGAGGCTTCTCCGACCTCAATCCTCTCGACATCCCCCCTGATGACTGCGCCCGGCCAGACCGAGACCGAGGCCCCAAGCTTCACGCGCCCTATCACCACGGCCGAGGGGTGCACCCAGACCCCGGCGGCCAGTTCCGGCTCATCGCCCATGAATTTTTCCGTCATATATGTTTCCCCTGCCGCGCGCCGCACTTATTTTCCGAAGACCGGAGCGCCAGATACACAAAAACGCTTATGAGCGCCGGAACCAGGTAGTAGGCGAGACGGAAAATAAGGGAAGCCGCCAGCGCGGCGCCTACCGGCACTCCCATCTGGGAGTAAGCGGCCGTCATCGCGGCCTCCATGGCGCCCAGGCCGCCCGGCAGAATCGGGATAACGGTCATCAGCTGGCCGAAGGCGAAGCCGATTATCAGCTTTGTGGAGCCGATATTTTCGCCCACGGCCCGGAACGCGAAATTAAGTATGAAAATATTGAACATCCAGTCCAGGCAGACGCAGGCCAGGACGCGCGGCAGCTCGTATTTCCGGGAGTGGATGATATTGATGCCGTTTGAAAGCTGGCTCTCGAAGGCGTTGAAGGTTTCTTCAGGTATCTCTTTTTTGGAAAAGAAGAAAAGCAGCCGGTTGACGGTGTGATAGAGCTTGCGCGCCCAGGCGGAGCGCAGTTTATGATGGAAGAACAGCAGGACCAGCATGAAGGCGAATGACAGCACGAAGAGCACCCCGGCCAGGCCTTCGAAAAGGCTCATGCCGGCCTGGTTCGATTTAATTACCTGAAGAACCATCCCCTCGGCTATGATTATAGAAAGCACCAGGTAAATAAAAACGCTGATTACCACGGAGGAAGTAACGCTTATCCCGTAGGATATCCCGCGCCTGCTCAGCAGATGCGCGCGCGTGGCGAAGCCGCTTACTCCGCCGGAAGACACGAAATAATTCACCGTGGTGGATACGAGCGCGATGCCCGCGGTTTCCAGGAAGGGAAGGCGGTGCCCCAGTATCTTAAGCACTTCCCACAGGGAGAGGCCCATGAAAAAATAGCTCATGAAAGCGCAGCAGAGCGCCACCAGAAGAAAGCCGGGGTGGGCTCTTTTAAGTGTCACGGCGAGCGCATCGAGGTTCGGATAGATCAGGGCGCACAAGATGCCCAGCGAAAGCGCTATCGGGAGCGACATGAGCAGTTTTCGTTTAAGGCCGGAGGTTTTCATATTTAGTAGAATACCATATCAGATTAAACGCCGAAGGCCGCTGGCCGGCGCTTAATACGCCGGGGCCCGCGCCGCTTAACAGGCCCCTTACATTTTAAAACTTTGCGCCGGAGAAGAAAAGGAAAATGTCAGTATACAGAGCGGATTTCCTTGTGGTCGGGACCGGTTTATCGGGCCTGCTGACGGCCCGCAAACTGGCCCGCCTGGGAACCGTCAATATCATATCAAAGCGCGGCGCGGGCGTCTCCAATACGGACCTCGCGCAGGGCGGCATTGCGGCGGTGACCGGCCGGGACGATGATTTCGCGCTCCATACAGCCGACACTCTGGAAACCGGCTCGGGCCTGTCAGACCCCCGCATTGTGGAGCTTGCAGTGCTTGAGGGTCCGGAAAGAATAAAAGAACTGGCGGAACTGGGCGTGCGTTTTACTAAAAAAGGGAACGCCTTCGCGCTGGGTCTGGAGGGCGGACACTCCAGGCGGCGGATATTGCACGCCAAGGATTCGACAGGTCATGAGATAGCCTCCGCTCTTCTCCGCGCCTGCAGGGCCGACAAAAAGATACGTTTTTTCGAGGATCATGCCGCCGTCGACTTCATCCTGGCCGGGCGCCCGGCGGAAACGCGGCCCGCGCATAACGCATGCTACGGTGTCTATGCGCTGGAGGAGAGGACAGGAAAAATACACAGCTTTTTATCAGGCACCACGGTTCTGGCGTCAGGGGGCGCCGGCAAGGTCTACCTGTACACCTCTAATCCGGACACGGCCACCGGGGACGGAATGGCTATGGCCTACCGCGCTGGCCTGCGCCTTTTAAATATGGAATTCGTGCAGTTTCACCCCACCTGTCTATTTCACCCGTTGGCGAAATCATTTCTGATCTCCGAAGCGGTGCGCGGAGAGGGGGCGGTGCTGCGGCTGGCAGATGGCAAGGCTTTCATGTCCGCTTACGACCCCCGAAAAGAGCTGGCCCCCAGGGATATCGTGGCCCGCGCCATAGACAGCGAGCTTAAGAAAACCGGCGCCGAGTGCGTCTATCTCGACATAACCGCCCGCCCGGCGGCTTTTATAAAAAAGCGCTTTCCTAATATTTACAAAAAGTGCCTCTCATTCGGCATTGATATGACCAGAACGCCCATCCCCGTGGTGCCAGCCGCCCATTTTTTCTGCGGCGGCGTCGGGACCGACGACTGCGGCAAAACTGCCCTGCCGGGCCTGTACGCGGTGGGCGAGGCGGCCCATACCGGCCTGCACGGGGCCAACCGGCTGGCCTCCAATTCCCTGCTGGAGGCCTGCGTATTCGCCCATCGCGCCGCCGCCAGCATCGCCGGGAACCGCTTAAAAAGTGTCCCGCGCCCGGCGCGCGGGCCGGGGGTCTGGAATTACGGGGACGCGCGGCCGTCCGATGAGGCGGTGATGATAACGCATAACTGGGACGAGATCCGCACGCTGATGTGGAACTACGTGGGGATAGTCCGCAGCGACAAGCGCCTGGCGCGCGCCAGCGCCCGTCTGAAGATAATTTCCGGCGAGATAGTCAGATATTACTGGGATTTCCTGCTCACCAGGGATCTGCTGGAGCTGCGCAATATCGCCTGTCTGGCCGGCGTCATCATACGCTCCGCCTCCGCGCGCAGGGAATCCCGCGGGCTGCATTTTAATATAAACTATCCGCGCACCGAAGGCGCTTTTGCGCGGAACACGGCGGTGGACAGGTATAGTAAATAGTAAGCCGTGAGCAGCAAGCAGTTAAGTAGCATCAGAACTATTTACAACTCACGATTCACGACTTACGGTCTCTACAGTTCACGCTTCACCAGACTTACATATGGACAAACTGATAATCACCGGCGCTAAAGCCCATAATCTTAAAGACATCACGCTGGAGCTGCCCAAGAACAAGCTGGTGGTGTTTACAGGGGTTTCCGGCTCCGGCAAATCGAGCCTCGCCTTCGACACTATTTACGCCGAGGGGCAGCGCCGCTACGTGGAAAGCCTTTCGGCCTACGCCAGGCAGTTCCTGGAGCAGATGGATAAGCCGGATGTGGAGTCCATCGAAGGGCTCTCGCCGGCCATCGCTATCCAGCAGCATTCCCCCTCCAAGAATCCGCGCTCCACCGTTGGCACCGTGACCGAGATATACGATTACCTGCGCCTGATGTTCGCCAGGATAGGCTCTCCGTTCTGCCATCTCTGCGGCCGCCCGGTAAAGGCCTGGTCGCCGCAGGGAATAGTTTCGGAAATCATGACAAAGTATTCCGGCCGGAAGATAAAAGTGCTCGCCCCCCTAATACGCGGCCGCATCGGCACTTATGAGGAACTGTTTTCCAGACTGAAGCGGAGCGGATTCGTGAAAGTCCGGGTGGACGGAAAGGCGCGGGACCTCGACTCGGTCCCAAAATTGGACCGTTACGTGAAACACACCATAGAACTTCTGGTGGACGAATTGACCCCCTGCGCCACGGAAAAAGAGCGCCTGACGGAAGCCGTTGAGCTGGCCCTCGCGCAGGGCCGCGGTTTGGCCGCAGTGGAAGCCGGAGCCGGAGAGCCCGTGCTCTACAGCGCCAAGAACGCCTGCCCGTCGTGCGCCGTCAGCTTCCCTGAGCTGGAACCCCGTCTTTTTTCCTTCAATTCCCCCTTCGGCGCCTGCAAGGAATGCGGCGGGCTCGGCGTGAAAATTGAAATAGACGAGAATCTCGTGGTTCCGGACAGGACCCGCTCCCTGAACGGCGGGGCGGTAGAGGCCTGGGCTAATCCGGTTACCACCCGCACCCACCGCTGGAAGAACTCCTGGTCCGGCTACTATATGGAAATGCTGCTGGCCGCGGCCAAAAAAAACTCTATCCCGCTGGACACGCCCTGGAATGCGCTGCCGAAAGCGGCGCGGGATATAATCCTGCGTGGTGACCCGTCAGGGGATTTTGAAGGGGTCATCACCAATCTGAAACGGCGGTACGCCGAAACCGAATCCGACTTCGTGAAGGAGGAGGTCTACCGCAAGTTCATGCACGAAACCGTCTGCGGGGCCTGCAAGGGCCTGCGCCTGAAGCCCGAGGGCCTGGCGGTGCTGGTCGGCGGAAAAAATATAATGCAGCTCTCAAGCCTGCCTATCGCCGGCATCAGAAGCTTCATGGCCGGCCTCGCCCTGGGTGAAAAAGAGCGCGTCATCGCAAGGCTCATCCTCAAGGAGATAAATTCACGCCTTACCTTCCTAGACAATGTGGGTCTGGGCTATATTTCCCTAGAACGCCGCTCTGAGACGCTTTCAGGCGGAGAGGCGCAGCGCATACAGCTGGCCACGCAGATAGGCAGCGGCCTGACCGGCGTGCTCTACGTGCTGGACGAGCCCACCATAGGCCTGCACCAGCGCGACAACGCCAGG
>CAZPMW010000083.1:0-9378 GCA_964587805.1 uncultured Elusimicrobiaceae bacterium
CCATCACCAATCCGAACCCGCCCGCGCTTCCTCTGGTGGCGGGCGTGTTCGTTTCAAGCGTTGCTGTTTCATGGTCAGGAGATGGTAACTCTCCAGGCACTGATTACTTTATTGAGGCGGCGCAGGATGAGGCTTTCACTGCGGCGGTCGTATCCACGCTGACTGCGGGAAATTCGCACACATTTGAAGGACTTATCCGCAATACAACGTACTATATCAGGGGGACGGCGATAGGATTCTCCGGCTTTGAGAGCGACGTGGTGAGCTTCGGTTCCACTATCACCCTGTTCTCCCAGCCGGTCTCCCCGGGTTACACTGCGGTTTATTCCAGCGGCGCCGCGCTTTCATGGAGTGGCGACGGGAATCCGCCTGACGCCTCCTATTACGTTCAGGTCTCAAGCGATAATTTTGCAACAATCAACTACTCTTCCTCAACTATCGGGCCGGCCCTTGCGGCCTACGGCCTGACGCCAAATACAACTTATTATTTCAGGGTCGCGTCCCTGAACGCGGCCGGTATGAAGTCCGGTTACACACATTTCACATCCACCCTGACCCGCGTGAATCTCCCCGCGCTGCACCAATCCGCTACTTTTCCCGGTGGGGAAACCAATACAGCGGATACGGTGAAAGTTCAGTGGGGAAATAATGGAAACCCCACATCAGCGGAGTATTTTATTTCGGCATCCGATTCGCCGGGGTTTACGGGGCACGATTATGGCCCCCAGGTTTGGCTACTCCCATCGGTAACCCAGGTTTCCGTTACGTTGCTTAATCCCGGAGTTACCTATTATTTCCAGGTCAAGGCCCGCGACTCCATGCAAAGAGAGACGGCCTGGCTTTACCTGAGCACCAAAACCACCAACTCCGGGCCCGATACGGCTCCGCCGATAGTGAAATATGTGTATGGCGGAAATGACGAGTGGCGCGGTACTTCAAGCGGGTTCTATGGTGTGGAATTTGAGGATCAGGGCTCCGGGGTGTCTAAATTCCAGGTAAAACTGGCGACCTCTACTGACTTGATCGGAACGCCGCTGATAGATTGGACAACTGCTATGACCGGTATAAACTCCCCGATATATGCCACACCCTGGCAGCTTCCTGACGCGGCTTTTCAGACTATAACTGAGGGCGTCACCGCGTATGTTTCGGTACGCGTGTATGACGCCGCACCGACCCCCAACGTAACGGTCTCCACTGACGTCTTTTACGTGCGTCGCGACACCACTCCGCCCGTTATTGTTAACAACGCGGTTTCGCCGGCCGGGTGGCGGCTTACCGACCCGGGTACCTTTAACATCGATTTCGCGGATGTGCGCTCCGGCCTGGCCTCCATCAATTACAGCGCCAGCCTCGTGGCTAATTCCGCCGACGCAACAGTGGTGGCCTGGACGGCTATCGATACGCTGGTCTCGTCGCCATCTTATACGACCGACTGGGGCGTGGCCTTCGCCTCGCTGGCCGGAGGAGCTACCAACTACATCAGCGTCCGCGCCACAGACAGGGCCGGAAACCTTACGCAGATTAACGACGCGTTCAAAATTTTAAAAGCCGCAGGCAGCCCCGGGGTATCAATTATCTCGCCCTCCTCCGGTTCTTTTATTTCCACGGCCTCGTTCATCAGCGGTTCGGCTACCGGCGGAAACGCCGGCATCACGGTGAGTTCCGTGGGAGTCTGGCTGCAGGAGCTGGCCGGAGGGAAATACTACGACGGTTCCGCCGGGGCTTTTACCTCCGGAGTCCCGGTCTGGCTGAGGGTGTCAGGCGCGGAAAGCTGGACGCTGAATGTCGCCACTTTCGGGCTTGTTAATTTATCCTCTTACACCGCGGTAGCCAGGGCCTATGACAGCCTCTCCCGCGATTCGCTGACCTACTCCACAGTTGTTTTTACGCTGGATCAAATAGCCCCGACGGTTCAGCTCTCTTCTCCTATCGCGCTTTCTACGGTCTATACCCTGGACGTCGTGTCAGGCACCGCGGCAGATTCCGGCGCGGGGCCCGATCTGGCTGGCATCAGCGTCAAGCGGGTGTCGGACGGGAAATGGTGGAACTTCCCGGCCCGCGCCTGGGGAACGGCGCAGGTTTCCAGCGCCGCGCCTGTTTCCGGGGGGAACTGGACTTTCGTGCCGGACGCGTATCTGCGCGGCGATATACTGAACGGCAGCACGTATTTCATCACAGCCGCGGCCTCCGACAAAGCGACTCCCGCCAATACCTCCGCCTTTGGAGCGATCGGTTCCAGCTTTACTTTCTCCGACACGGTCCCTCCGGGTCAGATAATCACGGTGTCCGCCTCGTCCGGCGTTCTCCCCGGCAGGGTAAATGTCTCCTGGACCGCGAAAGGCGACGACGGAGATCTTGTCGTTCTTGGCTGGGGCCAGTTCGCCATAAAATATTCCACCTATTCCGGCTTCGCCTACAGCACGGCCTCCGCCCAGGTTCTCATCACCACCGCGTCAGTCGTACCTGGCAGCGCGCAGTCGTATCTCGTTTTTAACCAGGCTGATATGCTGTCTTCCACCACCTACTATATGCGGCTATGGGTTATGGACGACGCCGGGCTCTGGTCCGCGGCTTCTTCAGAATTCAGCGGCCTGAGCGGCGCGGGGCTCCCGGACGAGATAGCGGGCCATGTGAAAACCGCGACAGGGGCGGGCATAACGGGCGTGTTGGTGGAGGGGTTCTGCAGCCTCGGCGGAGTCTGGTCCGGCTTTACCGTGGACGACAATAACGGAAGTTTCAGGCTAACCAATCTTTCTCCCGGGATGTACCGCATCCAGGTCACCTGGACAGCGGACGGCATCGCCAGTTCAGTCTCCAAGGACCTTCTTCCCGTCGGGTACGCTGACGCTGATTTCAGCCTTTCAGTGAGCTACGCGCTGGCCAGCGTTTCCGGCGCCCTCTCTGCGTCAGGTGCTGGCCGCCGCCCGTCAGCTTCGGTATCTGGTGTGTCGGTGGTGGAGCTTTACCAGGGCGGGCGCAGGGTGGCGTCCGTGGCTGTAGAGGCGGACGGCTCCTTCCGCATAGGTAATATCCTGCCAGGCGAGTATGAATTGCGCGCCCCTGGCATGAGGACTATCCCTATCACCTTGCGGAGCGGGGAGAACCTTGTGGTGCGGCCTGACGGCGCGTTCATACTGGGCGACTCCCTTTACGCCTACCCGAATCCGGCCCGGACCCGCGTTACTTTCCGCCTTCAGACGGAAGAGCCGACGGCTAAAGAGGAGATTACTGTCTTCGACGTGGGAGGGCGGCTGGTGAAAAAGATACGCAATGAAGACCCCGGCTGGACCAGGCCAGCGGCCCCGCCGTACATCCACATGGTGGCTTGGGAATTTACCGGGTCTAAGCCCGCGTCGGGGATCTATATTTATAAGGTGAACATGAAGTCCGAGACCACCGGGGAAACTATTGTGAAAACAGGGAAATTTGCGGTGGTGCGGTGATCCGAAAATTGACCTTGGCCAATTTTCGGAAGGATCAAGGACCAAGGATCAGGGATTAAGGATGGAAGGTATGGTCTGGCGGTGATTTTGGATTTAATTGGAGAACTTAAAATGAAAAAAATGATTTTTAATATATGCCTTATGGCCTGCCTGGCGCGGCCGGCTGTTGCGGCCAACGTGCTTACCGCAGCGGGGAAGGAAGTCGTTGATGCGAGCGGTAACGCGCGCACAACTTATTCCAATTCAGAGATCATCACACTCAGATTTCAGGTAAACAACACGGAGGACGCCGGCGCGATAGCGTTCGAATTCTACGTCGATAACCCTTCCGGTGCTCCTGTGCTTACCCACACGGGCAATACTGCCCCAGGCACTCCCGGGACAAGTCAGACCCAGATAGCCGGCGTGCCGATCTCCCGCTTCTATTCCGTTCCGGGGAAATACAGGTTCCGCGGTAAAGCCATTCAGGGGGCCGATTCCGTGGAGCAGTCTGTGGACTTTGTCGTCGCCTCTCCCAATATCACCCTCATCTATCCGCCCAGCGGCGCCACCGGGCTTTCGGATACCCCGATGGTTTTCAGGTGGATAGGCAGCGGCTCGTCGCAATACCGCCTGACAGTCAGCGAGAACGCCGGGCTTTATCCGATCACGCATCAGATGATAAACACCGGCGAGACCTCCTACTCTTATCCCATAAATCCCACCGGCCCCAGGGAGCAGCTGGTGCCGGACATGGTTTATTACTGGAAAGTGGAAGGGCTGGACGCCTCCGGAAACACCATCTCCCAGAGCACCATAAGTAATTTCTCGC
Source organism: uncultured Elusimicrobiaceae bacterium (assembly GCA_964587805.1). Taxonomy (GTDB): domain Bacteria; phylum Elusimicrobiota; class Elusimicrobia; order Elusimicrobiales; family UBA9959; genus YA12-FULL-51-18. The sequence goes on from CAZPMW010000083.1 coordinate 4,258, forward strand.
TAAGGGCGCTGGCTTCCTCACAGTCGCGTAATGTGATAGTCACAGATGTGTCTATCACTTCCGCTCTTTCGGGGGCCGATCAGCCGGTGAGTTTCAAGGCTGTGGTCTATAACGCCGGCAGCAACGCCGAGAGCAATATCGGGCTCAAGTTCTCGCTTGGCGGCCTGAACGCGCAGGACTCCCCAAAGCAGATACAGATATTGAGCGCCGGGGAGCAGAAAGATATGTCTTTTACCGCGTTCATGCCGACCGACCAGGAAAGCAGCCTGGCCGTAGCCTGCGTGGATATCTTCGACGATAACCTGACCGACAACTGTAAAACCCTGCTGATATCGCGCAATACGGGTGATACTACCATCGGCGGCGGAACCGGACAATTCACCTACGATGAACTATGGGAGGCGCTGATGCAGCGGTTGGGGCCTGACGCGCTTAAGGCTCTGGAGGGATATACCTTCGACACCATAGAGTGCCCCGGCTGCTCACCTGCTGAGCTGAACGATCTCATGTCCTCCCTGATAAGCGGAGACGCGGCCCTGGCCGGCGCCAGCATAACCGAGACGGGCGGCCTTGCCACGACTTCAGCGACCCAGACGGTGGGCGAGAGCTCCGTAGAGGAAGCCGCAGCCCCGGACTCGCCGGAGATGAACCTTGAGGTCCTGAAGCAGAACGCGCCCGGACAGGAAGAGTGGACTGGCTATACGACTGCTTTTTCGGACAAGGAGACCTCCACTTTCGCTGTCAGCGATAAAAAAGCGTGGAAGAAGCTCTGGCAGTCCCTGTCGGAAGGTGAACTGCCGGATGTTAATTTCGACTCAAAGATGGTGATCGGCATAGTTTCCGCGGTCAAGGACAGGGCCGAGACGATACGCATACTCTCCCGGCGTAAGACCGAGGACGGCCTTGTGGTGGATTACTACTACATACAGGCCGCAAAGGGCAAACAGTCTCAGGCCGCGGTATATGTGCTGAAGGTGATAAACAAGGAGCTTGGAAAGATCAATTTCAGACGGCTGGATATCGGGGGGGATTCAAAATAGTCATGCCGATAGCGGTAAATAAAACGGAGGGACCAGAGTATGAACTGTAAAGAAATAAAAGCGGTTGTCAGTGCGTTCGCGGTGCTGCTGCTTGCGGCCGGCTGCCTGCCGGATATTGCCTCAGCGGCTGGTAAAGTCAACGCCATCGTGATCTTTGTCAATAACGATGTGCAGGTTAAGCGTTCCGGGGAGCGGGCGTATGAGCCTTTAGCCCTGAACGACCTGCTTTACGCCGGAGATGAGATTAAGACCGGCGAGGCCAGCCAGGCTTCTCTGGCCACCAAAGGCGGCGCCGAGGTGCGTCTGAACCAGAACTCAACCTTCAACATCGAGGCCAGCGGCAAGGTGCGGGAAATGCTCCGCCTGAGGGTGGGCCAGCTCTGGACCAGAATGCTGCATAAGATGGCCAAGCTTGATGTGCGGACTCCCTCTGCCGTCTGCGCCATAAGAGGCACGGAAGCCGATATCGAGCAGCGGAATCTGCTGACTGTAAAAGTTTACGAAGGCCATGTGGATGTGCTTAACGCGCAGGGCAAACAGTCTCTGATGGCGGGGCAGATGAGCACCGTCGGGGCGGGCGCCGCTCCCGGCGCGGCTAAACAGATGAGCGCTACCGACAAAGGGGATTGGCAGGAAAATATGTCTGTGCAAGACATGCAGGGCTTCCTGGATAAGCTTAAAGCTGAGGGCGGAGATAAAACGCTGAAGCTGAAAGTGGATAAAGACGGCAAGAGCAAGGATGTTGAGATAAAGCTGAAGAAAAAATAAAAGAAGGCACAACGCCTGAGTGAGCGCGCTGCCGTTCGCTGTTGCGGCTGGCCCCTTTCCCTCTGCGTACAGGGAGGGAAAGGGTTTAAATCATGTCGGCTGGCATGGATTGGAGTAACAACGACGATCGATCGCCGAAACTCGTTTTTTCTTCGGGATTTATGGCCCTGTGCCATGTATACTTTATTGATGTATTACTCGAGTGTTGTTTGAGAGATGGCGCTTTGGAGTTTCGTCAGGTATAATTTAGATAGTACGTGCTGCGTGGCGGAAAGGGGCGGATTTATCTATGAGGCAGGGCGAAAAAATATCGGCGGTTGTTCTGCTTGTATGCCTTGTGACCGCTGCCGGCGGCTTCGCGCGGGCCGCCGAGAGCTCAGCCGCGCAATTCCTCAGCCTGGGTTTTGGCGCCAGGGCCCTTGGAATGGGGGAGTCTTTTGTAGCCGTCGCCGATGATGTTTCGGCCGTTTACTATAATCCTGCCGGGCTCGCCAGGCGGCAGGCTGCGAAGAATAGCGACGCGGAACTGCTGGTCTCACACTCCTGGCATATACAGAGCATGGGCCTGACCCAGCTGGCTTATGCCCGTAGTCCGCTCGGGTTCTCGCTCACTTATTTTTCCGCGGGGACGCTTGAGGGACGTGACTCGGACGGGAACCTGGCAACGGAATTCACGGCAGAGGATTATGCCGTTTCAGGCGGCTATGCCGTGAAAATGGGACGGCTGTCGGCAGGGGCGGCGCTGAAGGGGCTAAGGCAGAGGATAAAGAGCAACGCGGCTTCGGCCGTTTGCGCGGACGCCGGCCTGCTGTATGAATTTGCCGGAACGCCGGTGACCGCGGGCATGGCCGTGTCCAATATCGGGACGAAGGTTAAATTTAAAAATGACAGTTTTCCGCTTCCGCTGGTATACAGGGTGGGCGTCTCAGCCCGCAGCGGCAGGGCTTTCCCGGCCGTGTTCGCGCTGGAAACAGATTTCCCCAATGACGCGCCTGCGGTGTTCAGGGGAGGGGTGGAGTACACTGGTTTTGAACTTATAGCTTTAAGGGTCGGCTACAAAACCAGCCCGCCGGCGCAGAGGCGCGCTATAACCGGCGAAGGTTTCGGCGGCGCGTCGGGGCTGGGTGAGCTTTACGGGTTTTTTATGGGCTTTGGCTTCAGCCTGAGCCCGGTGGCAGTTGAGTACGCCCTGCTGCCGTATGGCGAGCTGGGCAACTCGCACCGTTTCTCACTGAGCATGAAGTTCTAGCTTTGATAGTCCGGTAAGCGGATATTTAGTATGAGCGATAAATTATTTTTAAAACGCTTTTTCTCCTCTGCGCTGTCCTGCTCCTTTGCTTTTGCATTGTTCGTCTCCCTTGCTCCCTTGGCTTATGCCGATTCTCCATCCATAATAACCTACCAGGGCAGGCTTAAAGTAAACAATCAGCCTTTCAGTGGCAGTAAACTGATTTCGATATTCCTGTGTGACTCACTCATCGGCCCAACGTGTGTTAATACCGGCGATCAATCCGTGACCGTCTCTACCGGCCTTTTTAAATCCACCTTCACAGTGCCGTCGGGCGTGGATCTATCCGTCGGAAGCTGGTATGTGGAACTCAAGGTGGAAGCGGATGTGCTCTCGCCCAGGGAACAACTTACAAGCGTGCCGTACGCGCTTTATTCCTCCAGCGCCATTTATTCGGTAACGGCGGGGACCGCCGCCTATGCCGGCGCGCTGGCGGTTTCGGCAGGGACCGGCGTAATAGCTTCCACCCACGTCTATCTGGTGGACGGCAGCAGCCTAACTGTTGCTGGCGCCGTGAGCGCTGCCGCTTTCTATGGTAACGGTTCCGGCCTGACCGGGGTCACGGGTGCGAGCGGCACTGACGCGACAAAAGTCCTGAAGACTGGCGACACTATGACCGGTCAGCTTACTCTGGTCGGCTCAACTCTGACCGTGGGCGGCGACGCTCTCTCGGTGGGCAGCAAATTCCTGGTCTCGAGCGTCGGCGTTACCGGGATAGGCGATATTTCCGGCATTACACTTGATACCAATACAGCGGTCCATGCGGTGGCTGTCCTTTCGGGAGGTGATCCCGGTGGCAGGATAGCTGTATTTGGAGACGCCAGGGCGGCAGGCGTGACCTCTGCGGATGTGCTGCTTGGAGCCAACTTTGAAGCCACTGTGGCCGGAAACAATGCCCTGAATTATTTCATTGGCGCAAGGGCGAAGGTGCGCCGGGAATCCACCGCATCCGGCACTATCGATCGCGCTATCGGGCTGATGGTGGATAACATAACGAACGATTCCGGCGCTGGGGCGCTGACCAATACCTACGGTATCTATATAGGCACTCAGACCGCCGGAACCCAGACGAACGCGCCATACGCTCTTTATGCTGAGGACCTGAACGCCCGCACATTTTTCGCCGGCAGGGTCGGTATCAGTTCGTCTTCTCCCCAATACCAGTTTGTGGTTTCCAGCGGCGCGGGAGAAACCGGTACGATAATGGCGGTATCGACCGGCGTCAGCAATATGTTCTGGGTGGCCGGTGACGGAGCGCACGCTACTAAGTATTACGGCGACGGTTCCGGCCTGACCGGAGTTACCGGAGCGAGCGGCACGGACTCTACAAAAGTTCTGAAGACCGGTGACACGATGAGCGGTCGCCTGACCGCGCCGGATTATACCGCGACATATGGTGTGACGGCGGCATCTGCATCGTTCACCTACGGCATCAAGGCCGGTACCGGGGTGTACACCGCCGTCGGTGCTGATCAATACTCTGTCACCGCTTCAAGCGGCATTACGGCGCTGTTATTCAACCTTGGACACAATATAACGCTCTCTTCGACGACCGCTTCGGCTGTCGGAGGCGGATTGACCGTTTCGACGAATGTATATATTCTCGGTTTCAGTTCGGCCGCCCGCTATTACGGAGACGGTTCCAGTCTGACCGGCGTTACAGCTTCGCAGATCCCTGCCACCGGGGTTCTGGCCGGTGTACTGGGCCTTTCAGTAATTGCCTCTTCGGTGGCGGTTAACTCGGTCCTTGACTCGGCTGTTGTCTCGCTGTCCGCCTCCAAACTGACGGGCGCGCTTGCCTCCAATCTGCAGGTCGGAGGCAATAATATCGTGAGCGTCAGCAGTATAAACGCCTCTGGCGATATAACTGCGGCACGATACCAGATAAACGGCAGTACGGTTTTAGCGCTGCTATCCGGGATAGATAGTGTGGGTGTTGGCGTAGGTGTAGGCGAGATTAATGTCGGGAGTTCCAACTCCTTCTTTGGTTATCTGGCCGGCAATTCCAACACCACAGGCGGGTAT
>CAZPMW010000084.1:0-7205 GCA_964587805.1 uncultured Elusimicrobiaceae bacterium
TCAGATATTTCAAAACGTTTCAGTAAATTATACCTATTTTACGCCGGCTTAGTCCTTGGAAATATTGGTGATAGCCGCGAGCAGGGCCACAAGGCCGGCCAGTTTCAGCGCCGTCCACCAGGAGATCACACCGGCGACATGCCCGGCTGCCACAGCGCCGGGGAACAGCTCGGGGATGGTCCACATCCAGAACCATTTTATAAGGAAGATGCCCAGTACGAATATGGCGATGACCCAGAGGGCGATGGCCGGGACTCCGAGAAAGAATGAATTACGCAGTTTCATAAGTTAATCCTGCCGCTTTGCGCGGCGGCCTGGCTGGCCTTTCAGGCCAGCGCCTTAACCGCCGGGTCCGCCGCGATACCCATAAGGCCGGGCTTTTTAGCGCACTCTTTTTCAAACGCCCTGTCGCGCAGGGAATTGCGGTACCCCGGCTTCTGGAACGTATAGGCGAACTTGGTATGTATGTCGTAGGTCCCGTTCAACAGGCCGGCCACGTCCTCTACGAAAACCCTTTCCTCGTCCGTAGGGATCACGAAAACCCTGACGCGGGAATCTTTGGACGAGATCTCGGTCTCAGCGTTGCGCGTGCTTGAGAGGTTGTTCCTGGCGGGGTCGTACTTTATCCCCAGCGCCTCAAGTCCGTTCAGCGCGCCGGCCCTGGTGATGGGGCCTTTTTCACCGACGCCTGCCGTAAACACTACGGCATCTGCTCCGCCGATGGCGGCCGCGTAGGCCCCGATATATTTCTTCAGGCGGTAGGACTCTATCTCAATGGTCAGCGCCGCGCGCTCGTCGCCGGCCGCCGCCGCGGTTTCTACGTCGCGCCGGTCGGTGAATTTCTCGGTGATGCCCAGAATTCCGGATTTTTTATTAAGGGTGGCGTCCATCTCTTTGACCTTGAGGCCTTCCTTCTCCATGATATAAAGTCCGATAGCCGGATCGTGGTCGCCGGCGCGCGTGCCCATCACAAGGCCCTCAAGGGGCGTAAAGCCCATGCTGGTGTCGTAGGACACGCCGTTCTTTACCGCGTTCACCGAGGCGCCGTTGCCGATGTGGCAGATTATGATATTCGTCTTGAAGGGGTCCTTACCGAGCAGCACGCTGGCGCGCTTGGCTACATAAAGGAAGGAGGTGCCGTGAAAGCCGTAGCGCCGGATAGCGTGGTCTTTATACCACTTGTACGGCAGGGCGTACAGGTAGGAGGAGGCCGGCATGGTCTGATGCCAGGCTGTATCCATGATAGCCATATGCGGTATCTTCGGCATAAGCTCCCGGGCCGCCTCTATGCCCAGGATATTCGGCGGATTGTGAAGCGGCGCCAGACCGGACAGGTCCTTGAAAGCCGCGAGCGCCGGGCCGTCTATTATCACGGATTTCACGAATTTCTCGCCGCCGTGCACCACCCTGTGGCCGACGGCCGCGATGCCCTTCAGATCCTCTATGACTCCATGGCCCTTATGCGTCAGGGTATCGACTACAAGTTTGATGGCCTCTTTATGCGAGGGGCAATCGCTCTTAAGCTCCAGCTTGTCGCGGCCCGGCACCTCATGGCTGATGAACGAGCCGCCGGTGCCCACGCGCTCGACGACGCCGGAGGCGAGCGGGACCTTTTTTTCCCAGTCAAAAAGCGAATATTTTATAGACGAGCTGCCGCAGTTAAGAGAAAGTATTTTCATGGCTTTTATCCTCTGAAGCATTTAGGGTATCGCCACATTCTACAAAAATTTCCCGATTTTTGATAATTTTGATATCATTGAGCTGAACTGATGAAAAAAAGAACCTATATCGCTTTGGGCGTAGCCGGGGCCGCGCTGGCGGCGTTTTTCTCGCTCAGCCATTTTCCGCGCGCCATGAAATCCGCGGAGGTCATCCGCAGGCTGCAGGGCATGAGGCTGGCGGTAGAACTGTTCCGCCAGACCAAGGGGCGCCGGCCGGCAGACATAGACGAAGTAATACTGAGCGGGAACCTGGAGGCGCCGCTTGGGCTGAGCCTGAAAGGGCACCGGGCGTCGTCGAAGGTAAGGAACTCCGCGCGCGCCGGCAGCCTTGATACCGGTGGATGGGGCTATGTTAACGACCCCGCGAGCGCCGACTTCGGCACGGTCTTTATCGACTGTTCACATAAGGATGAAAAAGGCAGACCCTGGAGCATGTTCTGACCGGATTACGCCGGAAGCAGGCCTACTGAGCCAGCGCGTCTTCGTAGAGACGGGACATCAGGTTTGTTACCACCGGCATTGACATATTGAAGCTGACCTGATCATAGGCCATCTTGGAGATAGTGTGGCAGAGGGAGGGGTCATTTATCAGGCCGATAATACCTTCCGCGAATGACCTGATATCGCCCGGCTCGACCAGAATCCCGTTTCGCCCGTGCACGGTATAATCGCTGAGGCCCTTGACGCGCGGTATCACGCAGGAGACCCCTGAGGCCTGCGCCTCAATAAGCGACATGGACAGGCCGGGCCTGGCAGTGGTCTTGACGAAGATATGCAGCATGGCCATCACCTCGGGAATATCCTCGCGCTCCCACAACACATCCACCTTATGGCTTATGCCGAGGTCCCTGGCCATGGCGCGTATCCGTTCGTCCTTGAAGCCCACCACCATGAAATTGGTTTCCGGCAGCACCGCCAGCACCTCTTTTGCCGTCTTTAAAAAAAACTCCTGCTCCGCCAGGGTCTTGTCCATGCTGATAGTGCCCACCTTGAAGGGCCTTTTCTGGAACATGGCCGGCCTGATAAGCATGGCGCTCTCCCAGCGGCCCTGATTTATGCCCGGAGGGACGATGAACGTCTTAGCCGGGTCGATGCCGGCCCGGAAGAAATCTTCCTGCACGGACGGGCACGAAGCGATGAACCGCGTAACATACGGCTCGGCCTCTTTAAGGCGGAGCATCATCTCAGGCGTCCCCGGCACGACCCGGCTGATAAAGATCCTGGAGGAGGCCGACATCCTTTTGAGCAGCAGCGTCCCCGCCGGGCCCGAATCGTAATAGTGGATGATATCGTAATGCTCTCCGTAAAAAATACCAAGCCGGCGCAGCAGGGTCAGCTCCTTGGCAGCCAGATCGTATTTAGGCGATTCTCTGCAGAGCTGCGACCCGGCGGGGCACATCAGCGCAACCGAATGCCCCAATTTCTGGAACTGGGCGGCCATGTGAAGCGCCTGGTAGGCTGCGATATCGACCAGGTTTGAATCCGTTACAGTGAGCAGGTTCATAGTTGAAAGGATTAAGGATCAGGGAACAAGGATCAAGGACAGAAAACAGCCCTTATCCTCCGATATTTTCCTTCATCCTTTATCCTTTATCCTTTTAATGAGCGGTTCCAGCTTTGCCATTTCCCTTTTGGCGTTCTCGACGTAGAAGCTGTCCTTGCTGGTGTTGAGGATGGTCTGGTATATACGGTAGGCCGCGCTGTAATTACCGGCCTTTTTGTTCAAAAAAGCTCCCAGCTGCCGCAGCATAACCGGGCAATCAGGCTCATCGAGAAGAGGGGTAATGATCTCAGCCACCTTGCCCGGGTCTTTGGCCTTGCTGTAGCCGATGGCGCTGAGCAGCGTAAGGTACTTCCATTCCCGCGGGTTATATAACAGGGCTACGTTCAGAAAACTTACGGCCTCTTCAGGCCGGTACATATTGAAAGCCATTGAGCCGGCCGCGTAAAGCCCGGCGTTGGTGAAGTAGGGGTCCAGGGCGAGTATATGCCGGGCTATCGGCAGGAACTCAGGATACCGGCCCGCGCCGTACTCACCAGGGGCACCCTGCGCCTCCGTGGACTGCGAGCCGTAATACTGCATAAGCCTGATGAACCACAGGTCCGCCGCCAGCCGCCTCAGCCCCAGGCTGAGCGCGATGGCGTCCTCCGCGGCGCTCCGCCTGACTTCCCGGATAGCGTCGGGCGGCGGGAACGGCTGCCCCGGCAGCGAAAAAGCGCGCTGCCCGGCCAGGACAAGCGCCGCGCCGGCGGCCATAGTAAAGATCAAAAAAAGGTGTCTTCTCATCGGCGGCGGCTCCTGATCAAAACTCCTTTTTCCTGAAAAGCAGCAGCGAAAAAAGATAAGGGACGGCCACCCACAGCAGCAGATAGGCGGCGAGAAAGCCGGGCGGAGCGAAGTCCGGCGCGGCCGCGCTCAGGTCCCGCGCGTTAAAGAGCTGGAGGTTGGGTATCAGGTAAGCCGCAGCGGACATCACCAGCGCGGCCGCGCCCGAGGATTTCGACACCAGGAATTTCGCCTCCGAGGTGAAGTGACCGAGCGTCCAGAGGATGGCCGCGATAGTCACTGTCGAGACCGCCGAGGTTGAGAACAGCGAGACGAACAGGGCCGCCGAGGTTATAATGAGCAGCTTGCACCAGATAAAGAAGACCGCCTTGAGATAGAAGGCCTGCGGCGTGAGGCCGCGCAGCCAGAGCAGGCTGAGATGAATAAGCGCCATCGCCGACAGCATGAACGCCGCGACTCCGTAGAGAGCGGCCGCGCGCCCCGCCAGATAGGCCGCGCGGGGAACCGGCCGCGACAGCACCAGGTAAATGGTCTTGGTCTCCACCTCGCGGGTTATCGCCGAGGCCGCGGCCATAAGCGCGTAAGCCAGCGCTATCAGCTCCATGAGCGCCAGGCCGAAATCCGTTATGACCCGCGCCTCCTCGTCCACCGCCATAACCCCGGCCAGCAGCGAGGAGTATATCAGCACGCCGGCGAAGATGACGAACAGGGCGAAAAAGCGGTTCCTGTAGTTTTCAACAAAGGAGTACCTGGCTATTTTCCACGCCGTAGAAAGATGCGTCATAATGCTTCCGGCCTCCCCGCCGGCCCTTTAACCGCCTGCACGAAGATCTCTTCGAGGCCGCCGCGCGCGGCCTCCCACTCGGCCCGCGCCACTGTTTTGGCCAGGCTGCCCTGCACCATGATGAACACTCTGTCGCTCAGCTTTTCAAGTTCCGAGATGCTGTGAGAGGAGAGGAACACTGTTTTGCCGGCGCGGTTGAACTCGGAGATAAGCTCGCGTATCTCGTGGATGGCCAGCGGGTCCAGGCCGCTTACCGGCTCGTCGAGGATAAGCAGCTCCGGGTCGTGCACCACCGCCTGCGCCACGCCCAGGCGCTGCATCATGCCCTTTGAGAACGCCGAGGCTTTTTTGCCGGCGTGGGGAAGAAGGCCCACTTTCTCGATAACGGCGCTTATGCGCTGACGCATATCCGGGCCATTCAGCCCGGAAAGGCCGGCGTAATAGGAAAGCGCCTCCGCCGCGGTTGAATTTGGATAGAAATAGGGCAGCTCCGGCAGATAGCCGATGAGCTTTTTAGAGGCCATGTCCAGGGGGGAGCGGCCGAACACGGAGACTGAGCCGGCCTCCGGGAACAGCAGCCCGGTTATAAGCTTCATGATGGTGGTCTTGCCGGCCCCGTTAAGGCCAAGCAGGCCCGCCACTTCTCCGCGCGCCAATTCCAGACTGACCCCGCGCAGCGCGGGGATCTTTACGGTCCTGAATAAGCCGGGATTGCGGTAGGATTTATAAACGCCGGAGAGCGCCAGCACGATATCTTTATGTTCGGTCACACGCCGCACCTCCATTACATATCCGGAAGGGGAACGCGCTAATGCACCAGCTTCCGCGCTTCCTTCTTCAGCCTTCGCAGTTCGGATTCTACGGCGCCAAGCGGGATCTTTCCCTGGCGAAGAAAGGCGGAATGGAACTGCCGCAGGTCAAAATATTTTTCCTCGGTGCGCTGATAGTATCTGCGCATGGTGAGGATACGGTCCATGCCCATGATGTAGCACAGGCTCTCCGTAGGAGCGACAGAGATCCTCAGCACCTCGGTGCGGGCGGCGCCCCTGGACATGTAAAAATTATCCTGGAAAAATGTCACGGCCTCCTCATACGTCATTTCCCCGGTATGCAGGGCGGTGTCGACATAGGCCCGGCCGGAGCGCAGCGCCCTGACGTAGATCCTGAGGAACCGCGACCAGTAGGTGGAGTAGTAGCCCAGCTCCTCGGAGAGGAGTTCGGCGTAACAGGCCCAGCCGTTTACGATCATGGGCTGGCTGGCTATTTTCCTGATGCCCGAACGGTTGGCTTCTGCGGCGTAACTGCGCAGGTGCATGCCCGGCATCAGATCGAAAGCGACCAACAGCTCTATCTGCGCGTAATTGAAGCCCGAAGCCAGGGCTTTGTCCTGCTCCGCGGCGGCAAGCTTTTCCGATGGCAGCGCGAGGTACAGCTCCGAGACCCTGACGGCGTCCATATCGAACGGCGCCGAGAAATACGCGTAAGGAAGCACCGAGGTCATAAAGTCCGGCATCTTCCTGATAAGCAGGCGCTGCCGGGGGAAGTCCAGCACCTTGTAATCGTCAAAGTGCTGGTAGGCGCGGTCCGCCTCGTCCTGAAAATTCTTAAGGATGTCGCCCAGGGGCGGATGCTCTTTGGGCAGGTTGCCCAGAACGCCCTTCCAGCCTTTTTCCCTGGCCATCAGCGCGTCCACGCTTTCCGCTTCCCTCTCCAGATCTTTCATCGCTGCTTTATATCTGTTTTTCGCGTAGCGCCGCGCGGCCCCCGGGGTCATATTCAGCCTGTGCCAGCGCTCCAGGTAAAAGCCGTAAGTATATTCGCCGGTGCGGAACTCTCCGTCGGCGCGGGGGAGGACGTCGTTCTTGAGAAAATCCCTGTAGCGGGTAAGGGCGGTCCTGACCTCCGCCAGGGTTTCATCCACTTTGGTCTTAAGCACCGGGTCGTAGCGCGTATAGCCCCTGAACAGGGGGATAAAATCAGACAGCCCGTTTATCGAGTCCTCGGTCTGCTTCAGGGCCTGTTCCACCCAGATCCTGGGCGGGTGGTCGAGACTGCGCTCGGCCTGCTCGAGCGCCTTCGGGAACTGCCTCAGGCGGGAGATGGCGTCTCCGGAGCGGGCGTTGTAGTCGCCAAAATCCTTGGAGAGCAGTTGATATACGGAAAAAAGCGGATCTAGATAATATTGCGGCTGCTTCCGCAGCAGGTCGCGGTTCTCAAACTCATACACATCAACCTCGAGCATCTGGTCCAGCAGGTTGTAATCCACCTGCAGGGCCGGATACATGGTGGCCCTGTTTACTTCGCGGAGCTTGATGCGCAGCTGCTTCAGCGCTTCAAGTTCCTGCGCCACGCGCTCCGGGGTGCGCTGGGTCAGGGCGGAATCCGCGCCGTGTATCCCCATGCGCGTGGCGCG
>CAZPMW010000084.1:7215-9336 GCA_964587805.1 uncultured Elusimicrobiaceae bacterium
TGGCGCGCTCAGGGTCATACATCTGCACGGTGGCGAGATACTGGCCGAAGATTTCGTTCAGCTTGGTGCCGGCCAGCGCGCCCTCAACCTCCTGAGTGGTGAGCGCGGCTTCGTATGCTGACGCGTGTGGAGGGGGAGAGGCAACAAGGCAGCAGGACAGCAGGGCCGAAAGGGGAAGCAGCTGCTTTAGCTTAACTTCTTTAAAACTATGCGGCTTTACCACTTTTCCATCCTTGGCTTACGCTACTTCGCGACTTTCTGCTTTCCGGATTTTGTGCGTTTGGCCGACCGGGGAGCGCCTGGCTTTGCCGCGGCGCCACGGGAGGTATTGCGCTTTTTAGCCGCCGGCTCCAGCGCCAGCTCAAGCACCTCGTCCATAGAAGCCACCGGGATAAGGCGCATCTTATCTTTTATTTCGCCCGGGATATCCTCGAGCTCTTTAACATTAACTCTGGGGAACAGCACGGTGTAGATCTCCTCCCTGAACGAGGCGATGATCTTTTCTTTCAGGCCGCCTATGGCCAGCACCCGGCCGGTCAGCGTGATCTCGCCGGTCATGGAAAGATCTTTTTTAACCGCGCGGCCTGTCAGCAGGCTGGCCAGCGCCGCCGCCAGCGTTATACCCGCAGAGGGCCCGTCTTTAGGGATGGCGCCCTCCGGTATGTGTATATGGAAACTATGGGACCGCATGAACGATTCCGGGGCGAGTTCCCTTGACTTGATGTAGGAGAACGCGGCCTGCGCCGACTCCTTCATCACCTCACCCAGCTTGCCGGTCAGAATAAGAGCGCCCTTTCCGGGCACTGCCGCCGCTTCCACGGCCAGCACTTCCCCGCCGTTCTCCGTCCACGCCAGGCCCGAGGCCATTCCGACGCCGTTAACAGCGTTCTCCTCGCGCAGGAACCTGGGAACGCCCAGGTAGTCCTGCAGGTTGGCGGCCGTCACCTTTACCTCTTTAAGACCCTTTTCCACCACCTTCGTGGCGATGCGCCGGCACAGGGTGGCGAACTCCCTGTCCAGATTGCGGACTCCGGCCTCCCGCGTATAGCCGCGTATCACCGCGTCGATGGCGGCGTTGTCCGGCTTAAGCGTTGATTCTTCCAGCCCGTGCGCCCGGAGCTGCTTGGGAATAAGGAACTGCCTGGCGATGGCGATCTTCTCGTTGTGGGTATAGCCGTTGAATTCTATGACTTCCATCCTGTCCCGCAGGCTGACCGGGATGCCCCACAGCGTATTTGCCGTGGCGATGAACATGACCTTGGAGATATCGAACGGCACGTCCAGGAAGTGATCCATGAATTCCGCGTTCTGCTCGGGGTCCAGCACCTCCAGAAGGGCCGCCGCCGGATCTCCGCGCCAGTCAGAGCCCATCTTGTCTATCTCGTCCATGAGGAAAACCGGGTTTCTGCTCTTGGCTTTCTTTATGCTCTGGATTATGCGGCCCGGCATCGACGCCACATAGGTGCGCCTGTGCCCGCGTATCTCAGACTCGTCGCGCACGCCGCCGAGGGACATCCGCACGAAATTGCGGCCCATGGACCGGGCGATGGACCGCGCTATGGAGGTCTTGCCGGTGCCGGGGGGGCCTACGAAGCAGAGGATGGGCCCCTTGAGCTTTTTGGTAAGCGTGCATACCGCAAGGTATTCTATCACGCGGTCTTTGGGCTTTTTAAGGCCGTAGTGGTCCGTTTCCAGTATCTTGCGCGCGCCCTCAAGGTTGATGGAGTCGCGCGTCTCGACGGTCCACGGCAGCCCGACCAGCCAGTCCAGGTAGGTGCGCGACACCGTGGTCTCGGGCGAGAACGGGGTCATCCTGGACAGCCTCGCCAGTTCCTTCTCGGCCGCGGCTTCGGCGTCCTTGGGCATTTTGGCGGCTTTGATCTTTTTCTTAAGCTCGTCGAGCTCTTTGGAGAAATCGTCTTTCTGATGAAGCTCTTTCTGTATGGCCTTCATCTGCTCGTTCAGATAATATTCTTTCTGGGATTTTTCTATCTGGCCTTTTACGCGGCTGTGCAGCTTGTGCTCGATGTCCAGGATCTCTATCTCCTTGGCGAGCAGCTTGATGATGCTTTCCAACCGGGTCTTGGCGTCGGCGGTCTCCAGTATCTCCTGGCGGTCGGG
>CAZPMW010000085.1:0-9196 GCA_964587805.1 uncultured Elusimicrobiaceae bacterium
GACGCTGGCACTCTAGTGAAGGCCGCAGTGGAAGGCCGCCTGTCCACCCGAGCGGATGCCGCCAAACATAACGGCGACTACCGCAAGATCGTGGATGGAGTGAACAAGACGCTTGACGCGGTTATCGGTCCGCTGAATGTGGCCGCCGACTACGTGGACAAGATCTCCAAAGGCAACATCCCCGCGAAGATCACGGACACCTACAATGGCGACTTCAATACCCTGAAGAACAACCTGAACACCTGCGTGGGAGCTGTCAATGCGCTTGTGGCCGACGCCGGTATGCTGGTGGAAGCGGCCATAGAGGGCCGCCTGGCTACCCGCGCTGACGCGTCCAAACACGAAGGCGACTTCCGTAAGATAGTGGATGGCGTGAATAAGACGCTGGACGCTGTCGTAGGTCCCGTGACCGAAGCGGCCGAGGTGCTTGAAAAGGTGGCCGAGAAGAACATGACGGCCCGCGTGATGGGCGACTATAAGGGCGACCTTGCAAAGATCAAGAACTCCCTTAATAAGGCCGTGGATAACCTGGACCAGAGCCTGCAGCAGGTGGGCGTGGGCGCAGAGCAAGTGGCCTCCGCCTCCGGGCAGATTGGCTCCGGTTCCCAGGCCCTGGCGCAAGGCGCTTCCGAACAGGCCAGCTCGCTTGAAGAAATCTCAAGCAGCCTGCAGTAGATGACCTCCATGACCAAGCAGAATACCGCCAACGCCAGGGAGGCCAAGGGGCTTTCCGACGCCGCCAAGAAAGGCGCTGACAAAGGCGTGGCCAACATGAAGAACCTGTCGGCCGCGGTGGACAAGATTAAGAAGTCCTCCGACGATACCGCAAAGATAGTGAAGACCATAGACGAAATAGCCTTCCAGACGAACCTCCTGGCCCTCAACGCCGCCGTTGAAGCGGCCCGGGCAGGCGACGCCGGCAAGGGTTTCGCTGTGGTAGCCGAAGAGGTGAGGAACCTCGCGATGCGCAGCGCTGAAGCGGCCAAGAACACGGCCAACATGATAGAGGAATCAGTGAAGAACGCCGAGAGCGGTGTCAGCCTGAACCTCGAGGTCATGAAGAACTTCGACGAGATCACCACGCAGGCCGGAAAGGTCAGCGAAGTGATGGCTGAGATCGCAGCCGCCTCCGAGCAGCAGAGTCAGGGCATTGAGCAGGTGAACACCGCCGTGCAGCAGATGAACTCGCTGACGCAGCAGAGCGCCGCCAACTCGGAAGAGTCGGCCAGCGCGGCTGAAGAGCTGTCCAGCCAGGCTCAGGAAATGCAGGCGATGGTTGCCACCTTCGCTGTGTCCGGTGAAGCTAAAGAGAAGAAAGCCAAACCCGTCCACCACGCTGCCGCACACGCGGCAGCTGCGGGGCCGGTGGCGGCGAAGAAGCCGGCCAAGGAGAAGGAGACTCATAAGGTCGCTGTGGCCGCTGGCGCACATAAAGAGCCAGCCTCAGTGATCCCGTTCGGCGACGGCAAGGATGGTCTGAAGTCGTTCTAGGAAAAGGAGCCGGGCGCCGATAAACGGCGCCCGGCTTTCCTTAAACAAATTTAAATTAAAAGTGCCGCTATCCGGCGGCGATAAATACGAAAGGAACGCCCCGATGAAAAACCTATACGCAGCAGTTTTTTTAGCTCTCAGCACCGCAGGTCCTATTTCAGCCTCAGAAACCGCAACCCCGGCCGCCGTGCATAGCGTTCAGCCCGCGGCCGGTCCGACGGCTGAAGAGGGGCTGGCCCGCCTGCTTGAGGGCAACCAGCGTTTCGTTAAAGGCGCTGCGCTGCATCCCGGCGGCACTCCCGACCGACGGGCTGAACTAGTGGCAGGCCAGAAGCCTTTCGCGACAGTGCTCACCTGTTCGGATTCACGCGTGCCACCGGAGATACTTTTTGACCAGGGCCTGGGCGACATTTTTGTGGTGCGGGTGGCTGGCAATATCGCCGGAACTTCCGAGCAGGGCAGTATTGAATACGCTGCCGAACACCTGGGTGTTCCGGTGCTGATGGTGCTGGGACATACCAGCTGCGGGGCAGTAAAAGCGGCATCGGCAGGCGGCGCAGCTGAGGGAGCCCTCGGTTCTGTGCTCAAAGGCCTTGAGCCCGCTGTGCGCTCCGCTAAAGCGCACGGCGCTAAGGGCGACGCGCTTGCTCCGGCCGTAGTGGAAGAAAACGTCCGTCTTACAGCCCTGAACCTCCTGCGCAAAAATAAAGTGGTCCGTGGTCTGGTCGCGGAGGGGAAACTTAAAGTTTCAGCCGCCGTCTATGACCTTGCCAGTGGGGAAGTGCGCCTGCTTGATCTTGAAAAGAATATTAAAGAAGAGCGCCAGGCCAGAGTTTCCGTCGTTCGCGGGCTACTGGTAAAGTTTAGGGACGGCGGCCTTGATGATGTTGAACGATCCAAGTTTATTACAGGGTTGGCTGAGCTTCTTCCGGAACTGAATTAGAGAAATATGGCCCGTACTATGATGCGGGCAGTGGAGCGTAGCATTCCAGACACTAAGCCTGTTTAAAATTTGCCGCCGGCGGTACCAACCCCCCCCAATGCGTCCCCCCACGCAGCCGCCGGCGGCACTCTTTTGGCAGCGGGGTCTTTCAGATCAGGAGGCGTCCCTTCCGATTTATGGTTTTGGGAAATGTGCGGATAACAGTAATAGCGGTGCTTGACGCAAGATGCCTTCAATTGCAGGATAAGGGAACTATAAAATGGAATTAACAGAAACCGGTCCCACGACGCTCAACCCGGAGCTTAGCCAAAAGCACTTTAAAAGGATAGCGGATATCCTGTACTCGACTTCCAAAATTACCCTTCAGTCCGGTAAAGAGGAGCTGGTGAAATCCCGCCTTGTAAAGCGCATGCGGGCGTTGGGGCTTTCAGGCTTCGACCAGTACATCTCAACCGTGGATGCCAACCCCGGCGAACTCTACCAGATGGTGGATTTGCTTACCACTAATAAAACCAGCTTTTTCAGGGAAAATGCCCACTTCGACTTTATGAAGGCGCGGATACTGCCGGTGTTGAAAGGAAAAGGCCTGCGCATCTGGAGCGCGGGCTGCTCTTCAGGTGAGGAGCCGTATACCATCGCCATGGTCCTGCATGAGTGTTTCGGCGCCGGCGAACTCGCAGATACGCGCATCCTCGCTACTGACTTGTCCAAGCGCGTGCTGGAAAAAGCGGCAAAAGGCGTTTATGATGAGGACATCTTGAGGGACGTGCCGGTGCCCCTGATCCCTAAGTACTTTGACTGCGTCGATGCTAAGAAACCGCGCAAATATGCCGCCAAAAAAAACCTGCGGAGTCTTATAACGTTCGCCCCGCTGAACCTGATGGAGGATTGGCCTATGACGGGACCCTTCGATATTATTTTCTGCAGGAATGTGATGATCTATTTCGATAAGCCCACGCAGGAGCAGCTGGTTCAGCGCTACTGGAGCAAACTTAAAATGGGCGGCTATCTGTTCGTGGGACATTCGGAGAGCCTGGCCGGGATGACGCACAGTTTCGATTACGTTCAGCCGGCGGTACACCATAAGGGCTAATTAAATGCTTTTAACTGTAGGAGTGGGTGACCTTAAAGTGTCCCGGGACCCCGCGGACCGGATAATAACGCACGCCCTCGGGAGCTGCCTGGGGATCACTGTTTATGACCCGGTGGCGAAGGTAGGGGGGCTGCTGCATGTGATGCTGCCGCTGTCCACTATAGACGCGTCCAAAGCCCTGGAAAACCCTTTTATGTTTGTGGATACCGGTGTGCCCAGGCTTTTTCTTGACGCCTATAAAGCGGGCGCACGGAAAGAACGGATGATCGTTGCTGCGGCGGGCGGGGCCAGCCCTACAGGGCGCGACAGGGAAGACTTTTTTCAGATAGGCAGCCGCAATGTTGTCATGCTGCGCAAGATCCTTTGGAAAAACGGCGTGGTGCTCAAAGGCAGCGACTTCGGCGCCTTCGACGCGCGCACGATGTGGATGGACCTTGAAACCGGAGAAGTTACGGTGAAGATAAACGGCGCGGAGAAAAAACTGGCCGGGAACCGGGCGTCGGATGCCCCGGCGCAGGCCCAGATTTACGGCGCGGTGGCCGGAGTATAAAAACTGATGAGAACGTATAATATGAAAACGACGGGGTGGTCGGCTGTGATACTGCAGATCTCAGCAGGTCTGCTCTGGGCAGGGCCTACCGCGTACATAAGCGGACCTTCCACTGACTTCCAGGACTATATGGAGCCTGCCATGACGGCGGCGGTCAACCTGGCGGAAAAAACGGACGAGGCAGGCGCGCGGCCTAATACTGTTACTGGCCTGGGCTTTATAAACGGCTTTCTGCCATACAAATACTTTAGCCTGGAAGCTGGATTTGATTACAAGTCCTGCGGCGACCCGGCTGATGATTACCCGGTTTACTTCAACATGAAAGCAGGGTTTGCCGAAGGCGGTCTTGGCGCCGGCCTGCCGGCGGTGGTCAGCGGTATCTTCGATGCCGGTACCAAGGCCGGGAGAAGCAATTATAATGTAGTTTACGCGGAGGCGGCGAAGACCGCGGTGCTGGGCGGCCTTGACATGGGCAGGTTTTCAGCCGGCTGGTTTACCGGCAGCAAGCATCTCCTGCTGGACAGTGACGGCGACAAAGATAACTCAGGCCTGCTGGCGGCCTGGGACAGGGTCATCCCGGAGATCTCCGACAGACTGTGGGCTTCGGTTGATTATATGGGCACCAAAAGCGCCTATGGCAGCTGGAACTTCGGCCTGGCATGGAAGTTCAATAGTAAGGTATCAGCTATAATCGGCTACAATGATTTCATAAATAACGATTTTGTGGATACTTATAATGTGCAACTGACGCTGGGGCTTGGAGGGGATAGCAAGTAGGACAGCCGCCTCAGTTGCGGCAAAGGAGCGGTTTATGGGCCTGAACATACTGGTTGTGGACGACAGCGGCGTGATGCGCGCAATGATTATCAAGACGCTGAAGATGTGCGGGATAGCGCTTTCAGAAATTCATCAGGCCGCCAACGGTGAGGAGGGTCTGAAGCAGCTTGAGAAGAATTGGGTTGACCTGGTGCTTGTGGATATCAATATGCCGGTCATGGGCGGCGAGGAAATGATAGACCAGATGCGCAAGAACCCCGTTACCAAGGACGTCCCGGTTGTGGTCGTCTCGACCGAGAGCAGCCAGAGCCGGATAGAGATGCTGGAGAAAAAAAGTTCCGGCTTTGTGCATAAGCCGTTCAATCCTGAGATAATCAAGGGTGTGATAGACGCGATAACCGGAGGGACAGATGGAAAGCCAGCTGAAGGACAAGCTTTACAGGGCGTCGGCCAGGACTTTTGAGGAGCTGGCGTTCCTGCTCCCGTCCGAGAAGATGGGCGAGGAGCAGGCGGCTCTGCCCATGGACCGCGCCGTGCTGGTGCGCTTCAGCGGGCCGTTCTGCGGCCGGCTGGTGCTGAAAGTTTCAAGCAGCCTGCCGCCGGCGCTGGCCGCCAATATGCTGGGCGAAGACGGCCCCGCGCCTGAGACGGCGCAGGGCGACGCTCTAAAGGAGACGGCTAATGTGATCTGCGGCAATTTTCTGCCGGATATCGCGGGCCCGAAAGAGGTGTTCCGCCTGGAAGCCCCGGAACTTATGAGCGCCTCCGCGTCCGAATGCAGCCCGGTGCCTTCGGCCAGGGCTGAGCTAGGCATCGAGGACGGACGCTGTGAAGTGGAATTCTACACGGACGGCCCGGGCGGCGCGCAGGTTTAATATGATAAAAGTCCTTATCGTGGACGACTCGGCCCTGGTAAGGAAGGTGCTTAGCACCGAGCTTTCCCGCCATGACGACATAGAGGTCGTTGGCAGCGCGGTAGACCCCTATTCAGCGCGCGATAAAATAGTCCGCCTGAGTCCTGACGTTATTACGCTGGACCTTGAAATGCCGCGCATGGACGGACTCTCGTTCCTGGCTAAGCTGATGCAGTACCATCCTATGCCGGTAGTGGTGGTGAGTTCCCTTACTCCGGAGCGCAATGAGACGGCCCTGAAGGCTCTGGAGCTGGGCGCCGTAGAGGTGCTGAGCAAGCCCTCGCCGCACTCGACCACCGAGGAGATGCACCGCTCGCTGGTGCGGGCGATACGGGCGGCTTCTAAAGTTAAATTTTCCAATTTATTCCCCGGCGCGATAACAGCCGCGCCCGCTGCTCCGGCGCCGGAGCTTAAATTCCTGACTACGCATAAGATACTCGCCATAGGTGCTTCCACCGGGGGGACCGTGGCTATAGAGGCCGTGCTCACCCGCCTGCCTGCCAATACGCCGGGCACCGTGATAGTTCAGCACATGCCGGAAGGTTTCACGGCTTCGTTCGCGCAGCGGCTGAACAGCCTTTGCGAAATGGAAGTGCGAGAGGGAAAAGACATGGATTTTGTGGTGCAGGGGTGCGCTCTTATAGCCCCCGGCAACAAGCACATGATACTTCAGCGGAGCGGCGGCAACTATATAATCAGGGTAAAAGACGGGCCGCCGGTGCATCATCAGCGGCCGGCGGTGGATATTTTATTCGAGACCGTGGCGCAGAGCGCGGGACGCAACGCTGTGGGGGTTATTCTTACAGGCATGGGTGCCGACGGGGCCAAGGGGCTGCTGGACATTAAGAACGCCGGCGGCTACACCATCGCGCAGGACGAAAAAAGCTGCCTGGTCTTCGGCATGCCGAAAGAGGCCATAAAGCTGGGCGGCGCGCAGGAAATCACGACGCTGCAGGCGGTGCCGCAGGCGATAGTTAAAGCTTTCAGCGACAAGCCGGCGGCTGTAAAAGCCGCGTAGACAGCAAAGGAAAAAATGGACGCAGTGGAAGGGTTATCCGCAGCGGCGGTCGGGGAGATCCTGAAGGATGTTTTCTCCACCATGATAAACCTGCCGCTTGAGGCAGCGCCCGGCGTGTTTCCGGTGGCGCAGCCCTCCGCAACGGCTATCATAGGGCTTATCGGAAAGCCGGGAAAACTGGTGGTCCTGCGCGCCTGCGAACGGCTGGCCTGCAGGATAGCCGGCGGAATGCTTATGGCGGAGTACGCCGCCTGGGGCGATGAGGTGCGCGACGCTTTCTCGGAGCTGGCCAATATGACGGCCGGTAATATAAAAGCTAAATGCTTCACAGGGGACGGTTTCTCGCTTTCGCTGCCCACGGTGATCTTTGGCGGGGATTATACTATGTCGTCGGCCAGGATGCGGACGGTGCTGGAAATGTCATTGGCAAGCTGCGGCGGTATTCTGCGCGTCACAGTGGCGGAAGAGATATGAAGCCAGGCATAAAGGAGATATTATGAAAATCGGAATACTTACCGGTGGGGGGGATTGCCCGGGCCTTAACGCGGTGGTGCGCGGAGTCACCAAAGCGGCGCTGCGGCGCGGTTGGGAGGTTTTTGGTTTTAAGGACGGTTACAAGGGGCTGGTAGAGGGGAGCTATATACCTCTGGATGATAACGCCGTATCCGGCATACTTATACGCGGCGGCACCATACTGGGTACTTCCAATACGGCCAATCCTTTTGCATATACGCTGGAGCCTCTGGGCTCGGTGAAGGCCCCGAAGGACCTGTCGGGCTTTGTCGTGGCCAATCTCAAGGACCTCGGTGTGGACGCGCTGGTGGCCATAGGCGGAGACGGCACGCTTAATATCGCCCAGAAGCTATTTGAGAAAGGAGTCCCGGTGGTGGGCGTCCCGAAGACCATAGACAACGACCTCTCGGCAACGGATATCACTTTCGGTTTTGATTCTGCGCTAAAGGTTGCCAGCGAGGCCATAGACAATGTGCACGCCACAGCCGAGTCTCACCACCGCGTGATAATAGTGGAGACCATGGGGCGCTACGCCGGCTGGATAGCGCTGCGCTCCGGCATCGCGGCCGGAGGTGACATAATCCTGCTCCCCGAAATACCTTACAGATCGCAGGATATCGTGGAGGCGCTGCGTGAGCGCAGGCGTCGCGGCAAGAATTTTTCCATAGTGGTGGCGTCGGAGGGCGCCAGGCCGGAGAACGGCTGGCTGACGGTGAGCCGGATGGTGGAGGGCTCGCCCGATCCGCTGCGGCTTGGAGGCGTTTCCTACAAGATAGCGGACCTGATAGAAAAGGAAATCGCGGTGGAATGCCGGGTGGTCGTTCTGGGACACCTGCAGCGCGGCGGTTCTCCCACGCCGTTTGACAGGTGGCTGGCCACAGGCTTCGGAGTGAGCGCCGTAGATCTGATAGAGAAGGGACTGTTCGGGCGGATGGTGTCTTTCAGCGGCTATGGATGCGCCAGCGTTAGTCTGTCAGAAGCCATCGGCAAGCTGCGCCGCGTGGAGCCGGACTGCGCTGAGTTAAGGACGGCATTAAGCATCGGCGCCACTTTCGGCAACTCGCGGCTGGCCGCCTTTAATGGGGTTGCCAGCGCCAATGCCCCTCTGGATCCCGAGCCCTGCGCCGCCAGTCCGGCAGCGGCTGTCGGGAGTGAATGCTAGGCCCTGCGGGAGTTCCAGCGGCGGTTTTCGGCGTAGACCCAGGCGAATACTTCGGCTACGGCCTTGTAGAGGGCTGCGGGGATACTCTGGCCCGGCTCAGCCAGGCGGTAGAGGCTCCTTGCCAGCGGCACATTGTGGTGGATCGGAATCCTGTTCGCCTTAGCCAGCTCTATTATTTTCAGGGCCATCAGGTCCATTCCCTTTGCCACCACTTCGGGGGAAGCCATGCTGGCGCGGTCGTATTTTAAGGCCACAGCGAAGTGCGTGGGATTTACCACCACCACATTTGCCGTTGCCACGGCAGTAAGCCTGGTACGTCTGGACATCTGCCGCTGCAGCGCCTTGATCTTTCCCTTTATGAGAGGATTCCCGTCCTGATCTTTTCTTTCCTGCGTCACTTCCTGCTTAGTCATCTTTTGCATGTTTCTAAGTCGCCACCATCTATAGGCCAGGTCGGCCGCCCCGAATGCCAGCATCACCGCGGCGGCTTTCCAGGCCAGGGCGTAAAGGGCGCTCATTATGCCGGCCGCTATCTGCGCCGTTGAAACGACGCTGAGGTTAAGCATGAATTGCCATTTGTCCTTCACTTCCGAGTAAAGCACCCAGCCTATCACACATAGTTTTAAAAGGTTTTTTACAAGTTCCACCAGCGACTCTGGCCGCCAGAACCGTTTCAGGCCGTCTATGGGGTTCAGGCGCTTGATGTCGATTTTAACCTCGACATTGGGAATGCCG
>CAZPMW010000086.1:0-9191 GCA_964587805.1 uncultured Elusimicrobiaceae bacterium
GAAGCCATCCTCACCGCCCGCGGCGGTATGACCTCTCACGCGGCCCTGGTGGCGCGCGGCTGGGGCAAATGCTGCGTAGTGGGCTGTGCCGACGTGAAGATCGATCTGAATGCCAGGACCCTCTCACTGGGCGGCGAAACTATAAAGGAAGGCGATTGGATCTCACTGAACGGCTCCCGCGGGTTCATCTACGCCGGCAAGATGCCGCTGGTAGAGCCCAGCGACGTAACCATGGCGATGCTCCAGGACTTTCTCAAGTTCTGTAATTCAGTCCGCGCGCTGAAAGTGTGGACCAACGCCGACACGCCCGCAGATTCCGCGCAGGCCCGCACCTACGGTGCCGAGGGCATCGGACTGTTCCGCATCGAGCATATGTTCTACGGCAAGGGTTCCGACGAGGCGCTGTTCAAGCTGCGCAAGATGATCATGTCGAACACTCTTGAGGAGCGCAAGGCCGCCCTTAACGGGCTGTTCCCCCACATGAAGAGCGACCTGAAGGCCACCTTTAAGGTTATGGCAGGCTTACACGTTACCGTGCGCCTGATGGACCCCCCGCTGCACGAGTTTGTGCCGCACCAGAAGGAAAAGCTGGAAGAGCTGGGCAAGGCGCTCGGCATTTCATATGAGGAACTTGAGCGCCGCGCCACCGCGCTGCGCGAGTCCAACCCCATGATGGGGCACCGGGGCGTCCGCCTGGGAGTAACCTATCCCGAGATCTCGGAGATGCAGGCCCGCGCGATATTTGAAGCGGCGGCCGAGCTGCACAAAGAGGGCGTGAAAGTGTTCCCGGATATAATGATCCCGGTGGTGTCCCTGGAGAACGAGGTGAAGCATCAGGCCGAGATAATCCACCGCGTATACGCGGAGGTAATGAAGCAGAATGGCGTGAAGGTGACTTACATGGTCGGCACCATGATCGAGATCCCCCGCGCCTGCCTCATGTCCGGCAAGCTCGCGGAGACCATGCAGTTCTTCTCCTTCGGCACCAATGACCTTACCCAGATGACATTCGGTTATTCCCGCGACGACTCGGGTCCGTTTCTGAACGATTATGTGAAAAAGGGAATTATCCCGGTTGACCCCTTTCAAACCATAGATCAGGACGGAGTCGGCGAGCTGATAAAGATCACCGTCCAGCGTGGACGAAAGGCCCGCAAGGACCTGAAGATCGGTATCTGCGGCGAGCAGGGCGGCGACCCCGCCAGCGTGGATTTCTGCCATAACTCCGGGCTGAACTACGTGTCCTGCTCTCCTTTCAGGGTGCCGATAGCCATACTTTCGGCTGCTCAGGCCCAGATAAGGCATCCGAGGAAGAAGTAGGCCGCCAGAGGCGCCGTCGTCTGAGAGGCATAGCCGGTTCCGGAGCTGCGTGAAAAAGAAAAGCAGATATTTCCCGATGGTGCTGTCCGCCCCTTCAGGTGGCGGAAAAACGGCAATCCGTGAAAAGCTGCTTGAAAGCGACGGCCGGTTTCGCTTTAGCGTGACCTGCACCACAAGGCCAAGACGCCAGGGCGAACGGGACGGCAGGGATTATTATTTCGTCACGGCGGAGGAGTTCGGGCGGCTGCGCAGAAGCGGTCAACTGCTTGAATGGGCCCGCGTGCACGGCAATATGTACGGCACTCCGGCGAAGGCTGTGCGGACAGCGCTGGAAAAGGGTTTTGTGCCGGTGATGACCATAGACGTCAAAGGCGCCCGGGCCGTAAAGAAGATATTTCCGGAGACACTGACTGTGTTCCTGCTGCCTCCGGACCTGCCGACTCTGGTGCGGCGGCTGAAGAAGAGAGGCGAGCAGAAGGCCGGCATAAAGGTCAGGCTCGGAACCGCCAGGAGCGAGGTTAAGGACGCCTCTTCTTTTGATTACCTGGTAGTTAATGACAAGCTTGATGAAGCAGTGCGCGAAATCCGCAGGATAGCGGACACGGAGTGCATGAGGGCTTCGCGCAGGCGGGCGGAGCTGGCCCGGTTCGGTCAGGAACTTTTGAATTTTAAATTGTGAAACTGAGACGGAGGTTAATATGCCCAACACAGAGATGAAGATGCGCGAGAGCGAGCTGCTTGATAAGTTGATTTGTGACTACGGTCCTACTAAATATACGGATATCGTGTGGGCGATGGAATGGGCCCGCTGCCTCAGGAGCCGGGAGGAGTACCGCCAGCTTCCAATGGCTGAGATGATAGAAAAGGCCATGCTGGAAGTTATAAGCGGACAGGTCACTTCTGAACAGATACTGGCGACCATATACGGCACGCCTGTGTCAGGCAAGCCCGAAGCCGCCGCGCCGGCTGGTGACAAAAAAGAAGCGAAGAAGACTGAGGCCAAGGCCGCGGACAAGTCAGATAAAAAAGCCGACAAGGCCGAGAAAACCGACAAGGCCGAGAAAGCCGATAAGGCCGAGAAAAAGTCGGACAAAGCTGAAAAGAAAGCCGATAAGGCTGAGAAGAAAGAAGAGCCAAAGAAGGCTAAAAAAGAGAAAACGAAGAAAGATTAACTGTCTGATATTAAACCCGGGCCCGGCTTTTCTTCATAAAGTCGGGCTTTGGTTTGTGTGGCAAATATGAAAAAAGAATTGAAAAGCATAACTGCGGATCTTGCCTCCTACGTTAAACAGCTGGACGCTGATACCTACCAGCCGGCCGGCACCGCAGGCCATGCTCCGCTCGCCGGCGGCCGGCCTAAGGAGAAAACAGCGCCGCAGTCAGGCGCTAAACAGCCGCCGGATGCCGGCATGGCCGCGCTGGCGGAAGAGATACGCGCATGCCGCAAATGCTGCCTTGGCCATTCCCGCCTTAACGCAGTAGTGGGAGTGGGCGATGTGAAGTCCAGAGTGGTGTTTGTGGGCGAAGGCCCCGGATTCCAGGAGGACCATAAAGGCGAGCCGTTCGTGGGCCGCTCCGGCCAGCTTCTCGATAAGATCCTGGATACAGTGCTGGGTCTTAAACGCGAAAATATTTATATCGCGAATATTGTGAAATGCCACCCGATGAAAGATCCAGAGAGCCCGGAATCACACGGCAATGACCGGCCTCCGTCCACGGAAGAGATTTCCGCCTGCAGGCCTTTCCTTGACCGCCAACTGCTGCTGATAAAGCCCAGATGTATAGTGACTTTAGGCTCGGTAGCGACAAAGGTCCTGCTGGGTGTGACGCAGGGCATAAGCCTTGTGCGCGGCAAGTGGTACGACTATCCCGTGGATCTTTTCGGTTCCGGCCACCCTATCAGGGTCCTGCCTACTTATCATCCCGCCGCGCTCCTCAGGAACCCTAATCTGAAGCGAGAAACGTGGGAAGACATGAAAATGCTGAAGGCTTTTCTCAGCAAATAGCTGAATTCATCATATGATCGCTGAAATCGCGTTTCCGGTCCCGCTCAGGAGGACCTTTTCTTACCGCGTCGGCGAGGGAATGCGTGACGCCGCTTGTCCGGGGCTGCGCGTCCTGGCCCCGTTCGGCCCGCGCAAAGCCGTCGGAATGATCATGAAACTGCATGAGGATTCCGCCGTCGACCTGTCCGGATTCAGGGAAATTAAAACCATCGAGGCTCTCCTGGATCAGACGCCGGTTTTCAGAGACGATGTCCCGGCGGTCGCGCTATGGATGCAGGACCGCTGGAACGCCCCCGTCGGCCTGGCTGTTGAAAACTTTTTCGGACAGTTCATGGCGGAAGCTTTTTCCCCTTCGCCGGGGCTTCCGGCTACAAATCCTCAGGCCTCCGCTTTCCTTGAGAACGCGCAATCACGGTTGTTGAGCTCACCGCTTATAGATATTTCCTCCAGGCTGGCGGAATTTGTGGGCGAGCCCGGCAGTGTTCCCGGTGAAGCGGCGGCCAAGGTGCGCGGCGCGGCTCATGTATTATTCGGCCCTCCCCAGAACGGACGCTATGATGTGTATCTTGAACTGGCCAGAAAAGCCGTTGGCGGAGGAGGCCAGGTATTATGCCTCGTTCCGGACCTGAATCTGATCGCCCCTTTCGAGGAACGCCTCCGCGGAGTATTTCAGCCTGAAGTCCTGGCTCTCTGGCACAGCCGTCTTACGCCTGGGCAGCGCCGCGCGACATGGCACGGAGTAAGGACCGGGGCTGTCAGGGTGATAGTAGGTGCGCGCTCGGCCGCCTTCCTTCCTTTTCAACAGCTCTCGCTGGCCCTCATTGACGAGGAGCAGGACGATATTTACAAGGCGGAAGAGCAGGAGCCTAATTTTCACGCCCGGGACCTGCTGCTCAGGCGGGCGCGCTATCACGGGACCTGCGTGGTCATGGCCAGCGCTGCCCCGTCTATGGAGGCCTATTTCGGCGCTGAAACAGGGCGCTTTACCTGGACCGCCATGCCGTCCGCGGCGCACGACAGCCCGAAGGTTTCAGTGGTAGACATGGGGCCGCGCCGCTGGGACCTGCTCTCCGGTCCGCTCGCTGATAAGATTGTGCGCGCCGTTAAAGAAAAACGGCAGGCTCTGGTGCTGGCCGGCAGGAAAGGCTACGCTTCTCTCGCTGTGTGCGCCAACTGCGGCTGGATAAAGCGTTGCGGGCGCTGCCGCGTCCCCATGGGGACCGTAAAGGAAGACGGGCTCAGCAGGTTTATCTGCTGGCGCTGCGGCAGGAAAGAGCCCATGCCAGAGACCTGTCCGACATGCTCCGGCAAGGTGTTCCGCGAAGGCGGCGCTGGCACGCAGAAGGTGGAGGCTTATCTTAAAAAACTTCTGCCAGGAGCCAGGGTAGAGCGATGCGACGGCGACGTGGTGCGGAAGTCGGTCAAGGACGCCAGGCTCGTTTATGAGAGTTTCAGAAAAGGAGAAATAGACGTTCTGGTCGGCACACGGCTGCTGGCCAGGGGGCATGATTTCCCCAACCTCGGCGTTATCGGCGTCGTGGACTGCGACGCCGGGCTTTCAGCCGCTGATTTTCGCGCTTCCGAGAAGGTCTTTCAGACGCTGCTGGAGGCCGGGGCGGCCCTGTCCGGAACGCTGGCGGCTGAGCCTGAGTTTATTGTGCAGACGCGGCAGCCAGGGCATTATGTCTTCTCTGTGCTGCCGGAACTGGACTATATGAAGTTCGCCAGGGACGAGCTGGCCGCGCGCAAGAACTTCTTTTACCCCCCGTTCTCCGAACTTGTCCGGATTAGTTTCTCCTCGTTCGACGCGAAGGCGGTTGCGGCGTTCTCGGAAGAGGCGCTTAAAGTTCTCGATTGCGCTTCCGGAGACGAGGCGGACGCGCCTAAGGCCGAGATACTGGGTCCGGTTATCTTTAATGAGCCGAAAAAGACGAAGGTGATAAGGGAAGCCTATCTTGTAAAGCTAGCCGATGAAGCTGCGCTGGCCTGGTGCCTTGGCCGCCTGCGAACCCTGAAGCCTCCCAAAACTATCCGCCTGAGGATAACAGCGGACCCCTACAGTTTCAAATAGCGACCTCCCCCCCCCATTAATTACCTGTTACTGGGCCTTTTAAAATAATAAAATATTGGTTTAACGAGCGCTGACACCTGCGGTGTCCGGAACTGAATGCGCCGACAGGGAATATGAGGCTGGACCAATGAATAATGAACATGCTCTTGCTGAACTTTCAAGAGGAGCGGTAGACATAGTAAGCCGCGAGGAACTGCTTAAAAAGCTGGCCTCCGGTAAAAAACTGCGCGTTAAGCTTGGCGTGGACCCCACTAGCCGCGATCTGCATCTGGGTCACAGCGTGGTGCTGGGCAAGCTCCGGCAGTTCCAGGATCTGGGCCATACAGCGGTTCTGATAATAGGCGACTTCACGGCCCAGGTAGGCGATCCGTCAGGCCGTGATTCAGCCAGGCCCGTCTTAGACCATGAAACCGTGGCCAGGAACGCGGAAACATACACCCAGCAGGCTTTCAGAGTGCTGGATAAGGATAAGACCGAGATACGCTTCAATAGCGAGTGGCTTAAATCATTCACAGGCGACCAAAGCAGGAACGTTTCCGATTTTATCTCCGTATCTAAAAATATCACCGTCTCGCGCCTGCTTGAGCGCGAGGACTTTAAAACCAGACTGGCCGCCGGGATGCCGGTGAGCCTGCTTGAGATCTTTTATCCGGTTTTCCAGGGATACGATTCCGTGGCAGTGAAGGCCGATATCGAGTTGGGCGGGACCGACCAGATATTCAACCTGCTTATGGGCCGCGACCTGCAGAAAATACATGATATGGAGCCGCAGATCGTAATGACTATGCCGCTGTTGGTGGGGACGGACGGCGTAAAAAAAATGTCAAAATCCGTAGGCAATTATATCGCCTTCACCGACACCCCGCAGGACATGTTCGGAAAGATCATGTCGCTGTCCGACGAACTGATGTATAAATATTATGAACTGCTCACCGCGCAGGACCCGGGCGCGGTAAGGGATGACCATCCTATGGAAGCCAAGAAGAAACTGGCCATGCTCATGGTGGAAAAATACCACGGTTCCGATGACTCGCAGCTGGCGCGCCAGCACTTCGAGCAGGTCTTCTCAAAGAAGGAAGTGCCTGATAATATAGAGTCCTTCCGCGTAGAACATGCGGGGAAGCTTGCCTATATCCTTGTGGCCTCCGGACTTTGCAAGGGGATGAACGAGGCCCGGCGCCAGCTGGCGCAGGGCGCGGTGCGCATTGACGGAGAGAAAGTTTCCGACGACATATTCTTCGAGCCAAGGGCCTGCGTGGTCCAGGTTGGCCGCAGGCAGTTCAGGAAATTCACGGCGTAAAGAGCTTTGATGAAATTATTATTCCAGGCCGCCTGCGCGCTGCCTCTGCTGCTAGGGCCGGCCGCTCTCCGGGCTCAGACGCCGGCCGGACCCGGCGCCTTTAATAAGGCGCTGCTGGAGTCCATGTCATCCGGCTCCGCTCCCAGGCTCGGAAACTGGGAAGCAAGGGCGAAAAGAATTTACGGCGAAGTGCGTGTCCGGTCTTCCGGCAGCGGAAAATGGGAAGTTCTGGAGAGCGAGGTCCCGCTTGCCGCTCCGTATTTTGTAAAAACCGCCGACAGCGTGGCCGAGATATATCTGGACGACAGAGGCGTGATCTTCGTCGGCCGGAACACTGAGCTTGAAGTGTCAGCGCTCGCCAGAAGCGGTTCCGTCTTTATTCTCAAATTCGGCAGCGTAGCGGCCAAATTGCTGAATTTTCAGCA
This sequence comes from uncultured Elusimicrobiaceae bacterium, assembly GCA_964587805.1. GTDB lineage: Bacteria > Elusimicrobiota > Elusimicrobia > Elusimicrobiales > UBA9959 > YA12-FULL-51-18. The sequence continues at coordinate 7,123 of CAZPMW010000086.1, forward strand.
AGAAAGGCTTAAGATGCAGATTCGCACCCCCTCAGCGGAGTGCTCAGTGCGCGGTACCGAGTTCGCTATCGAATACTCCCGCCTGCTAAAAATCACCGGCGTGGCCGTCTTTGAAGAGGGTAGCGTGTCGGTGAGCATCCCGGGTCCGAAGGGCGGGACGCCGGATGAATACCTGCTTAAAAAAAACACCGAGCTTTGGTTCAGGCCAGGGCAAAAGCGGTTCAGGCTTGAGCCGCTGTCCGGTATGGCCCGCTACAGGAACCAGATCATCGGCATGCGGGGCACCCTGCCCTCCCTCAGAAACACATGGAAGCGTGGCGGCGATGTCAGCAAAGAGGCCGCCACGGAGAAGCCGCTGAAGGCGGACGCGGAGCTGCGCGAAAAGACAGCGCCGGTTCCAGCGGGGAAGAGCAAGCGCGCAGCGCGCGTAAAGAAAATGACCGCGGGCGACGCCGTGCGCGAGAGCGCGCAAAAAGAGAGATAGCCGGAATATGCGCTTATTTATCGGCTCCAGGCTTTCTCCTGACGCGGCAGCATTGGCGGCGGAGCTGCGCGAACTGGCCAGGCCGTACTTCGGAGGGTCCGTGACGTGGGTTGAGCCGGATGACCTGCATGTCACCTGCGCATTTCTTGGGGAAGTATCGCGGGAGGCAGTGCTGCCGGACATAAAGAAGTGCATGGACGCCTCGGCTGGCTCCTTTCGGGAGATAGGCGCGGCGCTTGGCGGGCTCGGCGCGTTCCCGTCTTTTGAATGCCCAAGGGTAATCTGGCTGGGATTTACTGAAGGCGCTGACGAGCTTAAGGCGCTGGCGCTTCACCTGGCCCGCGGTTTAAATCAGGAGGGCTTTGCGCCTGAACGTGAATTCTTCCCTCATGTGACGCTCGGACGGGTAAAGGAGCCTTTTGACAGCGGAGCTATAGCTGAGGCGGTAAACAAGACCAGCGGGCGGGTGATACGCTGCGCTATTGAGTCCCTGGACCTGATCGAAAGCCGTCTTTCCAGCGCGGGAGCGGATTATCGGACGCTCTATTCAAGCAGGTTATTATGAAAACAAGAACGATCCTGTCGCGGCTGATTCTGTCTGCGGTTCTGGCGGCCGGTTATTTTTTCTGGCCGGGAAAGAGCGTGACCGTGATCATTCCGGAGGGCTCCGGCGCCGGACAGGCCGCTCAGGCCCTGAAAGAAAAGCACATAATCATAAGCTCCGTCTGGTTTAAAACGCTGGTTAAATTGACCGGCACCGGCAAAAAGATCATGCCAGGAGAATATACATTCCGCCAATATATGTCGGCTGAAGAAACGCTCTGGCGCATCCTGCACAGCACGTATATCAACAACGTCAGAGTAGTTATCCCGGAAGGGTGGCGTATGGAACAGATAGCGGAGCGCCTGGCCGCCAACGGCGTTACCGATAAGAAACAGTTCGAGGACCTGGTGCGAAAAGAAGCCCTTGAGGGTTACCTGTTCCCCTCCACATATTTTTTTAAAAAAAATACCCCCGCCCGGGAGGTAATAAATTTGCTAAAATCAGAATTCGACCGGCAAGTGCGGCCGCTGTTCGCTAAAGGGTTTCCGGCCGGGCTGGACGAAGGCAGGGTTCTGGTTCTGGCCTCTATAGTAGAGCGCGAAGCGGCTATTTCCAGCGAGCGCCCGCTTATCGCGGCGGTCTACCTGAACAGGCACTATAAGCGGATGCCGCTTGAAGCCGATCCGACAGTGCAGTATGCGATCGGCTACTACGAGAAGGACCGCTCGTACTGGAAAAAGCGCCTTACGTATAAGGACCTTGAAGTGAAGTCCGCCTATAACACCTACAAGGTCAAAGGGCTTCCGCCGGGCCCTATCTGCAACCCGGGCGCGGCTTCCGTAAGTTCGGTTTTTAACCCGGCTCAGATAGACGCGCTTTATTTCGTGGCGGACAGGAAGGGCAAGCATATTTTCAACCTGAGCTTCAGCGAACATAAAAAAGCAAGATGGCGGGTAGAACAGGCTGCGAAGGAAGATAAAAAATAGGTTGTGGGCGTGCCCTTCACTTTGGCCTCAGGAGGGTACGCCGGGCAGTAAAAGC
>CAZPMW010000087.1:0-9182 GCA_964587805.1 uncultured Elusimicrobiaceae bacterium
GCCAGAAGGAAGAGGAAAATAACGGTGAAGCGGATGTCCTGGATAAGGATTTTATCGAGGCTATGGAGTACGGCATGCCTCCCATGGGCGGCATAGGCATAGGCATAGACCGCCTTGCCATGATCTTCTCCGGCAAGCCGTCAATCCGGGAAGTCATATTGTTCCCGCTCCTGAAGTCCGAGCAGTAAGAGAAGCGCAGAGTGAAGAGAGCAGAGCGTGTCGTGAAGGTCTAAGTCTGTTTTTCTGCGCTCTGCCCTGTCCGTCCTAAACTATTCCGATCATGTCCGCTGAATTCTTTATAGCCTTCCGCTATCTGAAAGCCAAAAGAAAAGGCCTTTTTTCCATGGTTACGACGGTTATCGGCATATCCGGCGTCGCCCTTGGCGTCGCCGCCCTGATAGTAACGCTCTCAATTATGAATGGTTTCCAGTCCGATATAAGGAAAAAAATCATCGACGCCCAGGCGCATATAAGCATATACGGAGCCGTCCGGCCGGACAACCTGCCAGCCTTCAGAGCCATGCTGGGCCGTCAGCCGCACGCGGCCGCCTATTCGCTTTTTGTCATGGGGCAGGGCATACTCGCTTTTGACGATAGGTCCGTAGGCGCGGTGGTGAAAGGCCTGGACCCCGAGGAAGAATTTAAAACCAATAATCTGAGGAACGCGCTGATCGACGGGTCCTGGGAAGCCCTTAAGACAGCCCCGGCGCAGGGCAGCCCCCCGGCTATGCTGCTTGGCGAGGAACTGGCTAAAAACCTTGGCGTCTGGAAGGGGGATGATATCGTTCTGGTCTCCCCGAAATCGGCGTCCGCCCTGGGCGTAATGCCCAAGATGAAGAAATTCAGGGTGGCCGGCCTGATACGCACCGGCTATTTTGAATTTGATAATTCCATGGCCTATTGCGGACTCCGGCAGGCTTCCGATTTCTTCGGGCTGGCCGGCGGAGTGAACGGCGCGGCGATCAGACTGGACGAAGTCGATCGGGCGACGGAGATCTCCTTGCTTCTCAAGAAAGAGCTGGGGTTCGGCTATGCTGTAAGGACTTACGCCGATATGAACCGCACTCTTTTCGCGGCTTTGAAACTTGAGAAGTTCGTCATGTCGCTGGTGCTTGCCCTGATTATTCTGGTGGCCACGTTCAACATAGCCTCCAATCTGCTTATGATGAGCGTTGAAAAGCTGCGGGATATAGGTGTTCTGCGCTCTATGGGGGCGTCCCCCGGTTTTGTGAGAAAGATCTTTTTCTGGGAGGGGAACCTTATCGCTCTCAGCGGCATCACGCTGGGGCTGCTGCTGGGCGTCGGCGTGTCCGTTTTTATCGCCGTTTATCCTGTGATCGAGCTGCCTCCGGACATCTACTATATTTCCAGAGTGCCGGTGGAAATAAAACTGCGGGACCTGCTGGGTACGGTGGCGGTATCGTATCTGCTGTGCATGCTGAGCGCTATTTATCCGGCGCTGCGCGCTTCCAGGATAAGTCCGGTTGACGCGATAAGATACGGGTGACAGAAAATTGCGGGCAATTTTCTGAAGGATTAAGGATCAGGGATCAAGGATGAGGGCTGGACGAAGAGAGAAGGCATGAACACTATCGTTGAAGTGAAGGATCTCAGCAAGGCATACACGCAGGGACACGAGCAGATCCTGGTGCTGGAAAATATCAATTTTGAGATAAAGGCCGGAGAATTCGCCGCGATGCTCGGCCCGTCCGGCTCCGGTAAGTCCACTTTTTTAAATCTCATCGGCCTTTTGGACGATTGCTACAGCGGAAGCATAACTCTTTTCGGCTCCAGACTGGAGAGCCTGAGCGAAGCGGAAAAGGCGAAGCTAAGGCGCAAGCGCGTAGGTTTTGTGTTTCAGTTCGACTCGCTGCTGCCGGAGTTTACGGTGCTGGAGAATGTGGATATGCCGGCCCGAATAGCCGGCATGGGGGACACGGCTGCGGCCCTGGGGCTTCTGAAGCGCTTTGGCCTGGAAGCCATAGCCGGCAAGTTCCCCATGGATATCTCCGGCGGGGAAAAACAGCGGGCGGCTATCTTGCGCGCTCTGCGCAACAAGCCGGGCCTGGTGATAGCCGACGAGCCTACCGGCAACCTTGATAAGCACAACGCGAAAATAGTTCTGGAAGATCTGAAGAAAGTTAATGCGGCCGGAGCCGCCGTCCTTATGGTTACCCACAACGAGGAAGCCGCCGCCTACGCCGACAGGGTGTTTTACCTCTCCGGCGGCAGGCTTATGGAAACCCGCGGCCGGGGCGTCTGATATGCTCTGCCAATCCTGCAAACATAACGAGGCCACCGTGCTTCTTAAGCTCGCGGTGAACAATAAAGTAATGGAGATGCACCTGTGCGGACGCTGCGCGCCGCATGCCGCCGGCGGATCCTTCGGCGGCTTTGATATCGGGCCCATGAACATGGCCGGCAATGTCAGCGGTTATTTTAAGGAATTTCTGCCGCGCGAGAAGCGCGCTCTTCACTGCCGCGACTGCGGGCAGCCTTACCACAAATTCAAGGAAACTGGCTTACTGGGCTGCCCCGGCTGCTACGGGAGCTTCGGGCCGCAGCTCGCTGAACTCCTGACCCGCATACACGGCACTTGCCAGCATACAGGCAAGTGCTGCCGGCCTTCCGCAGCCGAACCTTCTCCCTACCGCGGGGCTTCGGCGCAGTCCCTTGCCGGTCTCAGGCAAGCGCTTAAGAAAGCCGTGGAGAGCGAGGATTTTGAAACGGCGGCCGGCTTACGGGACCGCATCAGGCGGCTTGGGGGGGCCAATGGCTAAAGTCGTTGACTCATTCAGGCCTTATGTGACATGGGCGAATTCCTCCGGAAAGTGGCCGGATATTATCTTCTCTACCCGCGTGCGCCTGGCCCGAAACCTGTCCGGCTACGCGTTTCCGCAGTGCGCCAGACCCGGAGCCCAGCGCTGGATCATGGATGCCGCGCTGGAGGCCGCAAGGTCCACGCACCTTTTCGGGCGCGGCCACTACCTTAAAACAGTAGCGCTCTCCGCGCAGGAAAAAAATTTTCTGATAGAACGGCATCATATTTCGCATAACCTGGCTTCGTCTGAAAGGGCCGGGGCGGTGGTGGTGAACAATGACGAGAGCCTTTCCGTAATGGTGAACGAGGAGGACCATCTTCGTCTGCAGAGCGTGGCCTCCGGCTTTTCCATTCCGGCCGCCTTCGAAGGCGTGAATAAGCTGGATGACGAGCTGGGCCGCCTGCTGACCTACGCCTTCAGCGGGCAATTCGGATTTTTAACAGCCTGCCCCACCAACGCCGGCACCGGGATGCGCGTTTCCTGCCTGGTCCACCTGCCGGCGCTTTCGCGCGCCGGCCAGATGCCGAAACTCCTTGAGGGCCTTTCCCGCCTTGGCGTTACCGCCAGGGGCATCTATGGTGAGGGCACCTGCGTTCTGGGCGACTTCTATCAGATCTCCAACGCCACGTGCCTCGGGCACACCGAGGCGGAGTTCTGCGCCAATCTCGACCGGACCGTATCCAACCTTATCCGCCTGGAGATCTCTTCAAGAGAGAAACTGGCGACGGCGCCTTTAAAGCTGAAAACGGAGGACAGCGTGTTCCGTGCCTATGGGCTGCTTAAGCACGCAAGGGCGGTTTCTTACGGAGAATTCATGCAGAATATGTCGCTGGTGCGGATGGGCGTCGCCATGGGCTATCCCATCCAGACGGATTTCAGCACGCTGAACCAGTTAACCCTGCTTATGCAGCCCGCCCATCTTGAAGCGATCGCGGGCCGCGCGCTCGAACCCGCGGAGCGCGACGCCGCGCGGGCCGACTATATTAGAAAAAACCTGAACTGAGCCGGGGGATACGGGAGTTGCTTTCGCCGCGTCTTATATATTTTAATATACTGAGCATAATCATATGTACGAAAAGCACTGGAATCTTAAGAAGCTGCCGTTCGAGAACACCCCTGACACAGAGTTCTTTTTTGAATCGGACAGGCATGATGAAGCCTTCTCCAGGCTTTCTTATGTCGTGGAGGAAAAGAAGTCCTGCGCCGTAATCACCGGCGCCTACGGCACCGGAAAAACTCTGATCCTGAAAGCCCTTGAAAGGGAATTCCGGAAAAAGGGCTGCCTGTTCTCCTTCGTCAATAATCCCAGGCTGGACGACCTGGGCCTGCTTAAGATGATCCTGCATAATTTCACCGGGTACAATGTCCCCGCGCGCAAGGAAGACGTGCTCATGGGCATAGAAAAATTTCTGCGCGATACGGCACAGGATGGCAAGCACGTGGTGGTGGCGATAGACGAGGCACAGCTTATAGAGGACGTTTCGGTCTTCGAGGAGCTGCGCCTGCTGCTGAATTTTCAGACGGAGACCAGATTTTTGCTTACACTGCTGCTCAGCGGACAGCCGGAGCTCAGCGGCAAACTTGATTCAAACAAACAATTCAGCCAGCGCATAGTTCTGAGCTATAATCTCGCCCCGCTGGATTTTGAGGATACGAAGCGGTATATCGGGCATCGTCTGACCGTGGCGGGTCTGGCCGAAGATGTCTTCGACGAGGCGGCTCTGGAACTTATCTATAAGCGCTCGGGCGGCATCCCGCGCTGGATAAATAATATCGCCAACCTTAGCATGCTCACTGCTTTTTCTAAAAGCGAGAGGAGTATCGGCCCTGAGAGGGTCGCAGAGGCTATCGAGAGCAGTAAATAAAATATTTCCGGAGACATTTATGAATATCCTGGGCATTGGCGCGCATCCTGACGATATTGAATTCGGCTGCGGCGGCATCTTCTGCAAATTAGCGGAAAAAGGCCACAAGATCAGCCTGCTGGTACTGACTGGCGGCGGCGTCGGAGGGAAGGCGGAGACCAGGAAGGCGGAGCAGGAGCGTTCGGCCAGGCTTCTCAAGGCCCGGCTGTTCTGGGGCGGATTCCGTGATACGGAGCTGAATGTCGGCCGGGAGCTTATTCATAGTCTGGAACGACAGATAGAGATTACGAAGCCGGACATCATTTTCGTCAATTACCACGACGATACGCATCAGGACCACCGCAACGCGTCGGCGGCGGCTGCTACCGCGGCGCGCTACACGAAGAACCTCATCTTTTACGAAGTCCCGACCACTCTTAATTTCGCTCCCACTGTTTTCTCGGATATCGGTTCAGTTATCGGGAAAAAAGTCCGGCTGTTAAAGTGTCATAGCTCCCAGGTCTACAAGACCCGCGTCAGAAATCTTTCCATCATCGAGACCGTCAAAGGTACGGCCGTTTTCAGGGGGTATCAGGATCGCGTGAAATATGCGGAAGGCTTCGCTCCGCAGCGCCTGCTTCTCGATATGGTCCTGGGCTGGTAGGAATATCTACGATGAGCAAGGGAAAGCTCCTTTCTTATGCCGGGTTGGCCGCCCTTGTGTTGCTGCTCCCCTCCGGAGGGTTTTCCGCCTGGACCTGGGTGGAGGGGCTTCGCTGGCTCTATCTCTTCCTCATTTCTTTCCTGGTCTGCATGATCCTTGCCCCGGTAACCGCCCGGCTGGCCTGGCGCATAGGAGCCGTTGATAATCCGGGCCCGCGTAAGGTCCACTCCGCCCCGGTCCCGCGCATCGGCGGAGCGGCCATTTACGCAGCGTTCATGCTGACTATCCTGCGCAACCAGCAATTTGCCCCGGGAATAAAAGGGGTGATGCTGGGCGGCAGCATCATATTCGCTCTCGGGTTTATTGACGATTGGAAAACGCTGTCCGCAGAGGCGCGGCTGTTCTGGCAGGTGGTGGCCGCGCTGATCGTCACGCTGCTGGGCCTGCGGATTAACTTCGCACTCAGCCTTCCATTCGGTGAAGCGCTGTCGGTTCTGCTTTCCACGCTCTGGCTGGTGGGAATCACGAACGCTTTTAATTTCATGGACGGCGTAGACGGTCTGGCTTCATGCATGGGGGCGGTATGCGCGCTTCTTTTTCTCGGACTGGGCTGGAACTCCAGCCAGTACGCGCTGTCATTCATATCTGCCGCGCTGGCCGGGGCCTGCGTCGGATTCCTGATAATTAACTGGCATCCGGCAAAAGCTTTTCTGGGGGATTCCGGCTCTACTTTCATCGGCTTCATGCTGGGGTGTATCGCCATTTACGGGGCCTGGGCCGCAAATGATCCGGTGGTCGCTTTCTCTACGCCGCTCCTTGTGCTGGGGATACCGATATTCGATATTATCTACACCACGGTTTCCAGGATCAGGAATGGCAGCGTGACGAGCGTGAAAGAATGGCTGGGATACACCGGGCGTGACCACCTGCACCACAGGCTTATGCGCCTGGGCCTGGGAGTGAAGCAGACTGTGGGGTTCATAGTGCTTTTGAATATCTGTCTGGGACTGGGCGCCTGGACCATGCGCCGCACCGTAACTGCGGTCGGGACCTGGCTTTTACTGGCCCAGAGCGTTATTATATTGGTGATTGTGGTGGTGCTGATGCTGCTGGGCAGGGACATAGCGGAGAATGCGGAGAATAAGGAGAGTAGAATATGAAAGAGACTACGATAACAAGAACAGTGGTGCGCAATATCGACGCCGAATTGTTCCAGCCTTTTACCATTTCGAGCGGCAGCCATAAGAGCCTTGAAAACGTCTGTCTGGGAATCAGGACCAAAGAGGGGGTCTGGGGCTGGGGCGAGGCCGCTATCGCGCCGCATATCACCGGCGAAACGCGCAAGCAGACCCTGAATAATCTCCAAAAAGCCGCCGCCTGGCTGGAGGGCCGGGATATAGCCGATTATTTCGGTGCGCTCACCGGTCTGGAGGTCCGCCTTGAGAGCAATCGCTGCGCCTTGGCGGCCGCCGGCATGGCAGTTATGGACGCGCTGTCCCGCTCGCTCAAGGTCCCGCTCTGGCGGCTTTACGGCAGCAAACCTTCAAAGATAAGGACTGATATTACAGTGGTCATAGGCACAGAGGCGCAAGCATATGAATTCGCTTCGCGCATGAGCCGCCGCGGATTTTCCATGTTCAAGATAAAGACCGGTTCAGACATGGATGAGGACTTCAGGCGCGTGGCAGCGGTGAGAAAAGCCGCCCCGAAAGCTGAGATATATCTGGACTTTAACGGGGCTTTTACGGCCAAAGCCGCGGAGCGCTTCGTAAAGGAGATAGGCCGGAAAGGGATAGTCCCCAGCGTGATAGAGCAGCCGGTGGCAAAGAGCGACCATGAGGGGCTTGAATATCTTTCAAGAAGGCTCAGCGTCCCGGTCTGCGCGGACGAAAGCGCTTATTCAGTCGACGACGCAGTAAAACTGATCAAAAAGAGGCAGGTAACAGCCATTAACATAAAGCTCGCCAAGCTGGGCATGCTGCGCGCGCGGGAGGTCTGGGCGCTGGCGCGGGCAGCCGGCATTAAGCTTATGATGGGGCAGATGCTGGAAACTGAGCTCTCCTCTGTCTGCGCCGCGCAGTTCGCCTCCGGCCTTGGAGGGTTTGACTTTATTGACCTCGATTCTCCGTTTCTGATAAAGCGCTCCGTGATGCGCGGCGGGCGGCATATTCAGCCGAACGGAGTTTATGACATTCCGGGCATCAAAGCCGGGATAGGCTATGCGCCTAAGATCATTTAACGATCTCCGGTAAGGGCAGGGACTAAAGATGAATGATCAAAAATTAAGGCGGGAAGACGATAGCCCCCGGCCGTTCTCCGTTTATTCAGGGAATATCAGGATGTCCGGATTAACACTGCTTCTGTTCTTTGCGGCGTGCGCGGCGTCCGCCCAGGCCCCGGCTGTCCCGATAGGGGGCGGCAGGACATATGCCCCGATGGCGTCGCGATATTCCAGTTACTATTTTTCTCTGGGTGGCGCGGCGGCTGTTCCGGTGGGAGGGCACTGGGGGGATGGCGCCGCCGGGTTCCGGGTCTCTCCGGCCTTCTCCTTGGCGGGAGCCAAAAAGGTCGACGATGTGCTAAGCTACGGTGTTGAAACCGCGTACAATTTCGGTCATAAGAACGCGGGTGTCGGGGCCCTGCGCGTCCGCGTGTTTTCCCTGACGCCGTTCTTCCGGGTCTCGTCACCGGCGGCTGATAGAACGTATTACGCGCTTCTCGGCGCGGGGATATATCATTGGACCCAGCCGTCTTTCAGCGCGGGGGCGACAGATTACGAGTCCGATTCCGGCTCCAGTTTCGGCCTAACCATGGGTGGAGGGGCGGTATTCCCTCTCCGCGGCTCCTTAAAACTCGGCGCTGAATTGCGCTGGCACCACATTTTCACCATGAAGGGCGATAATTTCCATGTCGGTATAGCAAATAACCTCGCCCCTTCCGTTCTGCTGCTTTATGGCTTTTAAGGCGCTTTGCCGCAAGGCTTTTGTCCCTTTGCGCAGGGCTTTAGGGCCCTTGACAAGAAGTGGGATGGCGGCTACCCTATAAAGACGGGAAGGCCGTGAGTTTGTTTCAGGAGGAGTTATGAAATTTAAAATTCTTGCCGGTTTATCCGCCTTGCTGATAACCGTGTTTTTCGCTGCGACCCGAAAAGCGGGCCTAAACTATCCCGCTGACTTCAGGGATGCGCCAAGAAGCGCTATTGCCGGGTCGCTCGGCGTCCAGGCGCCGCTTGGCATTCCAGAACCAGCGCCCTCGCGGTTTTCTTTTTCGGAAATTCCCATTGACGCACCGGCTAATGCCGCCTCAAAGACTCCCTGCTATTTGCGCAAGGAGCCATGCACCAGATTGAACAGTTTTTATATAGTAAGGAAACTGAGGCTCAAGTACGACGGGAACTGCTCTAAATTCCCTATCAGATTTATGGACAGTCCTCCCGGGGAAGTTGACTGGTGCAATAAAATGAAGAAGCTGTATAACGCGCCTTATTATTACCCTAGCCAACTGGGAGCGATGTGCGAAGCGGTGCATTCCGATGAGAACATGACTAGCGGCGACAGCCTGTTGAACCATGTTCCAGTTGCCAACATCGCTGTGCGCGAATCCATGAAGAAGAGTAAAGCCAATTGTAAGACGGTTCTGGGGCGGCGTTCCTGGTACGACTCCGAAGTGGAGGTGCGTTACTACGCCAAACCCGGGCCCGTGAAGGCCACCTCCGACCAAATGCCGGTGACTGCGAGGCAAACGGGATACGGCGACGGAGAGGATACGGCGACCTACGTGGGCGATACTCTTGATAACGCCATGCGTTTGCAGATAAAATGCGAGAGGACCGGCGACGCCTGGCGGATCACC
>CAZPMW010000088.1:0-9093 GCA_964587805.1 uncultured Elusimicrobiaceae bacterium
ATACCCGCACGGTTTTTGTAGTCAAGACCGGGGCGCTGGGCAGCCAGGACGCCGTTGTAGGCGGCGGACGCTACGACGATCTGGTAAAATCCATGGGCGGGCCCCAGGCTCCGGCCATAGGCTGGGCTATGGGGCTGGACCGCGTGGTAATGCTTCTTAAAGACAAGGCGCGGACCGAGGCGGACCCGCCGGTTTTCGTCGTGTCGGCCTCTCCCGAGGCGAGGGACACGGCTTTCAGGCTGCTGGAAGAGCTGCGCTCAGCCGGCATCGGAGCGGATTTCTCCAATTTTGAGCTCAGCCTTAAATCCCAGCTGCGCTCGGCAGACCGGTCCGGCGCATACGCCGCGCTCCTGCTGGGAGAAGATGAAATAAAAAACTCTACCTGCGCGATTAAGTTCCTGAAAGAAAAGCGCGAACAGATAACCGTGCCTTCGGCGCAGCTGATGCCGGAGCTGAAAAAGCTGCTTTCCAATATCGGGAAATAGGTCCGGACCTCAGCGTTGCCATTAGGGAGATACATGTCTATTACTTCCACTGCCTTACGCACACATAACTGCGGCGAACTTAACTCCGGGGACACGGGCAAAACTGTAACCCTGTGCGGCTGGATGGACGTCAAGCGGAACCACGGCGGCGTGATCTTCGTGAATTTAAGGGACCTCTACGGAGTGACCCAGGTTGTAGTACGGCCGGAAAGCCCCGTGTTCAAGACCGCTGAAGAGCTGAAGAGCGAATCCGTGCTGAGCGTTACCGGCAAGGTCTCGGCCCGCCCGGGCGCCAACGCCAACAAGAATATGTCCACCGGAGAGATAGAGGTGACGGCCGAAGCCCTTGTCACGCTGAGCGCCTCTCAGCCGCTGCCTTTCGAGCTCAGCGAGCATGCCGGCGTTAACGAAGACACCCGCCTGAAGTACCGCTATCTTGACCTGCGCATGCCGCGCGTCGCCAGGAATCTTGTGCTTCGCGGCCGCCTCGCGAATGTGGTAAGGGCTCATCTTAACTCTCTGGGTTTCAACGAGATCGAGACCCCGCTCCTCACTAAATCCTCACCTGAAGGGGCGAGGGATTTTGTGGTGCCGTCACGCAATAACCCCGGCTCCTTCTACGCCTTGCCCCAGTCTCCCCAGATCTTCAAGCAGCTGCTGATGATAGCCGGCATGGACCGCTACTTTCAGCTCGCGCGCGCCATGCGCGACGAGGATCTGCGCGCGGACCGCCAGCCGGAGCATACGCAGATAGACGTGGAGATGTCTTTTGTGGACGAGTACGATGTCGCCGCTGTGGTGGAGGGGATGCTGAAAAAAGTGTTCAGCCATGCCGGTGAGGAGATAGAGGCGCCGTTTCCGGAGATGGAGTACGAGGAAATTATGCTGCGCTACGGCTCAGACAAGCCGGACCTGCGCTACGCCCTGGAGATAATGGACTGCTCGGCCCTGTTCAAAGACTCCGGCTTCAAGGTTTTCAGGAACGCTTTGGACCTGGCGCCCGGTGAAGGAGTTATTCGGGGGATAAAAGGAGAGGGCGGCGCCGCCTATTCGCGCGGAGAGATAGACAAACTTACGGAACTGCTCAAAAAGAACGGCGCCAAAGGCCTGGTCTGGCTTAAATACAAAGATGATGCATTTGACTCGCCTACGCTTAAGTTTCTCAATGAAGGGGAACTGGCAGCGCTTAAGGCGCTTTACGGGATGAAGAACGGAGATATCCTGTTTATCTGCGCAGGCGGGCGGGCGGAGACCGCCCGACACATGGGCACGCTCAGAAGCGAGCTCATTGCGAAGCTGAAGCCGGCTGCCGTAAAAAAATGGGCTTTCCTCTGGGTGCGGCATTTCCCGCTGCTTGAGCGGGACGCAGAATCCGGCGGCTGGACTTTCACGCACAATCCTTTCACAGCGCCACTGCCGGAAGAGCTTCATAAGCTGGACACGGATCCCGGGAACGTGCGCTCCTGCCAGTATGATCTGGTGCTTAACGGCGTGGAGCTGGGCTCCGGCTCGGTGCGCAACCACAGCCGCGCGGTGCAGGAAAAGATCTTCGGGCTCATGGGATATACTCCGGAGGAGATACAGCGCCGATTCGGCATGATCGTCAACGCGCTGGACTTCGGGGCTCCGCCGCACGGCGGCATAGGCATCGGATTTGACCGGCTCGTCGGAATTATCTGCGGCGCGGACTCTATCCGCGACGTCATCGCGTTCCCCAAAACCACCAGCGGCGCCTGCCTTATGACCGAAGCGCCCTCGGCGCTTGACGCTAAACAGCTTAAGGAACTGCACCTGAAGATCATTGAGGACGTAAAGCGTGATGATTCATCCGCCCTGGATTCTTGAAGAAGTAAAAAACAGCAAAGCCCTGCTCGCTGACGGCCAGACCGCCTGCGCAGCCGGTGACCTGGCGGCAGCACGCCTGCGCACCGTCTGCGAGGACGCGCTTTGCCCGAACAGGGGCAGGTGCTTCGCGGGCGGGGAGGCCACTTTCCTTATACTCGGCGGAGCCTGCACGCGCGCCTGCCGTTTCTGCGCCGTCCAAAAGGGAACGCCGCTGCCACCTGACCCCGATGAGCCACGGCGCGTAGGGGAACTATCAAAACAATGGGGGCTGAAATATGTCGTTTTCACCTCGCCAACGCGCGACGACCTGCCGGACGGCGGGGCGGCGCATTTCGCCGCCACCGTGCGGGAGATAAAGAAGATCGGCCGTTTCATAAGGACAGAGCCGCTCATACCCGATTTCAATGGCGATCTGAAGGCGCTTAACGTCCTGCTGGACGCCGGCCCCAATGTACTGGGGCATAATGTAGAGACCGTTCCGTCGCTGTATCCTAAAGTCCGGATCGGCTCAGATTACAAGCGGTCCCTCTCGCTGATCCGGGCGGCGGCCCGCAGGCGTCCGGATATCCTGATAAAATCCGGTCTCATGCTCGGGCTCGGTGAAACCCCGGCTGAGGTGGAAGGCGTACTGACCGACCTGCTTGAGCACGGCTGCCATATCCTTACTTTGGGCCAGTATCTGTCCCCGTCCAGAAAGCACCTTCCTGCGGAGCGCTATCTGACCCCGGAAGAATTCTCCTCCTGGCAGGAGAAGGCGGAGAAGATGGGCTTTAAAGCGGCGCTGTGCGGACCGCTGGTGCGCAGCTCATATCGCGCCGGCCAGCTCTACCGGAAGGTGACTGGAAGATGAGAAACGAAGGCCCCACGGCTTTTATATGGATGAAAGAAGGCTGGGACGCCTTTCTGGACAATTTCCACCGCATACTTCCGGCCGTGCTTGCTTTTCAGGTGGTGGCAGTGATGCCTTCTCTCCTCATCTGGAAATACTGCGAAAACCGCTGGTACGCCCTGCCATGGGAACTGCTTGTGGGCGCCCCGCTGGCTGTCGGGATGAACCTGTTCTTCATCAATATCGCCCGCACCGGCCGGGCTGATTACGGGGATTTTTTCCGCGGCTTCTCCGTGTTCCCGCAGGCGGTGGCGGTCTCTTTCCTCTACGGGCTTATAGTCACCGGCGGCCTGATAATGCTGCTTGTTCCCGGAGTTATCTGGGGGCTCGCCTATTTATTCGCCCAATACTCGGTGCTGGACAAAAAGACGGGAATAAGGGGTTCGTTCCGTTATAGCGCCGTAATAACCGGCGGTTTTAAGGAGAGGCTGTTTCCGCTGGGAATGCTCTGGGTCACGCTTGAGATCCTGACTCCCGGCATCCTGACAGCCGAAGGCTCCGTGCTCCGGATGCGCCTGGTCCTGGACCTTAAGCCCTGGGTGATTACGGCCTTCGTTCTCAAAACACTCGTCTTCCTTCCGTGGATGGAAATGGTGCTGGCCAAAGCTTACGTCTCGATCGTAAAACACCATGACCGGGAAGTGCAGGCAAAAACCCCCGACGGGGAAGGGCTGCAGGCCGCAGACTCGCTCTGAGAAACGATCGGCCTATGCGCATTAATCTGGACTTAATTTTCCTTTACCTGAAGGAGAACCGCAGCAGCTTTAACGCGCTGGCCGGCGCGCTTGAAAGCTCCGGATTGGCCGGCGTGGAAGTGGCTCTTCCGGAAACTGAAAAAGACCTCATGGAAGCTGTCCGGGCTTCTTTAGAAAAACGCCATAAGGCGGCCATAGCCCTGTCGTTCTTCACTTCACAGGCTCCCCATTTCTCAAGGCTTATAAAGCGCCTGCGCGAGCGCTTCGGCGCCAGGACGCTTATACTGGCCGGCGGCCCGCACCCGAGCGGCGCGGCGAATGAGGTTCTGGCCATGGGGGCGGACCTCGTTATAAAAGGGGAGGGGGAGAAAGCGATAGTGGATCTGGCGCGCGCTATTCTTAAAGGCGAGCGTGCCAAAACAGGGGTCATTACCACCGGCGGGCGTCTTGTGCTGGATGACTACCTGCCTTTTTCTCCCAGGTGGCATATGTTCGGCTCAGTGGAGATAACGCGCGGCTGCCCCTTTGGTTGTTCCTACTGCCAGACAGCCTATCTCTTCGGGGCCGGGCAGCGGCACAGGAGCCTGGATAATATCCTGTCCATAGCTTCACTCATGCACGCGGAAAAGCTGAACGACATCCGCTTTCTCTCTCCCGACGCCTTTGCCTACGGCTCGAAGGACGGCCGCGCCCTGGCTTTGGACAAGGTAGAGGCGCTGCTGAAAGGGACGAGCAGGGCAATGGGCGGCAAAGGCAGGATATTCTTCGGCACCTTCCCTTCCGAGGTCAGGCCTGAACACGTGACCCGCGACACGCTGGAGCTGACGCGCCTCTACGCCGCCAATAAGCGGCTGGTTATCGGCGCACAAAGCGGCAGCCCGCGCATGCTGGAGGCCATACGGCGCGGCCACACCGTGGAAGATGTTTATCGCGCGGTGATGCTGGCCTCAGCGGCCGGTTTCAGCGCTAACGTTGATTTTATCTTCGGCTTGCCGGGAGAGACTGAAAAAGACGCGGAATTGACGCTTAAAGTTATGGGCGACCTGGTAGGGCTGGGCGCTAAAATACACGCGCACACCTTCATGCCCCTGCCCCAGACGCCTTTTGCCCGAAAGACTCCGGTTCCTTTAAGCGCCAGGACCGAGAAATTCTTAAAAACCCTATGCTCCCGCGGCCAGGCTTTCGGCCAGTGGGAAAAGCAAAAGCTAGCCTCGCGCGGCGGGAGCTGCTTGTGATATTTACAGCCCCAGCTGTCCGGAAATGCCGCGCATAGCGTTCAGCGCCAGGTCCACGAACTCGGCCAGCGGCAGGCCTATCTGCTCACATTCCAGAATCGCTCCGCGGTCCACCGTGGCGGCAAAGCGCTTATCTTTCATTCTTTTGACTACTGAAGAGGTTTTCACGCTGGCCAGCTTACGGTCAGGATAAACAAGAGCGGTAGCTGTTATAAGCCCGGTGAGCGTCTCGCCCGCGGCCAGGGCCTTATGGAATAGCGCTTCGCGCTTCTTTAGCGAGGCCGCCTCATTATGCATTTTTACAGCTTCTACGACCTCGGCGGCGTAATTATGTTCACGCAGTATTCTTTCGGCTTCAAGAGTGTGTTTCGACGGGTCTCCCGCGGTAAGTTCCACATCCACGTCATGGATAAGCCCCGTCACGCCCCAGACATCCGCGTCAGCGCCCAGCCTGGCGGCCAGCGCGCGCATTACGGCCTCGGTGGCCAGGCAATGCCGGATCATATTCTCGTTCTTTATGTGTTGTTTCAGCAGTTCCAGCGTCTGCTCCCTGTTCATATTGCCTCCGCTTGTCGCAGCCTTCTCTGAATGTCCGCGGTGGATAAAATTATAGAATATCGCCTATGGCAAACCCAAACATAGTCCTGCTGATTACTGCCATCGCCTCTTTTTCCACACCGTTCATGATCTCTGCCATCAATGTGGCGCTGCCCGGCATTTCGCGCGACCTTAATATGAGCGTCCGGGAGATGGGCTGGGTCTCGCTTTCGTTCCTGATGGTTTCCACCGTCCTGCTTGTGCCGCTGGGGCGTGCGGCTGACATCTGCGGCAGAAAGAAAGTATTCACTTTGGGATTCTGCGTTTTCACGGCGGCGTCAGCTCTCTGCGCGCTCTCCGGAAGCGCACGGCAGCTGATACTGTTCAGGGCGCTGCAGGGACTGGGCAGCGCCATGGTATCAGGCACCGCAATAGCCATTCTCACTTCTGTTTATCCGCCGGGCAAGCGCGGCAGGGCGCTGGGGATAGTTGCCGCCTCGGTCTATCTTGGACTGTCTCTGGGCCCATTCTTCGGCGGAATCTTAGTTGAGCAGCTTTCCTGGCGCAGCATCTTCTACCTGAACGTCCCTTTGGGACTCGGAGTACTGTACCTGCTGTTCACGCGGATACAAGCGGAATGGCTGGCGCCTGAAAGTGGCGGCTTTGATCTGAAAGGTTCACTTATCTACAGCCTTTCCATGGCCGCAATAATTTACGGCGCGGCATCAATCACGGCCGCCGGCGGCATATTGCTGCTTCTCGCCGGAGGCGCCGGCTTCGCGGCGTTCTTCAGGCACGAGGCGCGCGCGCCGCACCCGGTGCTTAACATTCGCCTCTTCACCGGAAACAGGGTGTTCGCTTTCTCATGCCTCGCGGCGCTGCTTAACTATTGCGCCTCCTTCGCGATCGGTTTTCTGCTAAGCCTGCACCTGCAATACGTGAAAGGCCTCAGCCCGCAGCAGGCCGGTTTTATACTGGTGGTCCAGCCGGTTTTCATGGCCGTCTTTTCCCCGCTCGCCGGGCGACTTTCGGACCTGATAGAGCCCCGTATCGTCGCATCCTGGGGAATGGCCCTGACCACGGCCGGGCTGCTTTTCTTTGCGCGCGTAACCGCCCTTACGCCTATGGGCGTCATCATAGCCGGATTATGCGTGCTCGGTTCCGGGCTGGCGCTGTTCTCCAGCCCAAACGCAAACGCCATCATGGGTTCGGCTGAGCCCAGGACATACAGTCTGGCTTCAGCGCTGATGGCAACTATGCGGGTGGGGGGTCAGATGTTCAGCATGGCTGTAGTCATGATTTTGTTCTCGCTGCTGATGGGCGGCGGAAAGATAGGGCCCGGGAATCTGCCTCAGTTCCTGCTAAGCTTCCGGATAGCAATATATATTTTCAGCGTCCTCTCGTTCCTTGGGATATTCGCCTCGCTGATGCGCTGGAATGCCAGGAGGGCAGAGGGCTGAGGAAAAAGAAAGCGGGATTATTCCGGAAGATATAAAACTGAATTTAAGAGCTAAAATTCCGCGTAGCCCGGGACCCGGGGGTAGGCGGTGACGTCGCGGATATTGGAGATGCCGGTTATAAGCATCATCATCCGCTCAAACCCCAGCCCGAACCCGGAGTGGGGGACCGAGCCGAAGCGCCTCAGGTCCAGATACCATCCGTAGGCCGCCTGGTCTATCTTAGCGTCGGCCATCTTCTTCTCCAGGACATCCAGGCGGTTCTCGCGCTCGCTGCCGCCGATAAGCTCGCCAATGCGGGGCACCAGAAGGTCCATGCCGCGCACGGTTTTCCCGTCATCGTTGAGCTTCATATAGAAAGCCGCTGAATTCTTGGGCTTATTATAAAGGATGACCGGCTTTTTAAAATAGTTCTCCGTAAGAAATCTCTCATGCTCGGAGGCGAGGTCCGTGCCCCAGCCGACCTTAACTTCAAAACGGTCGTTCTCCGGCTCAAGGAGTTTCACGGCGTCGGTATAGGCGACGCGCTCATACTTATTTTCGGTCACATTCTTAAGCGTATCCATCAGGCCGGTGTCCACGAATTTAGCGAACAGTTCCAGGTCTCCGGGGCAGTGTTCCAGCACATGCCTGGTGATGCTTTTGACAAAATCCTCCGCCAGGGTCATGTCGTCGTCAAGCTCATAGAAGGCCATCTCCGGCTCTATCATCCAGAACTCGGCGCAGTGGCGGTAAGTGTTTGAGTTTTCAGCCCGGAAAGTGGGCCCGAAAGTATATATTTTACCCAGGGCCAGCGCCAGCGTCTCGCCTTCCAGCTGGCCGGAAACCGTAAGGAAAGTCTTTTTGCCGAAAAGGTCTTTGGAGAAATCTATCCCGCCCTTCTCGTCTTTAGGCAGAGCCGCTATATTTCCCAGGTCCAGGCTGGTGGCGCTGAACATCTGTCCGGCGCCCTCGCAATCCGAAGCGGTCAGGATTGGCGTATGCACGTAAAAGAAGCCCTGGTCCCGAAAATACTTATGAACGGCGAAAGCCAGCTCCGAACGTATGCGGAGCATGGAGGCGTATTTATTCGTGCGGGGGCGCAGGTGCGCGACTGTGCGCAGAAACTCGTCGGAAGTCTTTTTTTTCTGTATCGGATACCGCTCGGGATCGCAATCGCCGCAGATTTCCGCCTTTTTCGCGCGCAGCTCCACTTTCTGCCTTGCGCCGGCCGGGGCTTCCTGCAGGTCGCCGGAGATGATCACGGACGCGCCCGTCAGCAGCCTCGGCAGCGCCGCGGCAAGGTCTCCGTCAGCGGCCTCAAATATCACCTGCAGATTTTCCCGGGTGGAGCCGTCATTAAGCTCGGCGAAAGAAAAGGTTTTGGAGTCGCGCCTGGTCTTTATCCAGCCCTTGACCACGATATCCCGGCGGACAACCGGGTCCTTGAGCAGTTCTTTTACGGTCATTGCGTTATGCTATTTCTTTTTAGGCGCGGCGGGAGGCGGGATGCTGTGCACTGAAACGAGCTCCAGCTCGCAGGTCTTGTCTTCACCGGCATACTCTTCCAGGATATAGCCGACGCCGGGCGCATAGTAGCGGACCGATTTACCGGCGCTCCCGCCGGCAAGCCTGGTCACTATCTTCATGCATTTACTGAATTTTCCCGCCTTTATTGAAACCTTGTCGGACAATGAAATTATTTCGCTGGAATCCGGCGTCTCTTCCCATTTAAAGCCTTCTTTGGGACGCACCGGAAACTCTCTGCGGCCGCCTACCATCACGCCGTTGGCGGTCGTAAGCCATTTCGCGTCCCGCGTGATGCTGTAATTATCGGTATGAGTGTCGCGCAGCTCGAATATCATCTGCACCTGGGCCACTGTTTTACCCGGCGTTTTAGCTACGGACACGATATCGATAAAGACTTTCGCTAGGACTTCGAATTCGGTGCTTTTATATTTATACTCGAAC